>JAZRZU010000065.1:0-9036 GCA_045601465.1 Acutalibacteraceae bacterium
CATCGCCCTTGCCAAACAGCAAGCCAAAGGCGCCATCGCTTTGCGGGGTAAGATGATCGACGCCCCCATCGTTGCCCGTGCCGAGCGCACGATTTCTGCGGCAAAAACCTTGGGAATTCGAAGGAGTGGTGAAGATGAATAAAGTCGTACACTCTCTCAAAGAAGCCATCCAACTTGCCAATTTACAAGACGGTATGACCGTTTCTTTTCACCATCACCTGCGAAACGGTGACTATGTGCTGAATATGGTGATGGAAGCGATTGCCGAGCTGGGAATTAAAAATCTTACCGTCAACGCAAGTTCGCTTTTTGATATTCACAAACCGATTATAGACCATATCCGAAATAAAACGGTAACAAAAATTGCCACCGACTATGTTTCGGCAAATTTAGGAAAAGTTTTTTCCACAGGCATTTTGGAGAATCCGATCGAATTCCGCACCCACGGCGGCCGTCCCGCTGACATCGAATCGGGTAAAACGCCCATAGACGTTGCCTTTATCGCAGCACCTACTGCGGACAACATGGGCAACTGTACGGGAAAGATCGGTAAATCTGCCTGCGGTAGTTTAGGCTATGCCTTTGCCGATGCCATGCACGCAAAAAAAGTGGTGCTCATTACGGATAATCTGGTGGAATACCCGCTTACCGACTATTCGATTTCGGAAAAATATATCGACTATGTCGTAACGGTAGACGCAATCGGCGATCCGAACGGTATTGTGTCGGGTACCACCCGTATCACACGTGACCCAATCGGTCTTATCATGGCGTCGAATGCCGCAAAAGTCATTGAGGCATCCGGTCTTTTGAAAAAAGGCTTTTCATTCCAGACAGGCGCCGGCGGCGCCTCACTTGCCGCCGCAAAATTCTTAAAAGACATTATGCTGGAAAAACAAATCGAGGGTAGCTTTGGTCTTGGCGGTATTACGGGATATATGGTGGATATGCTCAAAGCCGGTTGCTTTAAAGAATTGCTGGATGTACAGTGCTTTGACCTTCATGCCGTAGAGTCGATCCGTCAAAACCCTGTGCACCGGGAAATTTCGGCAATCGAATATGCCTCCCCCAACAACCCCGATGCCGCTGTGAATAAACTGGATGTTGTGATTTTGGGCGCCACCGAGATCGATACCGACTTTAACGTAAATGTCCATACCGATTCCAACGGCTTTATGATGGGTGGCTCCGGCGGACACAGTGACACCGCCGCCGGCTCGAAACTGTCAATGATCATAGCCCCGATGTTCAGAGCCAGACTTCCCATTGTTACCGACCGTGTGACGTGTATTTCAACCCCGGGCAAGGATATTGATGTTTTGGTAACACAGGGCGGCATTGCTGTCAACCCGAAAAATAAAGAACTTCGCCAACGACTTGTGGATGCAAAACTTCCGGTTGTGGATATTTTTGATTTAAAGAAAAAGGTCGAAAATATTACAGGGGTTCCCCATAAGCTTCCGAAGGGCGACCGCAAGGTTGCTACCATCATTGGAAGAAACGGCGATATTTTAGACAACATATACAATGCAACATAAAAATGGAGGAAAGCCTATGCGTACGATTGATGCCGCAACCATTACAAACACCGTGAAAAAGCTTTGTATCGAGGCGAACTGTTTTTTAAGCCGTGATATCAAGACTTGTATCACAAAAGCTGAACAAAACGAGCCTTGGCCCCAGGCAAAAGAAATTTTGGGACATATCATTGAAAACTATGAAATAGCGGAACAAAAAAAACAGCCCGTTTGTCAAGATACCGGGGTTGCTTGTGTATTCTTAAAAATCGGTCAAGACGTTCATATCGAGGGCGACGTTAACGATGCGATAAACGAGGGTGTCCGTCAAGGCTACTCGGAGGGGTATCTGCGCAAAAGCGTTGTTGCCGATCCCTTAAACCGTGTCAACACAGGCGATAACACCCCCGCTATGATCTATATGGAGCTTGTTCCGGGTGACCAAATCGAAATCACCGTAGCGCCCAAAGGTTTCGGCAGTGAAAACATGAGCCAAATTGCCATGCTCCGCCCGTCAGACGGACTGGACGGCGTAAAAGCCTTTATTAAACGTGCTGTCCTGGAAGCCGGTCCTAACCCCTGTCCGCCCATCGTTGTGGGTGTCGGCATCGGCGGAACCTTTGACAAAGCGGCATACCTTGCCAAAAAAGCATTGCTTCGCCCCGTAGATCAACCAAACGAAACACCATTTTATGCCGAGCTTGAAAAAGATCTTTTAGAAGAAATCAACGCTTTGGGCATCGGCCCTCAAGGCTTTGGCGGAAAAACGACCGCCCTCGCTGTCAACATTGAATATTTCCCGACTCATATTGCGGGATTACCTGTTGCAGTCAATATCAACTGCCATGTCACAAGACATAAAACGGAGGTGATATAAATGGCCGTAAAAATCAACACACCATTTACCCAAGAAAAAGTCCGCAGTTTAAAAGCGGGCGATAGCTGCTTGATTTCCGGTGTTATTTACACAGCCAGAGACGCAGCCCACAAACGTTTATGCGAACTAATTGCCGAAAATAAACCACTGCCTTTGGATATTAAAGACAGCATCATTTACTTTGTCGGCCCCACCCCCGCAAAACCGGGCGAAGCGATCGGCTCGGCAGGTCCTACCACCTCCTACCGCATGGATGCTTACAGCCCCTCCTTGATCGAGCTCGGCCAAACAGGTATGATCGGCAAAGGCAAACGTGGTCCGAATGTCATAGAAGCTATGAAAAAATACGGTGCCGTATATTTCGGCGCGATCGGCGGCTGCGGTGCTTTGCTTTCCAAATGCATTAAAAAAGCCGAAGTTATCGCCTATGACGACCTGGGTGCTGAGGCAATCCGGCGGCTGGAAGTGGAAGATTTTCCGGTTGTCGTGGTCATTGACAGCGAAGGCCGTAATCTTTACGAAACAGGTCCCGCCAACTACTTAGCGAAAACCAAATAAATTTACGCACGATAAATGCCCGGTTGACAAAGCTTTGTCAACCGGGTACAATTATTATATAACAATTTTAGCGGAGATGTTAAAATGGACTATATCAATATCAACCCCCAACTGAACATCCCACTTTATCGACAGTTGTCGGACTCGATTCGGGTCGCCATAAAAAAAGGAATCCTGATTTCCGGACAAAAGCTTCCCACCGTACAAGAAATGACCGAAATCCTTGGTATTGCACGGGGTACGGTCAAACAAGCCTATGACGAACTGGAACACCTCAGCCTTATTGAAAAGGTACAGGGTCGGGGAACGTTTGTCAGTTATCATCACGACAACGCTGCAAATCGCAAAGAAAAAGCAATGGCCGCCATCGGTGAGATGATTGATTATCTTGAAGATATGGGTCTTTCTCCCCAGGAGATCAATATTTTTATAAACTTAAAACTGCGGGAACGCTCAGAACAAGAAGCCAACGTCAAGGTAGTTGCCGTGGAATGTAACCCCGAAAATCTATCCCAGATTTCCGAACAACTACGCCACATGAACGGCGTAGATCTGTATTCTTTCCTGCTCGACAACGTAAAGCAATACCCTTATAAAGTAAATGAAGATTTTGAACTGATCATCACCACTTCCGCCCATGCCGAATATTTAGAAAGCGTTGTCCCCAATAAAGGCCGTGTGATACGTGTCGCACTCCGTCTCTCGTCAAGGAGCCTTTCGAAGATCATCAAAATGGAAGCCGGGAAAACCGTGGGAATTCTTGCGGGTAGTCGACGCTTTGGAGAATTGCTTTTTAAAACCGCCGAGATGTACTCGGAAAACGTCACGATTGATAACCCTTTTGTTTTCTCGGAAAATGAAGATATCGCAAACTATATAAAAGACAAGGATATCCTTCTTTTGCCCAAACAGTATGAAAAACATTTAAACCGCACCGCTGCTGAGCTTATTTCAAAATTCAGCGGAGAACTGATTGAATGTTATTATGAAATGGACGAAGGCTCACTGTTGTATTTGGAAACCAAAATCAAACGTTTGCTGGATAAGAAAATCATCTGATAAGAACCGCCCAACCAAGTTGGGCGGTTCTTTCATAATATTTCGACATAGAAATACACCAAAAAGCCAAAACGCAACTTGACAAATGATATATAACCATATAAGATATAGTTATATAACAATGTGATTCTATGAGGTGCAAAATATGAGCGACAATGCCAAAAAGAAAAAAATATTAGTTATGGGCGTCATAGGCGCCGACGTTCACGCAGTTGGCAATAAAATATTGCAGCACGCCTTTACCGAAGCGGGTTTTGAGGTGGTAAACCTGGGGGTTATGGTAGCCCAAGAAGAATACATCGCTGCCGCCATTGAATCGGGCGCCGATGCCATCGTAGTATCGTCTCTGTACGGGCAAGGAGAACTGGACTGCCGAGGTATGCGTGAAAAATGCAATGAAGCAGGTCTCAAAGGCATTCCTCTCATCGTAGGCGGCAACATCGTTATCGGCAAACAAAAATTTGAAGACGTTGAAAAACGTTTTAAAGCAATGGGGTTTGACCGTGCTTTCCCGCCCGGCACGACTCCGGAAACCACGATACAAGCACTGCGTGAACTTTTAAACGTTACCGAGGAAAACTAAATGAAACATGTTTTGTTGATTGATTTCGGCAGTACATACACAAAGCTTACGGCCGTAGACGTTGACAACCAACAAATTCTCGGAACCGCCAGTTCCTACACAACCATTGAAACCGATATAAACGATGGGCTTCATAACGGACTTGAAATCTTGGAAAGCAAGATCGGAAAAACCGAGTTTTCGGAATGTTATGCCTGTTCATCCGCCGCAGGCGGCCTTAAAATGGTGACAAGCGGTCTTGTACCCGAACTAACAGGCGAAGCCGCGCGACTGGCAAGCTTGGGTGCGGGTGCGAAAGTGGTTGGCGTTTATGCCTTTGAACTCACCGACGATGATTTAGATGAGATCCAAAAGGCAAAACCCGATATCTTTTTACTCGTAGGCGGTACCGACGGCGGGAATACCGAGTGCATTTTGCACAATGCAAAAGCGTTGGCAAAAATAAACCCCACCTTCCCCATTATCATCGCAGGCAACCGCACCGCTGCGAAAGAATGCCGGGAGATACTCTCGGGCTTTGAGGTTTATGTTTGTCCCAACGTGATGCCGAAGTTTGGCGAACTAAAAATTGAAGACACGCAAAAACAAATACGGGAAATCTTTTTAAATCGGATCGTACAGGCAAAAGGTTTAAGCCGTGCCACCGAGCTGTTATCCGATATTCTGATGCCGACCCCCGCCGCCGTTTTGCAAGCGGTGGAACTGCTTTCCAAAGGATGTGAGGGCGAAAGCGGCATCGGCGAACTCATCGCCGTCGACGTAGGCGGTGCCACAACGGATATTTACTCCATTGCCGACGGTATGCCGGAGCATATGAACACTGTGTATAAAGGGCTCCCCGAGCCTTACGCCAAACGCACCGTCGAGGGTGATATTGGTATGCGATACAGCATTCAAGGTATCTTGGATGCCGCCGGATTACCGACCGTTTGTGCCTTGTCAGGCTTGCCGGAGAACACTGTTTTAAAAATCGTAGAAAATTTAAAACAAAACCCCGACACGTTGCCAAACGGTAACCACGAAATGGAATCACTTGACTTTGCGCTGGCAAGTTGCGCCGTTGACGAAGCGGTCACCCGTCACGCAGGTACGATTTCGGAATCTTTCACCTTGCTTGGAAAAGTCTTGGTGCAAGAAGGAAAAAACCTGACGAGTGTGAAAAATATTGTCGTAACAGGCGGCAGCCTGATCCACTCCAAAAGGATATGCGAAATCGCCAAGCACGCACTCTACTCAGTAGAAAAACCGTCTTCCCTTCGCCCCACCGATGCGGATGTCTGGGCAGACAAGCAATACATATTAGCAGCAATGGGGCTGCTTTCGTCATACTATCCCCAAACCGCACTGAGAATCATGAAAAAGGAGCTTGAATACTATGGAGATACAAAATAAACGCCTCCCCGAAGACGAATTTATGCGTCAACGAGAAGAAGTTCTCAACCAATGGCCGACAGGTAAAGACGTCGATTTGAAAGAAGCCGTGGAATATCATAAAGCGATGCCGGAGTGCCGCAAATTCTCGAAAAAACTCGTAGATGCGAAACGCAATAAACGCACCTTGATCCAACCACGTGCCGGTGTTCCGGTCGTGGAAGAACACATCAAGTTAATGCAATATTTGGAGCAAGTCGGTGAAGCTGACCTGCTTCCTTCCACAATCGACAGTTACACCCGTCAAAACCGCTATGAAGAAGCGGAAAACGGTATCTCCGAATCTTTGCGGCTGGAACGTGCCATGCTCAACGGCTTCCCCGCCGTAAACCATGGTGTCCATAAATGTCGTCAAGTAATTGAAAGTGTAAACGTTCCGATGCAGGTGCGTCACGGCACCCCCGATGCCCGATTGCTGACCGAAATTACTTATGCAGGTGGTTTCACAAGTTATGAAGGCGGCGGTATCTCCTATAACTTGCCGTATTGTAAGAACATTCCGATGGAACGCACCATTCGTGACTGGCAGTATGTTGACCGCTTAACCGGTCTGTACGAGGAAATGGGTGTTTCGATAAACCGTGAGCCTTACGGTCCCTTGACCGGTACCTTGGTGCCCCCCTGCATTTCCCACGCTGCCGCCATTATAGAAGCCCTTCTTGCCGCCGAACAGGGTGTTAAGAATATCACCGTAGGCTACGGACAATGCGGCAACTTGGTACAAGATATTGCCGCTATTCACACCTTGCAAGAACTCACCGATGAGTATCTCGAAAAATATGGTTACACGGACGTGGAAGTTACCACCGTCTTGCATCAGTGGATGGGGGGCTTCCCCGCTGACGAAGCAAAAGCTTTCGGTGTCATTTCTTCGGGCAGTTTGATAGCAGCCCTTTCCAAAGCCACCAAGGTGATTGTCAAAACGCCCCACGAAGCGGTTGGCATCCCCACAATGGAAGCCAATGCCGAAGGCCTTCGCTGTACCAAACAGGTCGTCAATATGTTAAGCGACCAAACCTTCCAAGACAAGCGTCTTGACAGCGAAAAAGAAATCATCAAGCTGGAAACTCGTGCGATTGTGGACAAATGCTTCGAACTGGGTGAGGGTGACATCGCCGTTGGTGTTTGCCGTGGCGTTGAAGCCGGTGTGTTGGACGTACCGTTTGCGCCCTGCCGCTTTAATGCCGGTAAAATGCTTCCCTGCCGTGATAACGACGGCGCCGTTCGTATTTTGGATATGGGAAATCTTCCGTTCTCACAGGAACTCAAAGATTTCCATAAATCAAAAATTGAAGAACGGGCCACGTTCGAAAAACGTAAAGTTTCGTTCCAAATGGTCATCGATGACGTTTATGCGATTGGCAAAGGCCGTTTAGTGGGCCGCCCAAAATAACACAACTATAACGGCAGGTGTAAAATGCAATGCCATATTTCACTCGTTATTCAGGTATTGTTCTATTTGGTCTAGGTTTTTGCATATTCTACAAACTGGATAAAAGGGCATACCAACAAGGAAAATATTACCTGGATCGTTGGGGATGGATAACTACGTTTTGGTCAATCCCCAAGTATTTCTTCCTCGCCCTGTTGGCAGCCTGTTTGTTAATATCACCGGACTCACTGATAAGTTAACCATATATTTCAAAAACAGCGGCGGAGTGATTTCACTCCGCCGCTATTTTTTGACGAAAATATTGATTTTAACGGCTGTTTTCGATATAATAATAATAATAGAATCTTTTTAAAAAGGAGAATGTAAGATGGTAGCTATTATCATAACGGCCGCAATTTTAGTTATTCTCATGGCGAACATACGCATTGTTCCGCAGGCACACGAATTTGTTATTGAACTGCTCGGCAAATACAAAACCACATGGTCTGCCGGCATCCACGTCAAAATTCCGGTTATTGAGCGTATCGCCAAAAGAGTAACGCTGAAAGAACAGGTGCTGGATTCACCCCCGCAACCGGTTATTACCAAAGATAACGTTACCATGCAAATTGACACGGTTATCTATTATGCGGTTTACGATGCCAAACTGTATGCCTATGGCGCCGTGAACCCGATTTCGGCGCTTTCCAACCTGGCAGCCACCACGCTTCGTAACATTGTTGGTGAGTTGGAATTGGACGGCACGCTGACTTCACGAGACACCATCAATGCCAAAATGACCGAGATTCTGGACGAAGCCACCGACAAGTGGGGCATCAAAGTCAACCGTGTCGAATTAAAAAACATCATCCCCCCTGCCGAGATTCAAAATGCGATGGAAAAGCAGATGAAGGCAGAGCGTGACCGCCGTGAGACGCTGCTTCAAGCAGAAGGTCATAAAGCAGCGGCAATTACCCGTGCAGAAGGCGATAAGCAAGCCATGATCCTTGCCGCAGAAGGTGAACGGGACGCTCGCATTGCCCGCGCAGAGGGTGAAGCCAAAGCTATCTACCTCTCGAAGAAAGCCGAAGCGGACGGCCTTCGTGAGTTAAAAAATGCACAGGTCGATTTTGCGGTGCTGGAAATGAAAAAGTACGAAGCGCTGGTCGCCTTGTCCAATGGCAAAGCATCCAAGATCATCATCCCCAGCGATGCTGTGGACATGACAAAATCCAACGTCATTTTCTCCGAAACGTCCGGCCTGGGCGATACGACCCAACCGGCACCGGATATGCCGGAACCGAAAACAAAACACGACCCGTGTTGTGATTAACAAAAAAAGAACCCCCACTATGGGTCGTACTCTAAAGGACAGAAAAAGCTGTGCAGAAATTAACTGCACAGCTTTTAATTATGTCTTACACCGTAACAAGCAGGACATTTGGGCGCCCAAATATCACTTGTTAGGAGAACCTAAAACCCTTTTATCTATCTAACAAATGTTTTATTCTCTAATAACTTCTGCTCGTCTAAATGAAATTTCTAAATGTTTTGTTTTACATTTAGCAGTATCAAATTTCAAATCTAACAAATAGTGGTCGCCTTTCGTTGCTATTTCATCTGATAACCACCAACCACC
>JAZRZU010000066.1:0-14502 GCA_045601465.1 Acutalibacteraceae bacterium
GCGTCCACCGACGGCAACCCGCCTCTTATCAACAACTAAAATAATCCGCCGACATCTTCTACCAATTCACTCATATTTTTGAGTGCCTTGCCCAGGTTTTTCTTTAAACCCTTTCGTCCGGTATGCATATATTGGTTGCCAACAGCTCCGGCGACACACCCGACCGCTAAACCAATACCCATTCCCTTCATAAAGTTCATGACGGTTTTTGACATATCTACTCCTCCTTCTCAGTCATTAGCGTGTGCCGTATAACCGAAAAATTACAAGGAATATTTTAACAAAAAAGAGAACCTTTAAAAGGTTCTCTTAATGGGTTCGCTCTTACGTAAGATCTTGAATTTGTTTCAGTTCCACAAACTTGGCGATCAGCTCTACGGCATTATCGTAACCAACTTTGCTGGTATTGATACACAGATGGTAACCGCTGGCTACGCCCCATTTTTTGCGGGAATGGAAATTATAGTAATTGGCACGGCGTTTATCGCTCTTTGCAATTCGGCTCTTAGCTTCCGCAGCATCAACCTTGTCATACTCCACAACCCGAGCAATCCGATCCTCCAAATCCGCGTGAAGGAAAACACTGACCAAACCTTCATGTTTTTCCAACACTTGGTCAGCACACCGCCCCACAAAAACGCAGGACCCTTTTTGTGACAAGGAACGAATTACATTGACCTGTGCTTGGAATACCTGGTGGTCGACCGGAACATTATACTGCGCTACACCACCGGCATTCATCTCATGCACACCCGTCATGGACAACGAATACAGCAAACTGTTGGTCGGCTTTTCATCAAAGTAATGCAAAACCTCCGGTGACAAACCGCTTTCTTCTGCCGCATGCAAAATCAATTCTTCATCGTATATCGGAACGTTTAACCGTGCTGCAAGGCGGCGGCCGATCTCATGCCCACCGCTGGCAAACTGACGAGAAATAGCAATCGCAAAATTTTTACTCATATGCTTCCTCCTTAATACCTTGCTAAATACCGATCTAACTCCCACTGGGTAACACGTACCTTGTACTCATCCCATTCCTCGGATTTATGTTGTACATACCGAGAAAAAATATGAGAACCCAACGTTTCCCGAATCAAATCGTCGGCTTTCATCGCACGAATCGCCTCTTTCAGATTCGACGGGAGATTTTCAATACCCATGCGATCACGGGTATCTTCATCCAATTCAAACAAGTTTTCTTCCACGGCGGCAGGCGGTGTCAGCTTACGACGAATACCGTCCAGACCGGCTGCCAAGCAAAGTGCCAACGTTAAATAGGGGTTTGCTGCCGGATCGGGGTTACGCAGCTCCAAACGTGTTCCCATACCACGAGTGGCCGGTACACGAACCAAAGGACTGCGGTTGCTGGCAGACCAAGCAATATAGACCGGCGCTTCATAACCGGAAACCAACCGCTTATAGGAATTTACCAACGGATTGGTTACCGCACTCATACCACGTACGTGTTCCAAAATACCCGCAATAAAATGATATGCCGTATCGCTGAGTCCCATAACACCGTTCGGGTCATAAAATGCATTTTTGCCGTCTTTGGTCAACGACATATTCACGTGCATGCCGTTACCCGCTTTGCCGAATACCGGCTTGGGCATAAAGGTTGCATACATATTGTGCCGATGTGCAATGGTTTTAACGGCCAGTTTAAACGTCACGATATTATCGGCGGCTTTTAAAGCATCCGCATACTTGAAATCGATTTCATGCTGACCGTTGGCACACTCATGATGGGACGCCTCGATTTCATATCCCATATCTTCGAGCGTCAAACACATATCCCGACGAGCCGCCTCACCCAAGTCGGTGGGGCCCAGTTCAAAATAAGCACCGCAATCCTTACTGCGTGTTGTGGGATATCCGTTCTCATCGTTGTCGAACAAGAAAAACTCACATTCCGGTCCAACGTTAAACGCAGAAAAGCCCATGTCTTCGGCTTCCTTTAACACCCGCTTTAACAGCCCACGAGGATCACCCTCAAACGGTGTGCCGTCGGGCTTGTACACGTCACAAATGAGCCGGGCAACCTTCCCTTCATTTTCTTCGTACCAAGGGAAGATCATAAAACTATCGTAATCGGGATATAAGTACATGTCCGACTCTTCGATACGTACAAAACCTTCAATAGAAGAACCATCAAACATACATTGGTTATCCAGCGCCTTTTGCAACTGGCTCGCCGTAATAGCGACATTCTTGAACGAACCGAAAATATCGGTAAACTGCAACCGAATAAACCGTACATTTTGCTCTTTCACAATCCGTACGATATCTGCTGCGGTATATTTACTCATCTAAGATCCCTTCTTTCTTGCCTTTATTATCGCATTTCACACAGGGAATTGTCAATAGATTTCGTATATTTCCCTCAATTCGGCACGATACTACGGTATATAAGGAGGGTTTTTTATGCCAAAAAAAGACAAACGACCGACCCGCATCTACCCCGACAGCCGAAAAATGGAACCACAGCCGGCAGACAACCGCACCGACCCCACCCCGCCGGATTCTTCTTGCGAAGACACTAAACCGGATTCTTTTTAAACAAAAAAGTTTCGATGCGTTTATACACAAAAAACGTGATAAGGGAAACGACAGTACCTTTGAGCAAATTCAGCGGCACAACGCACAACAACACCAAGCTTTCCACGCTGTTCACCGAAGCGTTTACCGCATGGCCCATCGCCACGATCTTATCCAACGGCAGTTTGTACAACTGTGCGAATTTCGGCAACAAATAAAAAGCATTAAACGCACTTCCGAATATCGCCATCGAGCCGGTTCCAACCGCCATACCGATCACGGCAGTTTTCCGAGTTTTATGCAGATGATAGACAATTGTCGCCGGAATAACGAAACTGCAACCAACGGCAAAATTCGCAAAATCACCAACAAACGCCGTAGATGTCCCTTTTAGTAACAATTTAAGTACAATTTTCACACCTTCACACGCAACCGCTGACGAAGGCCCAAGATAGTACCCGCACAACAGCACCGGAATTTCGGAGAAATCCAATTTATAAAAATCCGGCGCTAAAAACGGCAAAGCAAAATCAAAAATATGTAACACAGCGGCCACCGCAGAACAAATCCCGATGATACTCGACCGCTGCGCAGAGGTTGTTTTGCGTTTTTGCGGTAACCACTTTTCAATTAAGTGTGTACCCACAATCAAGCTTGTTGCTATCAAGACGCACACCACGACAAACAGCAGATTTTCTTGCGTCTGGCGCCATAAGTTTTGAATCGTTTCCATTATTGTGTTCCTCCGTTTAAAAAATAAAAAAGCCCCACAGTAAAACACTGCGGGGCTTGCGTTTTATACATACATCTTCTTACATCCGGACTATAACCGTCGGCTTTGGAATTTCACCAAATCAACGCTTGCGCGCTCGCGGGCTGTACCGCCGGTGGGGAATTACACCCCGCCCCGAAGATCGTTTACCGTCCCATTATATCACGCAAAAAAACCTTGTCAAGTAAAAAGTATCCGGTTTGCCACACCAAAATACACCAGTAGGGAAACGGCATCAATAATAGTGGTAATAAACGGACTTGCCATCACCGCCGGATCAAACCCCAAGCGCTTGGCAAAAAGCGGTAACGCACACCCTGTCAGTTTGGCGATCACCACCGTGATGAGCAACGTCACCGAAACCACGATTGCTTCATTAAGCGTAACCATACTGCCGAATACAAACCGATCAACCGTTAAAATTTTCAGAAAACTTGTTGCCGCCAGCACCATGCCGCATAACAACGATACCCGCAGTTCTTTCCACAGTACACGGAAGATATCACGAAACGCAATATCCGCCAAAGCCAACCCTCGGATCACCATGGCGGATGCCTGACTTCCGCTGTTACCACCGGTCCCCATTAACATTGGAATAAACGCGGTCAACACAGCAGACGCCGCCAAGGCGGCTTCAAAATGATCGATGATCACACCCGTCACCGTCGCCGAAATCATCAACAACAATAACCATGGGATTCGCTTGCGGAACAACGCCAAAACACCCGTACGCAGATACGGTCGTTCAGTCGGGGTAATGGCCGCCATTTTTTCAATATCTTCCGTTGTTTCTTGCTCGACGATATCAAAAACATCGTCAACCGTGATGATTCCCACAAGCCGCCCTTCCCTATCCGTTACCGGTAACGCAATCAGGTCGTATCGAGCAAACAACCCTGCTACGATTTCTTGCTGTTCGGTCGTAACCACCGAAAGAGGATGAACGATCATCAACTCTCCGATTGTATCGCTTTCACGTGCCAGCAACAAATCTTTAACAGATACCGAACCAATCAACCGCCGATTTTTATCGGTGACATAACATGTGTAAATGGTTTCCTTGTCGGGCCCATAGGCTCGGATATACCGCAATGCCGCCGCTACGGTCATATCCGCCTTTAAATCCACCACTTCGGTTGTCAACACGCTGCCGGCACTGTTTTCGGGATATTGTAAAATGCGATTGAGCGTTTGACGTTCGGACGGCGATACCGCTCGCAAAAGACGTTTGACGACGGTCGCCGGCATTTCCTCTAATAAATCGGCTGTATCATCGACGTATAATTCACTCAGCATCACCGCCAACTCTCGGTCGGTAAAAGCACCGATGAGTGCTTCTTGCGTGGCAGGCGCCATGTACGCAAACACTTCGGCGGCGGGTGTTTTGGGCAGTATCCGATATGCAGTCGGCAGATGCTTTGACGGTAGTTTCTCCAATAAGGAAGCAATATCCACCACGTTGTGTTGTTGAAACCACACCCTCACCAAACCAAACCGACGTTGTTCTAACCATTCCTCAATTTTTTTCATATCCCTTTCCCATTCGTACATCACCTATTCCCCCTTTCATCCGACCGATAACGCCACTGTATGCAGACTCTATATCCATAGCATTCACTATCTATCGGCCTTCTATCACAGCATATTGCGCACAAATCATTTTAATAGCGCACAAACCTTGTCGAAAATGCAAAAATTTTTTTGGTTTTTGGAAAATTCCTTGCGTTTAAAGACAAAAAGTTATATACTATATATTGGATATTCCATTGGATATTGTTGACATCAATCGGCTTTATGCCGGGCTTCGGTACATTATAGGAGGGCAAAACATTGGCTGGTGATCTGCATTGTCACACAAAAATTTCAGACGGTTCTCTCGGCATTGAAGATTTAATCAGCCTTGCCAAGCGTAAAAACCTTTCGGCTATTGCGGTTACCGATCACGATACAACGGCGGGTGCTACCCGTGCGGTGGTTGTCGGCAAACGGCAAGACGTCCAAGTCATTCACGGCGTGGAAATTTCCACCACGGACCCCGCACGAGGTCGCAACGCACATCTGCTTTGCTATTTGTGCGATTACCCGGACCGGTTGGAAGGCTTGTTACATCGCATCGGGGAAAGCCGTCGTGCAGCCGGCATGGCAATGGTGCGTAAGGTCATGCGCTACTACCCCATCACGCCGGAATTGGTAGTGAAATGTGCCACCGGCAGTACCAATATCTTCAAACAACATATTATGCATGCGTTAATGGATGCGGGATATGCGGATTCGATATACGGTGAAATATATGAAAAACTCTTTGGCGCAGATGGTTGCGCACGGGTGCCGATCGACTATCCTCATACGCAGGATGTCCTCGCCGCCATCCACGAAGCGGGCGGCATTGCGGTTCTTGCACATCCCCATACCTACCAAAATGAAGAATTGCTGGAAGAGTTGATCCCGCTTGGATTAGACGGTGTTGAAGTGTGGCATCCTAATCATACCGATGCACAAAGAGAAGCTTTGCTATCCCTTGCCCGCCAGCACAATCTGCTGGCGACCGGCGGCTCGGATTTCCACGGTATGTATTCCCGCACATTGCGTGCTGTTGGTTCCACCGCTGCGCCTGACGAATGCATCGCTGAGTTATTGGCATACAAACAACGCCTTGCCAAGAAAGGATGATTGACATGGCCTTTCGTTACCCGACCCGTGGTGTCTGTTCACGTTCTGTTTCCTTTGACCTTGTGGACGGCCGCTTGAAAAACGTACAATTCGAAGGTGGTTGCAACGGCAACACCAAAGGAATCGGCGCACTGGTGGAAGGCATGGAAGCCGAAGAGGCGGTTCGCCGTCTGTCCGGTATCCGTTGCGGCATGAAACCAACCTCCTGCCCTGACCAGTTAGCAAGTGCTATCAAACAAGCATTGTCAAAATCATAAAGAAATAAAAGAAGCACCGAACGTCAAGCGTTTGGTGCTTCTTTTATTTACTGTACGGTGCCGTAACACACGCCGTTTTGTTGGCTGTCTATCGTAGCACGGCAAATCGTTCCGACTTGACCGCCCTCCACCACCACGGGTACATACGTATCGGTATAACCTTCCAACCGTCCGTCCTCTCGTACGGTTTCCAACAACACCTCGGTTTGAGTACCGACCAACGTATTGGCATAGTCGGCGGCACACCGTTCACCCATTGCAATCATCAAACGGTTTCGACGCACTTTCTCGGCATTCGGCACCTGTCCCGAGGCTTTTGCCGCCACAGTGCCCGCCCGTTTGGAATACGCAAAACAATGAATACGGGAAAATCCGATACGTTGTGCAAAGTCAAGCGATTGCTCGAATTCCTCTTCGGTCTCTCCGGGAAACCCCACCATAATATCCGTCGTAAAAGCGGCACCCGGGAATCGACTTCTTAAAGCGTCACACAAAGCACGGTATTCCTCGGTGGTATAGTGGCGGTTCATGCGTTTTAACATCGCATCGCACCCACTCTGTAATGCTAAATGAAATTGCGGACACAATTTATCACACGCCGCCAAACGATCCATCACCGCATCGGTCAGATGGTCCGGTTCAATCGACCCCAGCCGTACCCGCCGAATCCCGTCCACCGCACAAACTCGTTCCACCGCATCACAGATAGACAAACCGCAATCCTGCCCGTATGCCGTCAGATTGATACCCACCAGCACGACCTCAACATACCCTTGCTCCGCCAAGCACCGCACTTCTTGTTCAATACTGTCTAACGGCTTGGACCGCACCCTCCCTCTGGCATAGGGGATAATACAGTACGAGCAAAACCGATTGCACCCGTCCTCAATTTTCAAAAAGGCACGTGTTCGCCCTTGGAAACGACAAAGAGTTAACGGTTCAAACACGGTATCATGAGGCGGAATATCCACCACCCGTTTGCGATTTTTCAAAAATTGCTGTATAGCGGTCGGCAACTGACGGCGCCGTGCATTCCCCAAAATAATATCCGGTTCTGAAAACGATTCGGCGATTTCCGGAAAAGCTTGCGGCATACATCCCGTCAATACCAATACCGCTTTCGGATGTTCTCGCCGACAACGACGGAGCAACTGCCGCAGTTTACGGTCACTCTCCCCCGTAACGGTACAAGAATTGATGACCAATATCGCCTCACCGATATCCGCCCCGCCGAGGGAAAACTCATCGGTGGTATAACCCAGTTCTTCCAACTGTTGTCGCATGGCTTGCGTTTCATATTGATTGACCTTGCACCCAAATGTATAAAAATAGGCGTTCATAGCAACTCCTTATCTGTTTTCATACGCTGAATTATCTCATCATGAGTATACCGTGTTCGGCACCGTTTGTAAAGAGTCAGCTTTTTTCTTGACTTCCCGTTGGTTTTCCGTTATACTGGAAAACAATTTGAACAAGGAGTTTTCAGTATGGATGTTATCACCCTGTTATGCACGGCACTCGGCCTATCCATGGATGCCTTTGCGGTGTCGTTAAGCAACGGCACCTTTTTAAAGAAAGCGTCCCCGCTGCAAACGTTAAAAATTGCGGGTGCTTTTGGTTTGTTCCAAGGGTTAATGCCCGTCATCGGCTATATCATTGCGGGTTTGTTTTCTGCTCAAATCGTTACATTTGATCATTGGATCGCCTTTGTATTGCTACTGTTTATCGGTGGAAAAATGATATGGGAAACCACACACGAAAGCACCGACGAACAACCGCAAAATGACCCCACCGGATGGAGCACCTTGTTACTGATGGCGGTTGCCACCAGCATTGACGCCATGGCCGTCGGCGTCACAATGGCAATGAGCCGCACCAATCTGTTAGAACCGACTTACGGCTTTTTGATGTGTGCAGCAGTCATTGCCATCATCACCTTTGCCGCCTGCACAATTGGTGTTCAACTGGGCTGCAAAACCGGCACCCGTTACGGCAAGCGTGCTGAGCTGTTTGGCGGTGCCGTTCTCATTCTCATTGGTGTGAAAATCTTATTGGAACACCTGCTGGCAGCATAATCAACCACCCTCTCTTATAAGCTATATGTCTCTTAAAAGAATGTCACGCTCCCGTCGGAATGCCGACGGGAGCGTTTTTGTTGGTGCACCAAAAAAGGAAGACAGTTTTTTAAAAACTGTCTTCCTCGCTCTTTTTAATGATTTAGGCAAGCAACGTACCGCTGAAAACAACGGGTTTTTCGCCGGTGGAAAGTTGAACACTGATCTCAACTACATTTTTCCCGTCTGCGAATTGTGCAACCCCATCGGTCATGGTCAAGTAGTTGCCGTTCGCATCCTTGGTCCACGTGCTGTTGTTTTCTTTCATACTCATTTCACGGATTTCACCCAACGTCGCACGGTACACGTTTTGATGTAACACTTTGCCCCGTTTATTCTTCACGGTAACAAACACGTCGGAAATCGGATAGTTGGAACCGAGATTCATCTCATCAAGCTGTGCAACAGTCATGTCTTTCAAACCTTCGGGGAGGTTGGTGAAGACCTGTGCCTTTTCCACATCGGGTCCGCTCATCTTCATCAATTCTTCTTTGGTGAAGGTGAACAGCTTATACCGTCTTGCAACAGGTGCTGTAACATCGGTATAGGCATGATAGATATCCAACAGTGCTTTGTCACCTGCAACATTAGGATCTAAGAATTCCGCAAAGGTAAAGGGAATATAATATTTGTTTTGAAGCGTCCCAAAGTTATAGGAAGCCTCCCAATACCCTTGGTAAATTAAAGGAGTTTCGTCGAGCATCTGCTCGTCGCGCCACGATTCTGTCTGCTCTAACACAATCAGTTCGCTATTCTCAGAATCGATCGTACCGTCAGGTAAAGTCTTAACTTTTACTTCTTTGACCATCAAGGTATGTCCACCGCTGACCAGCAGATCACCGGGACGTGTCTGTGCATAGCATTTGTACATGGCATCCGTGCCGTGTAAGTCGATCCAATCAAAAATTACGTTCCAAGTATCGTATTTTTGGGGATTGTTTTCGGTCTTTACACCAAACTTATCAATCTTATCCATATCCGGATAGGTGTACCCAACCGGAATAAAACCATTCGTCAACGTCATATAACTGGTGGAATTGAAATTCGCAGAATTGATGACTCTGCCCCAACCCCAAGCGGAACCGACAGAGCATTGGTTAAAGAAAGTCATCAAGCTACGATATTTCTTATACTCCGGATTGTTCTTCGCCCCTTCGTCGATCATCGCAGCACCTTCGCCGTAACCACCGTTTTCCGCCAAGGCTCTCTCAAAATCCATCACACCGGTCTTTTCGTTATAATACTCAAGCCAGCGATAAAGACTGCCGGTTCCCATGCTCTGATACGGCACACCGCCATAAACATTCGAAGAGGAAATCGTCTTTTTTTCTTTCCCATAGGTCATCCAGTAATCGCTAATTTCCATATTGGAAATCCAATGGAAGGTAAGTTGAAGTTCAAAAAAATCAATGGCGAGTTGTCTGCGATCAGCATAAGACATCTCAGACGTTGCAACGGGGAATGCCTCCACGTCTGCCCTTTTCAGACCCTGCTGTAATTTGTTCGCACCGCAGCCGGACAAAAGTGCCGTTACCAAAAGCAGCACGGACATAAGTAGCGCAAGAACACGATTTCTTTTCATGAATGATCCTCCTTGAAAGTAATATTTGAAAATCCTCGGTTTCAGTATACTACATTTTTACGGCTTTTTCAAGTGAAAATTTCCTATTAGCTGTGTAACCGATCCGCTCATTGGTATACACCAACCTTATCACTAAGAAATTGCTTGCTCTTGTTCCGCAAATCATCCAGCAGCGCAACTCATACCTATTTGAAAGCCATCCACTCACCCACCCTCCCAACGCAAAATTACACCCCGAGGATGGACACTAATCCACACTCGGGGCATCAGTTATGTTTATTATCGATTGAACCCATAGCCCGCGTTTAACTGACGCAGGCTATAAATTAAATATAACGTTTCTTTGCCATTGCTTCGCTATATTTTGAAATATCGCAGGGATTTACAATTCCATACTGTTCAATGATTTTAGTGAAATAATTATTAATTAATTCGTTGCTAATGATATCTTCTGATCGATCTGTAGGCCGTAGAGAACCACGAGTTTCAAGCCAGGGTTGTTCATTGTGAGTCATCCATCTTAGCGTGGAACCAGAGTAACGACCGAATGCTACAACGATTGCGTCAAGAAGATTAATTTCGCGTTCGGATAGATTATCAAAGTTAGAGCAAAATTCAATCTCGGGTACACGAATAGGATCATAACCGAAATCGCGATATTTAAAATAAACATCAGGGTAAACAGGACCGTAAATCCACGCCTGACAAGGCTCGCTGAAAAGAGGGGTGTTAAATAATCCTTGAAAAAAAGCTTGTGCATAGTAAAGCATTTTTTGTAATGCCATTGGAGTTACGTCTGAACACTTGCACAATAAATATCTAGCAATAATATCAATTTTTTTATTACTATATATCTCTTTTAATCCATCTATCGCAGTTCGGCATTTGTTATATGCCACACTGGAAATCTCGGATTTGCCAGCCTCGAGATACTCTTCCATTTTTTCGTAGGATTCAAGAATCTCCAACAACTTATCAGAGTGGGATTTAGATGGTAATTGACCGTTTATGTAACGATTAATAGTAATTTCGCCAAACCCCATTAACTTTGCTAAGGGGCCGGCTCCAATGCAATATTTTTCTAAGATTTTGTTAATATCTGAAACGGTGATAAGAAATGCCGCTTTACGGTATTCATTTTCTCTCGATCGCACATTCTCATCGTTTATTTCAGAAACATATACTTCGTTTCCGCACTGGGTACAGTATGCGCTATGTTCAACATAATTAAAATTAATATCCCGAATAGTAAGTTCCTCTAAATACGATTTCAGGGTATATTCTACTTCGCAACCACACTCAATACAAAAGGCAGTCAAAACACGCTTCATATTATTTTATACCTCCCCACTATCATGTTTGGGTACTATCTATTAATCATGCATACCTTCCTTGTGAAAAGAAATAACAATCACCTTATCGTAAGTGGGCAATTCGGCAACATACATTTTGATATATACGCAAGGATCATCGGGCTCGCCATATACCACTACTTGAATGTTCTTTAGGAAGAAGAACACTTCTGAATCAGGATACCGAGGATTGTCATTAGGTGCGATTTTAGTGCAATCCTCTGCAGTAAGAGATTCTAGAAGTTCAATTTTTTCTTCATTAGTTAGATTGTATTCTCGATCAAACTCTTTATTTTTATAGTTTTGACTAATTGTAACATCATTAGTTTTCAACAAAGGTCGAATCCTGGCAAGAAAAGTTTCTGCTTTTTGATATTCCTCAGGCGATAAGTAGTTGCTAATGTTCAACACCTTCTTTCGTCACTTGTATCATATCATAATGATAATATTTTGTCAACATCTTATCATTTTCGCAAAGAGAAGGTGAATAGATACGTTCGACCGTACAGGCAAATAAAAAAACAGGGCCCAAAATTTTACGTGTTCGCTTAAATTAACTTCTGAAACAATTACGTATTTGTTACTATAAAATGCTTTACAGATGCGGTCTGGATCTTCTTTATTATCTTCTCAGAGATGGTGGGGTGAAAACACACGCTTTAAGAATTACAGGAGAACATCTGTATTTATACAAAATTTATTCTCTGAGGACAACACACCGCTTGCTGAAATCACTCAGCAAGCGGTATTTTGTCAGAGATTAATTGATTGTTTTATATAAAAATGATTTCCTTTATTGTTAGCTTATTATTTCGTAAGAGAAAGAATTAAAATTGCATTTTTTATTAAAGGCGATCTTATCATCCAAAATTTCATGCATAACTGATAAAGATTTATCGAAGTCTTTGGATAAAGTAAGCTCTCCTTTGATAATTACTTTATCAGCATCACATTCGCTCCAAAGCAAATCCCAAAATGCGCTCCAGTTTTTTCCGTACCACTCTGGAAAATCAAACGCAACACGTATTCTTTCGTGAATTTCGGATAGATATTGGCATCCAGTCAAATCTAACTCAATTATTTTCATTGCTATTCTCCTTCTTATATAATTTCATAAAAGGTTTCGTAATGATCATATGTAACAAATATCAATCCGTCATTTGACCATACGATCCTTTGAGCATTTCTTTTACCGGTTTTATAGTTGATATCGGCCTCGTACCATATGCGCCCCGTTGCTTGTGGCAAATGACCATCAAAATTCTTATAAGTGCCAGCTGTAATTGTTTTCCCGGGGACAAAATTAGAAGGCCACTTTCCGTGTCTCCAACCAACCAAGGAAGCTTCGTAACCGCTAATATAATAATCAGGCAAATTACCATCATGTTTTAATGTCCAATCTGCTCCGCCTACTCCATTAGTAGTTGCCGTTCCTGCTGCAATTGTTTGCATTAATTAATCGAACAACGACAATTGGGATGTATGGGAGGTTCCGGGTCGGGAATCTCAGCAATCAACCAAATCTTTCCGTGGTTATTCGCACATTCAATGCACCGCTTCCAATCCTCGACGCTAACCCAGTGTTTATAGTTTGAACTTGTTGTAATTTGCGGTGCTAAGCTATCCCCGTTTATGGCCGCCACAACGATTGCTAATTCTAAACTCAATTTGTTTTTTCCTTTCGCATTATACCATTCTTTCGCGCAAAAGTATAGTTCCAGTTTTCCACCGCCCAAAAGCTTGACAAAATATACTTTTGTTGCTATACTGTATTATACGCTACTTTTGTTGATTTGTCAATAGTTTTGTAGCGCCATTTTGCTTATTGCTACAAATATGTACTTTCGGAGGTTTTGAATATGGAAATGCAACAAATTTTCGGCCAGCGATTGGAACAACTGCTTTCTGAAAAAGGAATATCACAAGGAGAGTTTGCGGAAGCGGTATGCTGCTCTCGTCAAAGCGTCAATTTTTATATTTTAGGAAAACGCAATCCGGATATCGCTCTGGCAGGAAAAATGGCAGAGTATCTAGGGGTTTCGTGCGATTATTTGGTAGGACTCAGCGATATTCGTGAGGATAAAAGTTCCAATTTGACAGCCGACCAATTGGGCCTTACCGATGATACGGTGAAATTCTTTGCAGGATTACAGCTTTTGGCAACCGGTAAAACCCACTTTATGAAAACCGATTATGAGTCCATCGGTTTTAACTACGAAAAAGAAATCGTTCCGTATAATATGACGCAAGGAAAAGCAACCTTAAAATTGCTGAATGATTTGATTTCGCATGAACGATTCGGCATCTTACTACAATACATTAGACGGTATCGGGATATCGAAAGCGGCAATGATACTATGGCGGTTTTGCAAGATTTTATGGTAGAGCTAGAGTCTCCGATCACAGGCAAAACCTATGGTAGCAAAGACGAAAATATGGAGATGATGAAGGAATTTTGTCTCCATATCGCATCCAAATATTTCGATGAAATTGTAAAAGATATTGTTGCGAAATAAATACAGCGAAAGCGCGTGCTATTTAGCACGCGCTTTTGTTGTTGCTGGGGCAGGGGCTTGGTTTTGCGTGTGTTGAACGCCAATCACGCATGCTCCCAATACACGCAAAGTTATACCCCCGAGTATGGAAGTGCTTGCAATTCGAAAAACAAACCGTCGTGGGAGCATTCCCACGACGGTTGCTTAAGTTAGCCTACCCTATTACCCCGCAAACGCAATATGCCCGTAGAGTAATCTATCCAACTCGTAATCGCTCATAAAAATTTCTCGAGTTGCAAATTGCAGTGTGTGGTCTCGGTGGAGTTCTCGTACCATCTGTGGATATTCACGGCCAAGATTAAGCAAATATCCTTTTGCAGGTGTCCCTTTCACCTCAGTATCGTACAGTTCCCTTTTAGTCGGTGGTATCAACACTTCTTCTCCGTTGCGCCGTATTTTTACGTGACAGCGAGCACTTCGCTGAGCAAGGTGTTCTTGCTGACGATAACTAAGAGCATACTTCTGCAATAACTCCGATGGGGAGGATAACATTTGACGCCCTACGAACACCTTGGGAACAAGCAGAATCGGATAGTCATCACAGCAAAAACGCGGAAAAGCGCATGTGGTCCAGCGATGATTATCTGTATCCCAAAAAGGTGCTTCATACACCTCGTTATAGTCCGGCAAAGGCAATCCTAACAATTTGTACTGCTCCC
>JAZRZU010000067.1:0-3788 GCA_045601465.1 Acutalibacteraceae bacterium
CCGGTCATATGGCCAACCTGGAGTACTACTATGAGTCCCGTGATGCCGGCGGTTGGAAAGAGTGCCCTGCCGAGATCAAGGGTACCTATATGCAGAACTTCAAGAACCTGTATGATCTGTGCATCAACAACAGCCTGACTCCCGCTAACGAGCTGGCTACCGGCGGTCACGATCCCAAGAACCAGTTCATCGAGAAGAAGGCTGCCTTCTTTGTCAATGGCTCCTGGGAGTTCGCTGACATCGCCAAGGCTATCCCCAATGCCACTATGATCCCCTACTACTGCGGCGTTGAGGGCGAGGAGAAGGCCGGCCTGAACTGCGGTACCGAGAACTGCTGGGCCATCAACTCCAAGGCTTCTGAGGCCGATCAGAAGGCCACTATGGACTTCATGGTTTGGTGCGTTACCGATCCTGAGGCTTCCCGCAAGCTGGTTGACAGCTTCGGCGTTATGCCCTACAAGCAGGCTGCTGAGTCCACTAACGGCTTCCTGGCCGCTGCTGCTAACTACACGGCTGACGGTTGCTACGTCATGGATTGGGTTACCAACTATCAGCCCAACGTGGATGAGTATCGCAAGGCTCTGGTTTCTGCTCTGAACAAGTACAACTCCGATCCCTCCGATGCCAACTGGGAAGAGGTCAAGACCGCTTTCGTGGCCGGTTGGGCTCACCAGTATAAAGAGGCTAACAAGTAATTTGTAGTCGCAAATTAGCAAAATCCATTATAACGGGGCGGACGATGATTCGTCCGCCCCGTTTATCTTTTTCGATCTTCCGAATCTTCCGTTGAGGATGTGGTTTTTTGAAACGCAAGAATAAGAATATGTTGCAAAAGCCCTTAGGCCGGTGGGGATGGTTATTCCTCGGACCGGTTTTTGTTGCATTTTGCATTGGTTTTATCTGGCCCTTCTTACAGGGCATTTATCTCTCGTTTTGTAAATTCCGCTTGATCAAAGATGCGGAATTTGTTGGCTTTGATAATTACGTTGCCGCTTTTACCGACGATTCGTTTATGCGGTCGTTCTGGTATACGGCGATGTTTGCCATAGTCAGTTTGGTGCTCATTAACGTGCTGGCCTTTATGGTGGCGTACGTGCTCACGCAGGGCATTAAGGGCTCCAATCTGTTCCGTACGGTATTTTTTATGCCGAACCTGATCGGCGGTATCGTATTAGGCTATATCTGGTCTATGATTTTCGATGGTATTCTCAGCCGTTACGGCACCTCCATTTTGCAGGAGTCCAGCTGGGGATTCTGGGGCTTGATCATCCTGCTGTGTTGGCAGCAGGTGGGTTATATGATGATCATCTACATCGCCGGTTTGCAGGCGGTGCCGGAGGATATGCTGGAGGCCGCCAAGATCGACGGCGCCCGTAATAGCCAGACTTTGTTCCGAGTGATCATCCCCAACGTGATGCCTTCCATCACGATTTGCACCTTCCTGTCGCTGACCAATGGTTTCAAGCTGTTTGATCAGAATATGGCTCTGACCGGCGGTTTGCCGTATTTGCAGCAGGCGGACGGCTCGGTCATTAAGACTACCGAGATGCTGGCGTTGAACATCTATAACACCTTCTACAGCTCCGGCTCCACTTCTCCCGGTGTTGCTCAGGCAAAGGCGGTTGTGTTCTTCCTGCTGGTTGCCGGCTTAGGTTTGGCGCAGCTGTCCTTCACCCGCCGTAAGGAGGTGCAGCAATAATGAAAAAACATACGTTATCTGCCGAAAAATTGGGCAAAACTATATTAACCGTACTGATGTCCGTTATTAGCATCATCTACGTGTTACCGGTTGTGTCTGTACTGATCAACTCCTTTAAGCTGAATACGTTTGTTAAGACCGATACCTTCGGTTGGCCGACGGCAGAGTCTTTTGCCAAATTTGACAATTTCATCACCGGTATGACCTTCGGCAACTATCCTTTCGTTAAGAGTGTGTTATACAGCGTGGTGATCACATTGCTGTCTACCGCCTTGATTCTGCTGTTCACCTCTATGGCGGCATGGTATATTAACCGCCGTGATTCCTGGTTCTGTCGGTTGGTGTATTATCTGTGCGTATTCTCTATGGTGGTCCCTTTCCAGATGGTGATGTTCACCCTGTCCAAAACGGCGGACAAACTGCAACTGAACACCCCCTGGACCATTCCTGTGGTATATTTGGGGTTTGGCGCCGGCCTGGCGATCTTTATGTTCTCCGGCTTTGTCAAATCCATCCCCTTGGGAATTGAGGAGGCCGCCGCCATTGACGGGTGCGGCCCGGTTCGCACCTTTTTCGAGATTGTGATGCCTATGATGAGCCCCACGATGGTATCTGTGGGCATTTTGGAACTGATGTGGGTATGGAACGACTACCTGTTGCCTTATTTGGTGCTGGATATCAACGAATACCGCACCATCCCGATTCATATTCAGTATCTAAAGGGTAGTTATGGTACGGTGGATCTGGGTGCGACTATGGCGCTGATCCTGTTGAGCATTATCCCGGTGATTGTTTTCTATTTATCCTGTCAAAAGTACATTATAAAGGGAGTGGTGTCCGGTGCCGTTAAAGGATAAGTATATACAACGCAGCAGCGGCATTTTGATGCCGATCTATTCTCTGCCGTCCCCCTACGGTATCGGCACCCTGGGTGCTGCGGCACGGGATTTTGTGGATTTCCTGGTTGCGGCGGGACAGCGCTGGTGGCAGATGCTGCCGGTGGGCCCCACCGCCTACGGCGATTCGCCCTATCAGTCCCCCTCCACCTATGCCGGCAATCCCTATTTTATTGATTTGGATATGCTGATTGCAGACGGTCTGCTGACCCGGGAGGAGGTCGACGCCTTGGCCTGGGGAGATGATCCCGGTCGGGTGGATTACGGCCAATTATACGCCATCCGTTACCTGCTGTTGGAGAAGGCCACGGCCCGTGGTTACGCACGGGATAAGGACAAGGTGGACGCCTTTGCGGCGCAGAACGCCTGGTTGCCCGATTACGCACTGTTTATGGCCCTAAAACGGCATTTCGATATGCGGTGCTGGTTGGAATGGCCCGAGGACATTCGCCTGCGTAAAGAGGCGGCAATGACCCGCTATCGTGCCTTGCTGCAAGACGATGTGCGTTTGTTCACCTATATTCAGTACCTGTTCTTTGAACAGTGGAACGCTCTGCGGGACTATGCCCGTGAAAAGGGGATAGGCATTATTGGCGATATGCCCATCTACGTGGCGCTGGACTCGGTGGATGTATGGGCCGAGCCCCAATGGTTCCAGTTGGATGAGAAGGGCTTTCCCACCGCCGTGTCGGGAGTACCCCCCGATTATTTCTCGGAGGACGGCCAGCTGTGGGGCAATCCCCTATATGACTACGACGCCATGCAAAAGGACGGCTATTCCTGGTGGATTCGCCGCATAGACGGCGCATCCAAACTGTACGATATCATCCGCATTGATCATTTCCGTGGCTTTGAAAGCTACTGGTCGGTGCCCTACGGCGAAACCACGGCCAAAAACGGTGCGTGGGTCAAGGGTCCGGGTATGTCCCTGGTGGGGGTGCTGCGGGATTGGTTCGCCAACATTCGTTTTATCGCAGAGGATCTGGGATATCCTGCCCCGGAGGTGGTGCAGTTGCTGTCTGATTCCGGATTCCCCGGTATGAAGGTGTTGGAGTTTGCTTTTGATTCCAAGGATTCCAGTAACTATCTGCCCCATGCGTATCCCCATAACTGCGTGTGTTACGCCGGTACCCACGATAACGAAACCGTGGCGGGCTGGCTGGAGGATGCCGATCCCGCCGACGTGGCTAAGG
>JAZRZU010000068.1:0-28345 GCA_045601465.1 Acutalibacteraceae bacterium
AAAATCCGCCTTTTTCTAAAAAATAAAAAACCCCCCTTCCCAGAAAAACCGTGCACCGCGTCGCTTTGGATAACTTAGTGCTTAGCAGCAGACGTCGCCGCAGTCGCTATTTTGAATGAGCAACAAAATAACGATGATGAACAAAAGCCAGGTGCAGTTGATGTCACCGCAAAACAGGTTTTTCAAACACATGCAAATGACCTCCTTTTTTAAATCGGGTAATTAGCAGCCGCAACCGCAACCGCAGTTATTGCATGTATTGCAGGTATTGCAGTTGTTATGCTCGTAGCCGCAATCGCAGTCGTTGTCAATGAGCAACAGGATAACGATGATGAATAATAACCAAGAGCAATTCGCCTCGCCGCAGAACAGATTACGCAAACACATACTCGTAGTTCCTCCTTTCTTAACGGCACGAAGTGGGTCGTGTCCTTCGAACCGTTCAGCAGGTTTTCACCCGCTTTCACTCCATACTATGCCAAGATAACGACGGGGTGATAATTTTTTCAAAAACGGTGATTTCGGGAGAAAATCAACGATATATTAAGATAATGGTTAAAATTTAGAAAAAATAAATCCATTTAGACTTTCTTTGACTTTGACTTTTCCTGACTTTCAAATTATACTGTGGGCAAAGGATGTGATAGCATGCGTATCAGCGATGAAATAGCCGCTTATATTCTCCATCGAATGGAGCAGGCGGAAAATGGGGCGGCGGAACTGCGCCGTAACGAATTGGCAGAGCAGCTTGGGTGCGTACCGAGTCAGATCACCTACGTGTTGACGTCACGGTTTACGCCTCAACAAGGATATGTGGTGGAAAGTCGACGTGGCGGAGGCGGGTATATCCGTATTCGACGTGTGACACCGCAGGGCGTGCAGAACACACCACTCATGCATATTGTGAATGCGATCGGCGATGAGTTGGTGCCCGCAGCAGCGGAGGCGATCTTACAGAGCATGGTGTATCAAGGTCATCTCGCAAAATCCGTAGGTGAGGTAATGGCGGCGGCTTTATCCAACCGTGCTTACCGTGACGTTCCGGTAGAATGTCGTGACCGATTACGGGCATCATTATTAAAGCATATGTTAACAGCGTATATTTAAGGGGGTAATCTTATGTTATGTCAACATTGCGGGAAACGTCCTGCTATGACGCATATTACGCATACAATAAACGGCAAGACCACCGTATGGAATCTGTGCGAACAATGTGCTGCGGAACAGGGTCTGGATAATCCGATGGGTGGATTTGGTTTGGATCTCCATGATTTTTGGGGATCGTTGTTTTCCGAACCTACCAAGCACGTGCCGCAAGATACGGTGCGGTGTGAGGATTGTGGGCGCAGCTTTCGAGAGATCGCACAGGTGGGCAGACCCGGTTGCCCAACCTGCTATCGTACGTTTTACGACCGCCTGTTACCGTCTATCCAACGTATTCACGGCAAAACACAGCATACGGGTAAGGTAGCGGACAAGGCAGAAGAAACGGCAAAAAAAGAACACGAATTACAAAAGCTTCGTGAGCAGTTAGCCGAGTGTGTTGCCAAGCAAGAATACGAACAATGCGCAGCGCTTCGTGACCGTATTCGCACCTTGGAGAAGGAGGATGCGCAATGAGCGAAAAGTGGTATAACAAAAGCGGGAATGAGGGCGACGTTGTCATCAGCACCCGTATTCGACTGGCACGTAATTTGAATGGCTTTTCGTTTCCTGCCGGTATGTCGGCTGAGCAAAAGGAACAAGTGATTTCGCACGTGTTTAACGCATTCCCGCAGGATGGGACGGGCGCATTTACCTGTTTAAGGATGAGAGAGCTTTCGCAGTGGGATATCGGTTCCATGGTAGAACGTCATCTTATCAGCCAGGATTTTGCCTCTCATTTGGATGGCGCTGCTTTGTTGTTATCTCCTGACGAAAGCGTCAGCATTATGGTCAACGAGGAGGATCACATACGGATTCAGGCGATGCACGCCGGACTGGCTTTGGATGAAGCTTTTCAAGCGGCAAACTGTTGGGATGATTTCCTCGATTCCCGTCTGCATTTTGCCTTTGATGACCGTTTGGGGTATCTGACACAATGTCCGACCAATCTTGGTACGGGTATGCGGGCATCCGTGATGCTGCATCTGCCGGCATTACAGGGGAAAGGTGTTATTCAGCAATTAGCCAACACCGTATCCAAGCTGGGGTTGACCATCCGAGGGTTGTATGGAGAGGGTAGTCGTTCAGAAGGAGCGATGTATCAGTTGTCCAACCAGGTCACCCTAGGTATTACCGAACAGGAAGCGATTGATAATTTAAAAAGTATTGTAGCGCAGATCGTCAAAGAAGAACGGCAGTATCGTGAACTTCTCAAAGAGACTCCGGCGTTAGAGGATCGGGTGTATCGTGCGCTGGGTGTGTTACAAAACGCTCGCTTATTATCCGGAAAGGAATTTATGTCGCTGATTTCGCACGTGCGAATGGGCGTGGCGATGAATGTTTTGCAGTCGATTGACCTAAACTG
Organism: Acutalibacteraceae bacterium; assembly: GCA_045601465.1. Classification (GTDB taxonomy): domain Bacteria; phylum Bacillota; class Clostridia; order Oscillospirales; family Acutalibacteraceae; genus RGIG3009. Next base: position 2,510 of record JAZRZU010000068.1, read on the forward strand.
TATCAGTAGTTTAATGGTCGAGGCGCAACCGGCCGAGCTGATGCGGCAGGCCGGGCGGGAACTGGACGCAACCGAACGGGATACACACCGTGCGGCGATGGTCAGGGAAAGGTTAAGGTGATGGTATGTATCGATTTAAAGGATTTACCGAAAAAGCGAATACCGCTTTAAATTTAGCAATTGAAGCGGCGCAGCATCTGGGACACACCTATATCGGCACCGAGCACATTGTGTTGGGCTTGTTGCAAGAGGGAACCGGTGTAGCGGGCACGATCCTGGCCGCACACGGGTTAACGGCAGCTGCTTATCAAGAAAAAATTATGGAAAGTGAGAACAGCGGGCAATATACCCGTTTGCGTCCCGAAGATTTTACCCCTCGCACCAAAAAAGCAATGGAATCGGCGGTCGCAGAAGCGGCTACCATGCAACAAGGGTACGTGGGAACCGAGCATATTTTACTCGCTGTACTGCGGGATGAAACCAGCGTAGCTGTACGCTTGTTGATGTCGTTTGGTATCCGTACCGGTGACATGATCGAGGAGATCATCGATACCATCGGCACCGCTGCGCCGCAGGGCGTAGGGGCAACACCGTCCGGCTCGAAAGGGAACGGTGGAAAAAGCAAAACACCCGTACTGGATCAATTCGGACGGGATCTGACCGCAATGGCCAGACAAGGTAAGTTGGATCCAGTGATCGGCCGCACAGAGGAAATTCAGCGGGTGGTACAGATCCTATCTCGCCGTACCAAAAACAATCCTTGTTTGATCGGTGAGCCGGGTGTTGGTAAAACGGCGGTAGCCGAGGGGTTAGCGCAACGCATTGTGGCGGAAGAAGTTCCCGAAACGTTGCGTGGAAAACGAGTGGTTACCCTGGATTTGACCGGTATGGTGGCCGGAACCAAGTATCGTGGCGATTTTGAGGAACGCATTAAAAATGCGTTGGAGGAAGTTGCAAAAGCCAAAGACGTGGTGTTGTTTATTGATGAGATTCACACCATCATTGGGGCGGGTGCCGCCGAAGGGGCGGTGGATGCTGCCAACATCCTGAAACCATCGCTTGCACGAGGAGAGATTCAGGTGATTGGTGCGACCACGTTGGAGGAATACCGCAAATATATTGAAAAAGATGCCGCTTTGGAACGGCGATTCCAACCCATTACAGTGGGAGAACCCTCCCAGGATGAAACGGTGGAGATCTTAAAAGGACTTCGTGATAAGTACGAAGCGCATCATAAAGTAAAGATCACCGACGAGGCAATTTTGGCATCCGTCCAGTTATCCACTCGGTATATTTCTGACCGTTATCTGCCGGATAAAGCGATTGACTTGATTGATGAGGCGGCTTCACGTGTGCGGTTGCGTGCGTATACAGCGCCCACCGACGTGCGGCAGTTGGAACAAGAGGTCAAGCGGTTAGCGGCGGAGAAAAAGGCGGCGGTCAACGAGCAGGATTTTGAACGGGCGGCTGCGTTACGGGATGAGGAAAAGAAGGTTGCCGAACAGTTGGAGAAAGAGCGTCGTGCCTGGCAGGATAAAAATGCCGGCGTGACCAACGAAGTGAATGCAGAGGATATTGCCCAGATTGTGTCCAGCTGGACAGGGGTACCGGTTGCACAGCTGACCGAGGCAGAAGGACAACGGTTGCTGCGGTTGGAAGAGGTATTGCACGAACGGTTGGTGGGACAAAACGAAGCGGTTACGGCAGTTGCCAAGGCAATTCGGCGTGGCCGTGTGGGGTTAAAGGATCCCCGTCGCCCCATTGGTTCGTTTATCTTCTTAGGCCCAACGGGTGTGGGTAAGACCGAGCTGTGCAAAGCACTTGCCGAAGCTATGTTCGGTGATGAAAATGCCATGATTCGATTGGACATGTCCGAGTATATGGAGAAGCATACGGTATCACGGTTGGTAGGTTCTCCTCCCGGCTACGTGGGGTATGACGAGGGCGGACAGTTGACCGAAAAGATTCGCCGCAAGCCGTATACGGTCGTGTTATTCGACGAAATTGAAAAGGCGCATCCCGACGTGTTTAATATGTTATTACAGATCTTGGAGGATGGCATTTTAACCGATGCGCAGGGCCGGCGGGTGGATTTCAAAAACACCGTCATTATCATGACGTCCAACGTTGGCGCACGGCTGATCACCGAAAAACGTAGTTTTGGTTTTGGGGATGCCGATACGAATAGTTCCCAAGACGAAGCGGATCGCCGCAATCGTGAGAACGTGATGGCGGAACTGAAAAAAACGTTCCGACCGGAGTTTTTAAATCGTGTGGATGATACCATTGTGTTCCATCAACTGACTGAGGAGGATATTCGTGCGATTGCGGGACGAATGCTCCGTTCGTTGGATCGGCGTGTGCAAGACCTCGAAATCACGTTATCGGTTGCCGATGAAGCGATTGCACAACTTGCCAAGGTTGGTTTTGACCCGGTATACGGCGCACGTCCGTTGCGGCGGGCAATTCAGTCGAAGATTGAGGACCCGCTGGCAGAAAAATTGTTGGAAGGGCAATTTAAAGCCGGCGAGTGTGTACGGGTAACGGTTCAAGATGGCCAATTTGTGTTTGACAAATTGGCGGGTTTGGATTACAATACCGATGAGTGAGCCGGGCAGTCACGTGTGCGGCAGCACATGAGGAAAGTCCGAGCATCACAGGGCAGGATAACGGCTAACGGCCGCCGAGGGTGACCTTAGGGAAAGTGCAACAGAGAGATACCGCCGTGTTATCACGGTAAGGGTGGAAAGGCGAGGTAAGAGCTCACCGGCACGCAGGAGACTGCGTGGCCCTGCAAACCCTATCCGATGCAACGCCGACTGAAGCGATACATTGGCCCGATGTGCTTCGACGGGCGGCTAGAGCTGTATGGCAACATACAGTCGAGATAGATGATTGTCCAAGACAGAACTCGGCTTACAGGCTCACTCATTCTATAAAAAAAGAGACGATACGCAGCTGCGTATCGTCTTTTTTATTAGAAAATATTTTGTAAGGTGGGACGTTCCAATTCCTGTACTTTTTGTAGGGCTAACCGACAACGGTGTACTTCTTTGACGTAGTCGGTCGGTTCGCCGTATCGTAAAATGGCCGGCAAATTCACGGCACTCTGTTCCATTTCGGTGAGCATATTATGAGGTAAAAACAGGGCTAGCTTTCGGGACGCATGTTGACAGGCGATTACAAACGCATCGGAGGCGGCGGTTACGCCGATGATATCTCCCTCTTTAAACAACGTTTCCAACCGTTCGGTTTCGGCAAGCAATTCGTCGGTGAGCTTATATTGTATCCACAGGGATACCGCACAACCGACCCCGATGATGAGCAGAAGCACTACCGCCAAAATCACACGTTTCAGGGGGAATCCTCTCCTTTTCGTACTAAATAAATATGACGGTTTGCATCCACCGTGAGCAGCAAGGTCTCCGACAGGGGACAATGATGCTTTTTCAGGGTGTTTTGTATCCAGTGTTCTGAGATGCCGACGGCACGCATCCCCCAGTCGATCATCTTGCCGTCGTTGACTACCGGTATCGCCGGCTCACCGTTGCTATCTTTGGTGAAAACGCTGATTTTACCGCCGGTTTCAACGATGGCATAACGTACTTCACTCAGGTCAAACACCTCTTGCTGGCGGATGGATTCCAGTAGGTCATCTACCGTCAAACGCAGTTTTCGCAAGGCGGTTTGTAATACCTTGCCGTCTTTGACCACGACAACGGGATGACCGCTGATGATCGAAGTGAGACGATTGCTTTTGAGCATCAATGCCGACAAAATGAGTTCCAGAGAGACCAGGATCGCAATCGGGATTAAGCCGGAAAGCAACGAGACACCGTTGTCTTGCATGGGGATGGCGGCTAAGTCGGAAATGAGTAGGGTGACAACCAGTTCAACCGGTTGTAATTCCCCAAGCTGTCGTTTGCCGGTAATGCGGAAAGCCAGTATTAAAAATACGTAGAGAATAATGGTGCGGATTGCGGAGACTGCCATGGTGTTTTCCTCCTTTGGTAGTAGTATAGGACGGAATATTTGGTCTATACTCTCATTGGTGATGAAAGATGAACGAACAATCAACGCCTTTATCTTGCCAATTACTTGAAACCCTGAACACCTTGAAAGAAACCTTTGCAAGCAGTTCGGATCTGGTAATACGACCGATTACGGTGGCGGGATACCAAGCGGCGGTGGTCAGTATTGAAGGCATGATCGACCGTCATATGATGACCAATGCGGTGATGATACCGTTATCCAACATGTCAGACAGCTACGATACGCCCGAGGCGGCTATGCGGGATATCGAGTTTTCTGTGTTGGGATTTGTGGATTTACTGCGTGCCGATACCATTGAACAGTTATCCGAGTTGATCGTATCGGGATTTGCGGCGGTGCTGTTGGATGGCGTGGAGTATGCCGTCCTCGGCGGTTTACAGGCTTTTATGATCCGCAGTATCAACGAGCCATCCACCGAGGTGGGGGTGCGGGGTTCCCGTGAAGGATTCACCGAGGCGATCCGTGTCAATATTTCGATGATACGTCGTCGTTTAAAAAGCCCCAAACTTACCTTTGAGATGATGCAGGTAGGTAGTGAGAGCAAAACGGCGGTGTGCTTATGCTATATGCGAGGACGGGTGTCGGAGGCGTTGCTTTCACAGGTACGGCGCCGTTTGACCGACTGTCCGTTGGACATGGTATTGGAGTCGGGATATTTGCAGCCGTTTTTAGAAGGGCGGCATCGTTCGGTATTTACCGGTGTTGATGTTACCGAACGTCCCGATACGCTGTGCGGAAAAGTGGCGGAAGGACGTATCGGTGTTTTGGTGGACGGCACGCCGTTTGTATTGGTGGTACCCTTTTTGTTTGCGGAGCATTTTCAGTCGATGGATGATTATACCGGGCATCCCGTATATGCCAGTTTTATCCGTCTTATCAAATACATTGCCTTTTTTGTGAGTCTGTTGTTACCGGGTTTGTATGTGGCGATTGGGACGCACCACCCCGAAATATTGCCGCAGCAGCTTTTATTATCGTTTATCAATTCGGCACGTTCCACACCCTTTTCCTTGATGCCGGAAGCATTGTTGATTCATTTTTTATTTGAGATCATGCGGGAGGCGGGACTGCGCTTCCCCAAATCGGTCGGTCCGGCGGTGAGCATTGTCAGCGCCTTGGTCATCGGTGAATCGGTCGTGCGGGCAGGTTTGGTGGGTGCGCCGATGGTGATCATCGTAGCTCTCACATCCATCAGCGCTTTTGTCATTCCGAGCTTATATGGCAGTACGGCAGTGCTTCGCTTTGCGTTTATTATACTAGGCGGAACGGTTGGACTGTATGGTGTGCTATTGGGTTTATTATTGTTAATGTGTAGCCTGTGCAGTGTGGAGATCCACGGTATTCCGGTGACGGCTCCCATTACACCGTTTAGCTTTAAAGCCATGCGGGATGTTTTTGTCCGTTTGGATTGGCGACGGTTATCCCGCCATCGTTTTTTAGTGCAAAACGTTGTGGGGTCTACGCTTAAAGACGGGGAGGAGGAAGTACCATGAAAACGGCGCACATCAGCGCTGGGCAATTTTTTTGTATCTTGCTGGCAGGTCGGTTGTCGAATTGTTTACTATTACCATCCGACAGCGTACATGCGCTTTCGGTGCCGGATCTCATTGGGGTAACATTGGGGAATGCCGTGTTACTGTTTTTCTTGATTCTCCCCACCGCATGGACGCTGCGCCATGGCGACAAAACGCTGACCGAATGTGTGACTGCCTGCTCACCACTTTGGGGGAAGGTAGTGGGGTTCGCATACGTATTGGCAAGTCTATTTATCTTGTATCTGGATATGTTGCAATTTGAAAGATTTGCCGGTGGAACGGTGCATGCTGAGTTTTCGGTTCCGCTGCTCATTGTATTGGTGAGTTTAGCCGGTTTTTTAGCAGCATTTTACGGTATACAAGCGCTCGGCCGTACCGCAGCCATTTTAACGGTTGTTGGTGTTGTTACGCTTGTTTTGCTTGGTGCATTGGTATTTCCTCGTATGAAACTTTTGCATTTTCCGCCGGCTGTATGGAGTGGATTTCCGACGATGATGCGTCAGATCCTCAAAGAACTGCCCCGTACCGCCGAGATCGTGGCGGTGGGGGCATTGTATCCGTGTGTTAAGGGCAAGATACTCAAATCCTATACCGGTTTTATTACGGCTACGGCGGCGCTTACGTTGTTCGTTTGTTTGGTTACCACGGGTGTACTGGGCGACTATGCCGGTATGACCGAATACCCGTTTTATACCGCTGTGATTGCGGGCACAATGCATTTTTCTCCGGATTTGTTGGTGGTTGTGTTATGGTTAGGTACTTTTTTTGCCCGAGTTGCTTTATTTGGAGCCGTGTATCTGGACCATATCCACCGCTTGTTCGGCAATCGTGCAGGGCTTCCCGCCATCGGCATTGGCACGGCGGTTTTGGTAGCGGCGGTATTGGTGTCGCAAATGGCGCCTGTGGGATTATGGAAGATCGTGACGGTGGTATACGGCGGTGTGTTAGCGGTATTTTGTATCGGAATCCCGCTTGTCTTTGCCAAAGGGGGGGAACGGACATGCGGATGATTGCCGTATTGTTGGTTATGACGTTGTTATCGGGCTGTACCACGCAAACGGCTTTTCGAGAACAGGTGGTGGTGACGGCTATCGGTATCCATCAGCAAGAGGGGACGGCTACCGTGTCCGTACAGGCGGTGGATACGTTGAAAACCGCTGCCAATTTGGCAGAACAGGAGGGAACAGCTACCGCCGTGTATACGGCGCAGGGCGAATCGGTGTCGGCGGCTCTTCATGCTTTCTTGCAAGAGGCGGGGCGGGAGGCAACCATTTTACAAAACCAATTGGTTGCCGTGAGTGAGGATACCTGTCGGTCGGGTTCCTTGTTTGATAGTGTGGATTATCTGACCCGCCATCGAGCTGGGCAGTTGCGTGTGCCCATCGTGATTGTGACAAATCCGCCCGCTGAACTGTTGGCATGTCAGTCGGGAAATGACGCCATCCCCATTCATGCACTGGTAAGTATGTTGCAAGAAGGGGCGGGTTGGGGCGTCAATATCCGCCGCACGCTGTTAGACGTCATGCTGGCGGAATCGGGTATGTCGGATATGGTGTTGCCGAGGATAACGGTGGTGGATAAAGTCCCCACCCCGTCAGGAGTGGCCTTGTTCCGAAATGGCAGGATCGTAGGGCAACTGGACGATGGAAAGACGATGGCGCTGGCGGTATTGGCGGATGAAGCAAAACGGGTTCTGTATACCGAAAACGGCGTTACCTACGAGGTGGTATTGCGTGGCACCGCCGTTAACATTCAACAGCAAGAGGATACGTTTACGTATCGCTTTACGGTACAAGGACGGGTAAACATGGTGGAAAAGGAGCAGAACAGCCCTGTCGAAATTGAACGGGTCAAGCGTTGGTTGACGCAGCAATGCGAACAAACCTTGCAAACGTTGGATACGGTGGATTGCGATGCATTGGGGTTGTCCCGCCGCACAGCGTGTGCTTTTCATAATACCACGCAAAAAACGGTCCGGTCACAACTGGCAGGTTATGACAAGACCGTTTTGGTAGAATTGGATTAAAGCGAGATGGTTTGTCCGAGCGCAAATGAATACAGGTAACATTCCCGTACAGGTTTATTGAAAACGGTAGCAAGCGCACGGGCGTAGATTGACAGTTGGGCGGTATAGCGTTTACGCAGTTCGTCGGCGCTTTTCACGTGGTCGGTTTTATAGTCCACGATCACCAATCCGCCGTCTTCTTCAAATACGCAGTCGGCGATTCCCTGTATCACCACCGTTTCGTCAGCGTCGGTGACGGAGGGGTCGTGTATGCTTGCCGGTTCAGATAAGGTAAAGGGTACTTCACGCCATAACTGAGCAGCCCCTTGCATTCGGCTATATAACTCGCTTGCAAAAAATGCGCTTAACCGTTTGCGGTCCAGCGATTCGGCTTGTGCCGTGGACAGGAATTGTTGTGCAGTGAGGCGGGCGATCTCGTCCTCCACCGACATAGCGGCTGATGCATAATCGGCAAACTGCATAAAGGCATGCATGGCGGTGCCACGTTCCGCAGGGGTAAGCCCGGATGCCGTCATAAACGACGGGCGGGCATGGGCAACGAAATCTGTATGAGAGGTACTATTGCTTTCGGATGCCGCTAGCTTACTGGGAATGCGGGACAATGCTTCGTGCGGATAGGTATAGGCCATACGCTCCAACAGAATACGTACGATCTCGTCGCTCGGCGGTTCAGCGATTACTTGCGGTGGTGATTCCACAGCCGCTTGTCCTGGTGCACAGAAGGCGATATCGATGGGTTCGGTGGACGGTAATACGACCGTTTCGGACACCCCCGCTCGTTGCCGTAGTTCCTGAGCGCTTGGGTGACGCAATAACGCCGATAACAACCAGTCGCTCATGGAGGACGACTCCCGTATGACGGGGGTAGGCAGGACGGGATTGTTGTCCAGTACGGCACCCAGCGTACCCAAACGGCGGTCGGGGTTTTGCAGTGTCATCACCAAAAATAGTTTTTCACGGGCACGGGTCATTGCCACGTATAAAACACGCAGTTCTTCTGCACGGTCATCATCCACCTGAGTCAGCATGAGTCCTTGACGGGGGAGAGTAACGTGGCGGGCAAGGGTGACGGGGTCACGCAGATTCATACCGGCACCGTATTTGGAATGAAGCAACAGATCGGCTTTGGTGTTTTCTCGGTTGAATTCGTTGGCAAGGCCTGCCAAAAACACTACCGGGAATTCCAACCCTTTGGAGCCGTGAATACTCATGATGCGTACGGCATTTTCAGCATGTGCGGCGGCACCGGGCAAGGAAATACCTTGTTCTTGCAGACGGTCTATGTGTCGTAAAAAGACGGATAATCCACGGAATCCGCCCTGTTCGAAACGGGCGCATTGTTCGTATAACAACCGCAAATTTTCCGCACGGTTGTCACCGCCGAACCGAGCACGCAACAACTCCGGCAAGGCCAGATCTTCGTATAAGCGGCTGACCAGACGGTCTACCGTTAACAAGGCAGAGAGCTGACGATAGTGGTTGAGCGTATCCACAAAATCGGTGCACCGTTTTGCCAAAAACGCATTGCTGTGATGGCGGGCGGTACATACGGCCATATATAATGGCACGTTGGTGTGACCGATACGCAATGTCGCCAGGTCATCGGGTGAAAAGCCAAACAGCGGTGAAAGCATCACCGAGGTTAAGGCAATATCTTGTAAGGGATTGTCAATACAACGTAATAATGATAAGGCTAAACGGATCTCCGCTGCCTCAAAGAACCCGTTGGCGGTTGTGGAGACCGCCGGGATGCCGTAGGCGAGCAAGGTGTCACGGTAGGCATCGGCATGCGATTTGTGATTACGTAATAAAATACAACAATCGTCATACCGCAAGGCACGGGTACCCTCTTTATCCGAAACCGTAAATGAGTTTTTGAGAGCCAGCAGTTTTTCCGCAATCACCTGTGCCTCGGCGCAGTCTTTGTGCAGTTCACTTTTGTCGTATTGCGTACCGTCCACGATCAAGCAAGCGGTGTTGCATGCTTCCGGTTGTTCTGTCGGCGGATAGACGGCAGAGCAGACCAATTCTTCTCGTTCATCGTACGTAAGTCCACCCAGCTCGGCAGACATGATTTGACGGAAAACAAAATTGACCGCTTCGGTAACCGATTGTCGGCTGCGGAAATTGTTGCCCAGGGTAATGGTACCGGGATAGCGGTTGCCGTCAAAGGGTGGATAGGCATTGCGCCGATTGATAAACAATTCCGGCATAGCTTTACGGAATGCATAGATACTTTGTTTAACGTCGCCGACTAAAAACAGATTCTCCTCATTGCGGGATAAGGCGACAAACAAAGCATCCTGTACAGCGTTGGTATCTTGGTATTCATCCACCAAAATTTCGTCAAATCGTTCGGATAATTCTCGGGCAAGCGGGGTGGGGATCCGTTGTCCCTGTTCATCGTAAACCGTGAGTAACGACAGCGCAAAATGTTCAATATCGTTGAAATCCAACAGGTTGGCAGCACGCTTTTTCTCGGAAAATACCGTGGTAAAATACCGCACCATATCGTACAGTACCCGAATATACCGTGCAGAGCGTTTTAAATCAGCAAGGCACGATTTTTCGGTGCCGCAGTCATACGAGAGTAGTTTTTTAAATATCGACTTTACCTCGGCACGCAGGTCGTTAATGCGTATCTTCGCCGCTTCCTGTTCGCATCCCTTTGCGGCACCGACTCGTGCTTGCGAAAAGCTGTTAATGCCGTCAAACAACGCATCCCATTGTCCCTTTATGGCACATTCTTTGAGGTGGTCGACCATGGCGGCATCCTCTTGCAAAGAGGGGGTGTATTTTTCAACCAACACGTTATCGGTTGCGGCGGTTTCGATTGCCACCGCATACAATCGCTCGCATTGTTCCAACAATTGTGTGATCTGTGACAGCACCAGTTGTCCCCAAACGGTATTGGCTACTGTTTCCGACTGTTCATAAAAAGCGGCGGTATCGCACAACCAACGTTCGGGGTCGGGGTAAGATTGAATAAAATGGTAGATGGTTTCGACGGCGGCGGCAAGCCGTGCGTCATTTTTTCCGTTGGTGAGCATGGCGGAGAGTGACTCAAAATCGGGAGCGTTTTGCTCATAAAAATGTAACAGGGTATCCTGTAACGCATCCTTTTGCAAGAGTAACAGTTGTTGTTCGTCCGCAATTTTGAACTGCGGGGAGATGCCCAGTGTGTGGAAATTCTCCCGCACTAAATTGGCGCAAAAGCTGTCGATGGTGCAGATGTCGGCGCGGGGTAACAGCAGTTGCTGCCGCTGTAAGCGCAGATTATCGGGATGGGCGGCTATCTGTTCGGACAGTACTTTTGAAAGCCGTTGCCGCATTTGTGCGGCGGCGGCTTTGGTAAAGGTGACCACCAATAAGCGGTCGAGATCGATCGGCTTTGCGATATCGGTGATACGTTGCACGATGCGTTCCACCAACACGGTGGTTTTGCCTGAGCCCGCAGCAGCGGATACCAGCAGGGTACCGCCGTGGCAGTGAATACAATGCAACTGTTCGGGGGTCCAAGAAGGGCTACTCATCGTACTCCTCCTTTTCCAAATCGTTCAAAGCTTCCGCCAAACTGCGTTTAGCAATGTCCCGTACCGGGTCACCGGTTTCGTGGCAACAAATGTCATGATAGGGGCAATAGAGGCATCCGTTCATCTCACCGCCGGTAGGCAGTACATCGATGGCACCACGGTGCAGATGATCCGCCATATCGGTCAGTAACCGTTGGATGTGACGGCGGATCTGCCCAAACTGTTCCAAAGAGGCAAGCGAGGAGGCTTGACTGAACTCACCGGATTTTAGTACCGAAGCGGGGATGAATACACCCGCCAGGTCTGCTTCCATCGCTTTTAAAATATTGGGATCATCGATCAACAACCCGTTCATCTTCATAACTTTTAAGCGTTTGAGTTCCAGCGTATCCTCCGGCAGGTCACGGTCGATCTTGACCACAGGCAGTTGCGCCGGCAGATATAAGATACCGGCGGGGGAGGTCGTGCCGTAACGTGCCTGACCGTTTTCGCAGATGGAAAACAGGTAGATGAGCATTTGCAAATTCAAACCGCCCAACACTTCCGAAAGATCGAAGGTTTTGGTGCCGGTTTTATAATCAATAATACGGATGTAAGCGGTGTCGCCCTCACGGAAAACGTCTACACGGTCCACCGTTCCCTGTACCTGAATGGTACTGCCGTCGGGGGTTTTTAATATCCAAGGCGGGATTCCGTTTCCGTTTTCATCGGTTCGACCGATGGGCAACTCATAGTCTACGGGTGCAAAACGGCTGTCCCGTAGTTCTGCGACGACCCGCCACATCAATTCTTCACAGAATCGAATGAGATGGGTCATGAGGCCACGGAATCGGCTGTCCGCATTGGCAAGACCACCCATGTATTCTTCTACGTAAGCTTCCACCGCTGTGGTCACGTCGTTGTGTATGGTTTCTTTTGTGCAAGCGGTGTATCCCTGCTTGGCATATACTGGCAACAAAATACTCATGATATAGTGGGTCAACGTTCCCGCCTCGGCGGCACCGAGTACCGCACGGTTACGAGGCTTGATACGTAATCCGTACTGACAAAAATACGCAAAGCGGCAACGATGATAGGTTTCCACCTGAGTGGGGGATAGCCGCAGATTTTTACCGAACAGACGGCGAGCCAACGTGCGGTCTTGGATGGAAAAGCCCTCTTCGGCACGTTGTAAAGCCTTTATCCGTCCGGAAAATTCCGGCAGGTCGGCAAAAACAGCACGATAGGAGGCGCCGAGTGGTGTGTTTTCCCGCCACAAAGATGAAAGGGTGGTAAAGGCATCCGCTGCTGATTCGCTGAGACCGTCACAGGGGGCGCCTTTGCGGTGGTTCGGCAGAATGGTTTTTACCGTATCCACCAAAACAGAGGGCTGCTGCTCCTCGCCGTTTGCAACCCCAACGTAGGAAATATACAAGCGTTCACTGGGAGCGGCAAGCGCCGTATACGCATAAAAACGTTCCTCCATGGAACGATGGTCAGCATCGTCCATCATCGGCAATCCCGCCGTGATCAACTGCTGCCGTTCACGGTTACATAACAGGCCGCCTGTCTGCGGATAAGCGGGAAATACCCCTTCATTAGCACCCAAGATAAACACCGTTTTGGGGGCGGTGTATCGAATACGGTCGGCAGCGCCGAAGTTGACGCCGTCCAGGGTGGGCGGGATGCTGCCCAGATCGGCGGAGGATACCGCCAAATGCCATAAATTCGCAAATTGGCGTATGGTGCAGGGGGTGGGGAGTGCGGCAAATTTATCCAACAAGTCAACAGCATATTCCCAGATTCGTGCTTGCTGGTCGGCAAGCGCCTGTTCACCGCAGGCTTTGAGTCGTGCAACCGATAAGCGAACGGCACGGGGGATACGCAATTCTTGCAAGAAAGACCAGACTGCCGTTGCAAATTCTTTGCCGGTACGGGTGTCCGACAAGCGTGTTTGCAGATGCATAAGCGGTTCTGCCAGGCGGCGGCGCAAAAGATTCAAGTATGCCAATCGTTTTTGGGAACGAGCATCCGTTTTTGCGTTCATGCCGTTGGGGTGGGCGGTAAAGGGGAGTTTCCATTGTTTTCCCCGAATATTCCATAAAAACACGTAATTTTCCAATAAAGCACCCGAGGAAGCGGAAAAACCGGTCAATCCTGTTTTGACAAGACGTAAAATGTCCGCACTGTCCCAACCGTCCACTGCTGCAAGTGCGGATTCGATTAAGGTGATCAAAGGTTTTGTCAGAATCGGCTCACGCATATCCATGGTACAGGGTAAGCCTTCCCGACGCAGTGCCGATTCCAGTAAATCGGCATACGCAGCCGTATCCCGAACGACCACGGTGAACTCACGGCAATACCCGCCCTCTTCACGAAGCAGACGGCGGATCTCACGTGCGGCGGTACGACATTCTTCGGCACGGTCGGTACACGGGGTGATACACACCTCATCGGCGTTACCGTCATAGGCGGTGGCGGATGGAGTGAAAGCGGCGGCTTCCAACGCTGCCAAAGCCGCCTGGTTGGTGCGGCGGTTTTCGGTCAGATATTGTACCGGCGCAATCGGTACGTGGTGTCGGGATGCAGCGTCCCGTAATCGTACCGCCGTGCGGGAAGCCGTAGAAAAACGTTCCGGTAAAACCGACGGCGTAGCCGTATCGGTGCAAAGACAAACGGTCATTTGCGCCACACGGGGGAGTAAACGTTCCAGTACCAACATTTCTTGCTCGGTAAAGCCGCTGAAAGAATCGATATATAGGTTGGCACCGTCAAACAAACCACATTCATGTAGCCTGTCTGCCAGTACCGTCAAGGTATCCTGCGGATCGGTCAAAGCGGATTGTTTGATCAATGCCTCATATGTTCCGAAAATGAGGGACATTTCTTCCGCTTTGGAGCGTAAAACACCAACGGGAAGCGTGTTGGCTGTTTTGAAAAGTACGTCAGGTGTGATGGCGCACTGCTTACACTCGGTTGAAAAATCCAGCAAGTCACGCAGATAATCGGGGTTGTCCACCTGCCGCCGATACAGCGAAAGCGAATCGGCTATGCTGTGAACGGCTTGATGCATGAGCAACAGCGACATGGTGGTATCCATGCGCTTTTCGGTGATGCCACCGATTTGACGAAAAACGGTGTCGGCTAAGCGGGTGAAACTCAATACCTGTACCCGTTGGGATAAAATCGGTCCGAATTCCGCTAACAAGCGGCGTTCATTATCAAACGATGCTTGTTCCGGCACCAACAAAATCAGCGGAGTGGTGCTGTTTTTGGCGGCTTCATGCATGGCGGCATAAAGTGCCGTCGTTTTGCCGGAGCCTGAACGGCCGAGTATGAGTTGTAACATACAGCATCCTCCTTGTTAATGTGATAGGTGTTTATTTTGTTAAGGATTCCCACTGCGCATCGGTGAGCGAAAAAACCGATTTGAGCTGGCGGGTCATGGTCGCTTTTCGGTTTTTCAGATACTGCTCAATGTAGGAAACCTGTTGCTCAAACCGTGCGGGTGAAGGCGCACCGTAACGTTTTTGCTGACGCGGAATTTCGGGACGGATCGCATCCGCCATACGATTGAGCAGGGGGACGAGTCGTTCTGCTGAAAGGGTCGTATCCATCATCTCAGCATACAACTTTATAAATTCCTGCGCAAAGGTTTCATTTTGCAACAGCGCCGTCATCAACGGAAAATAATAGTTTTGGAAAGTGTTTTTGCCTGTTCCTTCATATAATTGTTTTAGGAATTCGTGGTTGATATAGTAGGAAGAGCACGCCCAGTCCATATCGAAGATCAGCCAGTTCCATTTCCCACCCTGTGTATCACGGTAGCAGGCAATGTTGTTGATCATGTCGCCGTTTCCGAAATACGTTTGTGCAATGATATACCGCATCAAGGATTCGGCGTTGATCTGGGACATGACGTATTCGTAGTGCTCAGCTTTGGTTAAGTCATGCGTTTGCGCATAACGAATTAAAGCTGCCATGTCGGGGTCGAGGGGGGTGTTCCACTCATAGCGGGCGGGAATTTTTACCAGTTGAACACGTTCCTCGGGGATGCCGGTGTAATCAGAAATAAATTCTTCGTTTCGTTTTTCTCGCAAGTAATACAGACCACGGTAGTCACCGTTAATATACACCGCAACCGGACTGGCGGATTGCACCACAAAGGTTTCGGTATTTTTCAGTGCCGTTGCACACAGTTCATCCCGCAACTTTGCATTACTCCAATCCGAACCGGACGGGCGAAGAAGCAGGTCACCGAACGTGGTGCGGGTGGTATCCTCAAAAAACGGATAGGTCACCGAAGATTCACCGATGGTTTGATTCAGCTTTAACGAAAACGCTTTTTGTACGTTGTAACGGCTTAATCCTCCGGCAATACGCAGAATACTGTCGAATTCGATCTCTTTTACACCGTCTTTGGTGAAGTATTCCGCATGCACGATGGCTTGCAGGTCTTTGTTGTTATATCGAGTAAACGTGCCGTTCGGCCCGAATAACTCAGCGTAGTTACCGGACACACTCAGCACCGGTATTTCATGTTTGTCGTCGGTGAAATAGGTTTGGGTGGCAACGTCGCTCGGCAGATAATTGTCACGATATGCGATGGCACGCAACACACAAGTTTTGGATAGGGTGATGGTTTGCCCGGACGTGTAGGAACGAGACGCCGTTGTGGGAGTAGAACCGTTGAGTGTGTAATATACCTTGCAGCCGTGGGGAACGGTGATGGTGACGGCAGAGTTTTGCTCCTTATATCCGCCCACGGCTTGAATGACGGGTTGAGCAGCATAACCGGTAAAGGGTGTATGGTTCGCAGCAGCTTTGGTGGGCGTGCTGAAATATGCACGGGCAGAACGGTCGCCGTTCATACGACCCGACGTCACACCCAAACGCTGTTTTCCTGTCTCAAAACGATCACACAACACATTGGTCGGTGTATACAAATAAAGCGTATCGCCGAATCGATTCAACGAGAAGGGAGCACACGGCGAGTCGCCTTCGGGTAACGCTTTATCGCAACGCAAGGTGTAATAACCGCCTGCCGGAATAACGACGTCGCCAAAGCGAAAACCTTCTGTTTCAGGCGATTCGGTCAGTCGATAACCCCACAGAGAGATCGGTGCATCCGTTGTGTTAAACAGTTCGACCCAGTCGGTGTTCTCAGCGTCGGATACCGCACATACTTCGTTGATCAGCACACCGGTGTAGCAGGCATCCCACAATGCTTCGGGAGAAGCTGCCGAGATACCGCCGTTTGGTGAGCCGGGTGTAGGCGAGGCAAACCAAACGGTCTCGGTATCATGCAAACCGTACGAGATGTTTTCCGGTGATTCGCCGATTGTCAAGCTGTCCAGCTGCGTATCATCATCATACAGATATACCGTGTCACCGGAACTGCTAAGACCGAAAGAAGCGTGCAACGGGCGGGATTCTTTTTTATTACCGGTGAGGTATACGGCAATACATTCATTTGGCTTTAATACCGTATCCTTAAACGTGTATTTGGTCGGTTGCTCGGGGTCATCGGTCAGCGACAACCCATCTAAGGATACAGCGTAACTGCCGATGTTTTGCACTTCTACCCAGTCGTAGTAGTCGCCGGCTTCATTCGCATACACCGAGCGATTATGGTTCATCACTTCGCTGATACGCAACTGTGCGGTAGGGCCTTGTTCCGGTCTTCCCCAGAGCAAAGAGGAGAGCAATAACAACGGAATGCCTGCACCGCATAACCCAAGCAGCAGGTGTTTCTTTTGTGTTTCGGTTAGTTCTTTCATCATCGTTTACTCCGTAACTTTATTGGCATAACCGGGGGTGATAAGGCGGGAGAGGGTATAGGTGCCGTCTTCTTGAAAACACATGGAGGTGTTCGGCTCGGTAGGATGGTACGAAAGGCCGGAACAAAAACTGCCGGTAGCGGTGTATAGCCCTAAAAACGAGTCGTTATCGCCCAGCTTAAATGAGGCGTGTAATTCGCTGCTTTTACTTTCTTTTCCCGAGCAGAATACGACGAGATAGGCGCCGGCATCCAGCGTGGTACCGACGGGGAATTCCCATTTGGCGATCTCATCCTTCGAGTCGGTCAGCGTATACCCGGACAGGTCAACGGCAGTATCGGAAAAATTATAGATTTCCACAAAATCATGGTAATCACCGTCGTGGTCGTACAAGACGGTTTGATTGCGGGAGGTGTATTCATTGATACGTACTCCGTACAGGGTGTTAACCCCCTGTTGTCCCAGCATCATGCCGGTATCATTGGATGCATTCGGGGTGGGGGCGGCGTATTGTGCAAAACTGTCGTCGCCGTTTCTTCCGTAAGACACACCGGGAGCGCTTTCCGGAACCGAAACGGTGTCCAAGGGGGTGCCGTTTGGTTTCGTGAGAACCACCGTTTCTCCGGATGCTTTGAGTGAAAAGGACGCGGATAGGCGGGTGTCAGCGGTAATGCCGCCATCTGCATAGACTACAAGATAGCCGCCCGCTTGCACCGTGACGGCAGGGAATTGCCATTTGCCGGGGGATTTGGGGTCATCAGACAAAAAATAACCATCCAGGTTCACGGCACTTTCACCGGCATTGTACAGTTCGATCCAGTCGGTGTCACCGCCTGATGATTGTACTTCGTTAATGCGGATATCGACACTTGACGGCCGACTCGCACACCCGCAAAGGCAAATCAGTAAGATAGCCATCGGCAATATGCGACGCATATACAAATCCCCCCGTTTTTCGACAGAATAAATCCCTATAATTATAACAAAACTATCTTTATAATTCAACCACCTTTCGTTTCAAATTCATGAGAATAAAAATCTAAAAAAGGCATTGACAATTGCGTAAAAAAGGAGTAAACTAAATGTAGCTATCAAATGGCATAGATTATAATACTTTGGTAAGGAGAGAAAGAAATGAAAAAGGTAATGTCCGTTGTTTCAGTATGTTTGGTTGTTGTCTGCTTGATGGTGACGGCGGTTGTCCCGGTTTGCGCAGCCACCCCCAAAGACGATATTATGGCGAAAGCAAAAGAGTTGGTGCCTGCTAAGTATCAAGCAGAGTATCTGCCGATGCTGAGCAACGTTTTGCAGCAGATCGATGTTGATGCCGCACAGGCTGAGGCTGTCATTGCGAACATGGAAGCTGCTGCTGCTGCGGTCGAAAAAGATAAGGGTGGTTCCTTGTCTGACTATACGGCGCAAGAAACCAAAGCGGTTTTAGATGAAGTCAACAAGGCTTGTGTAACGCTGAATCTGAAACTCGAATTCCGTCCTGCTGCCAATCCGACTCACGAAGGTGACGTAGAGGGCGTTATCACCACCGTTGACGGCAAGAAAGTGGCGATTGTTGACCTTGATGTGAAAAAGACCAACGTTGCCGATACCAATTACACGGTATTGTTTGCCGCTGCTCTGCTCGTTGTCACTGCGGCCGGTTGTGCGGTGTACGGCAAGAAGTTTGTTGCTTCCCGCTAATCTTTTTATGCGTAAAGTAAACAAAAATTTATTTAGAAAAAGCCCTTGCTTCAAGGGCTTTTTCTTGCTGTTACCGTATGTTTTAACAGTAGCGGCAATCGCTTGCGCAAGTGTTCTGCTGTTTGAATCGGTGGTTGCACAATCGACATATTTTAACCTTCTCACCGGTTTTGCGGGCGGGGCTTCGTCTACCGGCACCGTCACGCCGGATGAGGGACATATTCCCGTTATTTATTATGGTGAACAGTGGGCTACACTTAACGTGGACGGCTGGGAAAAGCGGGATATTCCGGTTTTCTTTGGGGATGAAAATGCGCTGTTGCGTAAAGGTGCCGGTATGCGGTTTAATTCATCGTTCTGCGGTCAGGGTGGCAGAACGGTATTGTCTGCGCACGTTACCTCGCACTTCCATGAACTGGAAACAACGAAAATTGGTACGCTGGTTACGATGGACACGGTGTACGGCAAGTATGTCTATAAGGTAGTGGATACCCTCATTTTTAACTATCAAAACAACAAAGCGCTTTCCCCGGTTGAAGGGGAAGGAGAAACCTTGTTTATGTACACTTGCTATCCTCGCAAGAACGGTCATCTGTTTAAAACGCAGCGTATGGCATTGATCTGTCGAAAGGTTGAGGGAAAGGAGTGGGCCACCTATGGGTAACCTTTTTATCCGGTTTATTCGCCGTGTCGGGTGCATCGTCTCGGCTATCTTTTTGTGTCTTTCGATGGTGGTGACCCTTGCCGCCTTTTCGTTGCGTATCGCATTGCGTCAGGATTGGTTTATAACAGCTTCGTCAACCGATCGGTTTGTCGATACGTTGCACGCAGAGGCTTTGGATTATTTTCAGGATGAGTGTCTGTTTTACGGGTTGCCGTTTGAGACGTTGAAACCGGTGGTGACTCGTGGAGCGGTACAGGAGGCCGCCACTGCCTTTTTTCCCTCGGTGTATACCGAGTGGCAAACAGGGCAAGATACAGCGAAGATCGTATTTGACCCCCTTCCTTTGAAAGAGGCAATTGACCGCTATTTTGCTACGTTACCAAACGGAGAGAAACCCTTAGATACAACCGCATCAAGCACGATTTCGGGCGAAATTGCGCAAGGGTTGTCGCTGGTGTTGCAAGCAGGTGTGGGAGGAATGGTAAACACCATCGGATTGGCGGTTTATGCAGAGAGTGGTTCTTTGTATCGAATTGCATCCCTGTCGCTGTGGATGGCGGTGTTGACCGCCATGTTTACCGGCATATTTTTTCTGCTTTGTCAAGGGACCATTCGCCGTCGGCTATATTATACCACCGGCTGGTTGTTTATCGGTGCTTCTCTGGTGGCGGTGCCGGTATGGTTGTTGGTGCGGTATGATCTACCTAAAAAAATTGCCGTAGGGCAGTCGGCTTTGCGTGTGTTTTTGGAAGAAATATTGTATGGTATTTCACAGCATATCTGTTTCCTGACCACCGTAACGTTTGTGGTCACCTTTGGGGCACTAATCGTTGCCACCATACTGCTCGTAAAAAAACAAAAGACCGCATGAGCGGTCTTTTTTATTGCCAACACAAATAGAGCGCCAACTGCGCAAGAAATATGGCAGGTAAGCCCAGCATGAAACGGTGATGCCGTGTTTTGTGACGAATTGTCAGCATGGTGAGATACATAGCGGTACTGCCACCGAGCAACGCCAAGAGAAAGAGAGTGGCTTCCGGTATGCGCCGTTTTTTAGCTTTTGCCGCTAACTTGTCTACAATGGTGACAACGACTGCAACAGCGGACAGGATGAGAAGATACAGCTCAAACGGATGCATAAAAGCCCTCCTTTTCTTGATGATTGTGAAAAAGGCCTTGTCGGTTGACAAGGCCTTTTTTTGGAGCGGAAGACGGGAATCGAACCCGCATATTCAGCTTGGGAAGCTGACATTCTACCACTGAATTACTCCCGCATGTTCCATATCATACCACAGGTTTTTGAAAAAAGCAAGGGAAAAATGACGAGCGTTGTTTGAATGTTTTCAACAATCCGACTGTTGAAAACGTGTTGAAACCGTGTGGAAATGTTGAAAGCCGTTAGTGCGTTTGGATACGGATTCAAAGAAAGGATTTGGATTGGATACGGATTAGGATACGGATTAGGATACGGATTCAGGCGGACAAGTTGCGGACAGTTGACAGCAGGTTGTCGGCAAACAGGGAATGCGGGGAATTTGGAGTGGGTGACAGAAGGATACCCAAATGGTGGACAGCAGAGGGAATGAAAACGGGGAGTTTTCCCAGGGGTAAGCGGGATACGCTATGAAAAAATATTTGAAATGTGACCCGGAAGCGACCTTGTCAAAAATGACGTTTTGTGGTATACTGATGGCAATACGTTTGGAGAGGACGACGTGCATGAAAGTGTATCAGGACATAACGGCCCTTATCGGCAATACCCCGCTTGTGGAGGTGCAGTCAACAACTAAGGCGACGATTTATGCCAAGTTGGAGTGTCTCAATCCCGCCGGCAGTGCCAAGGACCGCATTGCGCTTGCGATGATTGTGGATGCTGAGCAACGAGGCATACTCCAAAAAGACTCGGTGATTGTGGAACCGACCAGCGGTAACACGGGCATCGGGTTAGCGGCGGTAGCGGCAGCACGGGGGTATCGGGTGATTCTGACCATGCCGGAGACCATGAGCGTGGAACGTCGTGCGCTTTTGCGTGGCTATGGCGCCGAACTGGTACTGACCGAGGGTGCCAAGGGAATGGCGGGAGCTGTGGAAAAGGCGAGAGAACTGGCGGCTTCGATTCCGCACAGCTTTTTTCCAGACCAGTTTGCAAATGCGGCAAATCCTGCGGCGCATTACCAGACGACCGGCCCGGAAATTTGGCGAGATACCGACGGGACGGTGGATATTTTTGTCGCCGGAGTGGGAACCGGGGGTACCATTACCGGTGTTGGTCGATATTTGAAAGACCAAAACCCCGCCATACGTGTAGTAGCGGTTGAACCGTCAGCATCGCCGTTGTTGTCCAAAGGCGTAGCCGGTCCACATGGCTTACAGGGTATCGGTGCCAACTTTGTGCCCGATGCATTGGATACGTCGGTGTACGATGAGGTGATGGCGGTCACCGAACAGCAAGCCTATGAGGCGGCTCGAACCTTTGCTCATACACACGGCCTGTTGGTTGGAATATCGTCGGGTGCTGCTTTGCATGCAGCGTATGAGGTTGCGAACCAACCGCAAAACGTCGGGAAAACGGTGGTAGTACTGTTGCCGGATACGGGTGAACGGTATCTCTCTACACCACTTTTTTCAAAAGATTTTTTGTAAACGCAGAATAAGAAAATCGGCAGAGGACATCCTCTGCCGATTTGTTTGGTCATTTGTTTTTCTGAAATACAATGGCTGTACGGTTTGGGAGATAACAGGAGAAACCGTTTGTATCAGCCGTATAGCGTACCGTTGTGTCCACTCGATTAAAACCGCCGAACTCGCCGTCATCGGAATTAAAAATGACTCGATACGTTCCCGCTGCTGCGGGTATAGGATACCCGTCAAATGATTTTTCCGGGTGGAAATTAAACGCAAATAACAGGTTACCTTTTTCGTAGATCAATACTTTATCGTCCTCGTGTACTTTACGGCAGACGGCTTTTTTAGTTAGTAATCGTTTTTGTTGTAACAGCCGAAGCATGGCTTTATCAAAATCGCCCAACTCCCGATATCGTAGGTGGGGATTGTCTACTAAACTCCATTGCCGACGGCAGTAATGATAACTCCAATGATTTCCCTCACGGGGGAAATCGATCCATTCGGGGTGGCCGAATTCATTGCCCATGAAATTGAGATAACCTTCACCGGCTAAGGTGGCGGTGAGCAAGCGGATGAGCTTATGCAGTGCGATCCCTCGATCGATGATCAAACTACCGCCGAATTTTTGCATATGCGTATACATTTCGGCATCACACAAACGGAACATCAGTGTTTTGTCGCCCACCAGCGCTTGGTCGTGTGATTCGCAGTATCCGATGGTTTTTTCTTTTGGGCGGCGGTTGGTCAGTTCATACCACAGTTGTCCCATGTTCCAATGTTCATCCGGAACCTCTTTGATGAGCTTGATCCATAGATCCGGTACCCCCATGGATAACCGATAGTCGAAGCCGATGCCGCCGTTTTTTATCGGTATGCACATTCCCGGCATGCCCGACATATCTTCCGCAATGGTGATAGCGTGGGGATTTATCGTGTGGATCAATTCATTGGCAAGCTGTAAATAGGTTACTGCTTCGACGTCGGTGTTGTGGGAAAAATACAGGGAATAATCCGTAAAGGCACTTCCCAGCCCATGGTCGTGGTACAGCATAGAAGTGACCCCGTCAAAACGGAACCCGTCAAAATGAAACGTTTGAAGCCAATAAGCAAGATTGGATAACAAAAAATGAAGTACTTCGTTTTTTCCATAGTTAAACAACTTGGTATCCCACGCACGATGGTTGCCTCGTTCGCCTTCGTGGAAAAACTGATAAGAGGTACCGTCGAATTCGTTGAGTCCTTCACAGGTGTTTTTGACAGCGTGGGAATGTACGACGTCGAGCAATACCGCTATGCCGACATTGTGTGCCGCATTGATGAGGTCTTTGAGTTCTCGACTGCTCCCATAGCGTGAGGATGCCGCAAAGAAATTGGACACCTGATACCCAAACGAGCCATAATACGGATGCTCCATGATCGCCATAATTTGAATGGTGTTATATCCCGCCGCTTGGATACGGGGCAGAATATTTTCACGAAATTCACGATAGGTACCTACCGACCCCGTTTCCTGTGCCATGCCGATATGACATTCATAGATAAAAGGCGTCTTGGCGGGTTTAAAATCTTGGTCGGTCCAAGAATAGGGGGCTGTATCTTCAATTTCCGCACACCATAAATAGGTGACAGGGTCTTGCACAACACGAGTAGCGTATAGCGGGATACGTCGTAGCATTTGCCCATTATGCCACACGATAGTCTGTACCTTTTGTCCGGCACAAAGCGCATTTTCCCCCGACAGAGCAATTTCAAATACACCGTTTTCCAGTCGGCGAAGCGGGCAAGCGGCGGTATCCCAGTTGTTGAAATCGCCTGTCAGATACAGCGCATCGGCCGCAGGTGCCCATTCACGGTATATCCAGCCGTTTTCGGTACGGTGAAACCCAAAATAATGATGCCCCGCGGCAAACGATACAAGGTCACCGTCGGATCCCAGCAGTTCTTTCCGCTTGGTTTTATATAAGTTTGTGCGCAGTTCCAAATCAGCGGTATACGGTTTTAGATACGGATCAATTTCCACTAATCGAATTGCCATGTTGTTCACCACCCTTTTCTCCATTGTACAAAAAAACCATCCAAACGGCAAGACACATTCCTACGACAAAATTCTCGTTTTGGTAATCGGCGTTTTGGATTCTGAAACAAGTGTGGAGCTGTTTGCTTGTGTTTATACAACGGCTTAAAAAAACCGCCCTGATTAACAGGGCAGTTTTAAAAAATATCACGGCAGTAAACAAAATGATAGAGTGACGGGGTTGTGGTCACTGTATGCAAAAGCAGTGTCGATGACCGAGGCGGTCGTGGGGGATATGTTTGCCGAGACAACGAACCCATCCACGGTAATGGTAAAGGACGTATCGGCGTTATAGGCTGTATCCGCCAAACGACAGGATTTTAGCGGATTGGCTTTAGGGGCAATCAATTTTAATTCGACAGGGATGAGCTCTGTTGGGATGGGCTGTGCCCAAGTATATTCTGTATCGGTGTTTTGACCTGTCAGATCCTTGTTAAAATCACCGCCTGCAATACAGTAATTCCCCGCTTTGTATTCTGCTTGCATATCCAAGAATAACAGACGAAGCTGTTCGTTGGCGATGGTTCCGTCGCTGGTATAGGCGGAGAGATGCACATTATATATCACCAGTTCTTTTCCGTTTTCACAGGGTAAGCGATGTACGGCATAACAGCGGTCTAAATCCACGATTTTCATAATGCTGTCTTCCACCGGTAATTGCCGCCGTACCGCATTGTTAATCGAAAAAGCAGAAAAGGTTGCCAGCCCCGAAGTATTGGCACCATGCGGTGAAAGCGGGGGCCAGAACAAATAAGGGCTGTCATAGTTTTGTGCAAATACCGACGAAAAAGCAGGGCCCATTTCATTTTTCAGTATGTCGTATTGATTGACGTGGTGGGAACGGGTGCCGTCAATATCCACTTCTTGGAAGAAGTAGAGGTCGGCTTGTTCGGCTTTGGCAATGTGCAGCGCTTTTGAAATGTTGTGAATACCGCTTTCTTTGGTGCGGCAACGGCTTTCATGGCCGCCGTCCATGAAAAAAGAAAAATCATGACTGTATGCACCAAAGCCCATGTTGTACGAAACGGCTTTTAAGGTTTTGCCGATTGGAACTTGCCTTGCGTTGTCAGCGGCCTGAATGGTTAAGGGTAGATTGTCATCTAATCGGGTATAGCAGCCAAAGACATAAGCCGCATAACAGCCGAGTATAACGAGAAACCCTAAACACACGCAGCCGATTATTTGCAGCGTTTTTTCCATCATACTACCAACCCTCTCTTTTTTACAGTTTACCAAATTGTGTTAAAAAGTCAATTATACACAAGTAAAAGGCCCGCCGTTTCGGCGGACCTTTTACTTGTGTTGTGGGGTAATTTGAGGAGGGGATCGTACTCGCTTAATGAGAACAGCTCCGGTGCGGACCCTTTACTGTTCTCCAGTACATCAGTATTGTAGCAGACAAGCTGCTTTGGAATATGAATACAATGTGAATAAACTGTAATAAAATTTTTATAAAATCATCAAACAAATGTTTGCATTTTTGAAAAACATGTGCTATACTGTATACGAAAGGGTGATACGATATGAAACCTTTAACTGAAAAACAACAAAAAATGTTGGAATTTCTGCGGGAGAGGGTACGCTCTGGTGTACCGCCGACGGTTCGGGAAATTTGTGCTGCGGCGGGGATTAAATCCACCTCGACGGCGCATGCTTATCTGCAAAAACTGGAAGATGCCGGGTATATCAATCGAGATAGCGGATTGACTCGCTCCATCCGGATGCCGGGTGAAGTGATCTCTCGAGTTCCGCTTATCGGTAAGGTGACGGCAGGTGTGCCGATTTTGGCGGTTGAGCAAATAGAGGATTACGTCCCGTATTCCGGCGGCGGATATGCGAATGAGGACTTGTTTGCCTTGCGAGTATCCGGTA
>JAZRZU010000069.1:0-35897 GCA_045601465.1 Acutalibacteraceae bacterium
TGCCAGCATCGGCCCAATAATAACCATCCCTTCCGGGATGTTTTGCAACGCTATACCGCCTGCAATGACCAAAGCGCCTGCGGTATCGCCGGAGCCAAAGCCTACCCCTGCTGCAATTCCCTCGGGTAGGTTATGTATGGCAATGGCGGTCACAAATAACAGCACCTTACTGAGTTTTTCGTTATTTGGATGCGTCTCACTATCGATGCCCGCTAATTTGTGAAGATGAGGAACCACTTTGTCCACCAGCATTAAACACGTTGCACCCGCAAATACACCGACAATGGTAACCCACAGTCCATGCCGACCGCCGTACTCCAAAGACGGCAAAATTAACCCCAACACAGCCGCCGCTAACATGACACCGGCAGCAAAGGATAACACAATATCCGAAAACTTATGCGACAATTTTTTAAACAGAAACCCGATCACAGAACCAAATATTGTGGCACCACCGACTCCGAGGGCTGCTAATAACACCAGTTTCATACAAACTCCTTTAAAAAAGGGGCCTCACTTTACATGAAGCCCCCCGTTTTTATTGTTCGCTAAAATTCTCTTTTCCAACGCCGCACAACGGGCACACAAATTCGTCCGGCAGATCCTCAAATTTCGTACCCGGCGCAATACCGTTATCCGGAGACCCGACAGCTTCATCATATTCCCAACCGCAGATGTCACATACATACTTTTTCATGTGAAAAGCCTCCTAAACATTATTGGATTTTTTCAAAATCAACGGCACCGTGTTTACACAGCGGACAGATGAAATCCTCCGGCAAGTCTTCCCCTTCGTAAACATACCCGCAAATTTTACAGACCCATCCTTTTTTTCCGTCAACCACCGGCTTGGGTTTAATGTTCTTTTGGTACTCGGTGTAGGTCACCGTTTCACGGTCAGACAATACACGCGCCTCGGTAACCGCACAAATAAACATTCCGTGCGTATCCAAGTCAACATATTGTTCCACTTTCAGCGACATAAAAGAGTTGATATACCGGGGCAAGAAAACCAGTCCGTTATCCGAACGAAGCGGTTCGCAACCCGCAAATTTATCTACATTCCGGCCGCTCACAAAGCCAAACTTTTCAAACACCGAAAACGGGGTATCAATGGTCAGACAGTTAATGTTCATTTTGCCGGTCTGCTTAATGACGTGATGAGAATAATTGGCTTTGTTAATGGTCACGGCAATACGGTTGGGCGTATCGGTGACCTGAGTCACTGTATTGACAATCAATCCATTATCTTTTTTGCCGTCGTTGGACGTGACAACATATAAACCGTATCCAATATTAAACAAAGCGGTCAGATCGTGTTTATCGGCCGTTTCGTCCTGCTGCGCCAAATACTCACGGCACAGTTCTTCTGCAAGCGTGTTCACCTGAGTGGTACTGTCCGCATTCAGTGCCGAAAGAATCTTCACCGTACTGTCGGTAAAGGTGAGATTTTTGCAATCTTTCAGCATGTCCCGCATCACCTTGGCGGCAAGCGGTGCCCAGCTTCCGTTTTCCATCAAGGCAACGGTACGATTACGATAGCCACGCTCGGTCAAATGATGAATAAACTCCCGCATAAACGGGAAAATATCGGCATTGTAAGTGGTAGTAGCCAACACCAATTTACTGTACCGGAAAGCATCCTCCACAACCTCTGCCATATCGCTTCTGGCGAGGTCGTTGACAACCACTTTGGGACATCCGTTAGCTTTTAGTTTATCGGCTAACAGCATGACCGCCTTTTTGGTGTTTCCGTAAACGGAAGTGTAGGCGATCATGATGCCTTCTTCCTCCGGTTGGTAACTGGACCACGTGTTATACAGGCCCAGATAATATCCTAAGTTTTCTGAAAGAACGGGGCCGTGTAACGGACAAATCATTTCAATGTCCAATCCCGCTGCTTTTTTGAGAAGACTTTGCACCTGTGCGCCGTACTTGCCGACAATACCAAAATAGTACCGTCTGGCTTCGCACGCCCACTCCTCCTCGACATCCAAGGCGCCGAATTTACCGAATCCGTCCGCTGAGAACAGCACTTTATCGGTGCTATCGTATGTCACCATCACTTCCGGCCAATGCACCATAGCAGCCGTATAGAAGGTTAGCGTATGCCGTCCCAGCGACAACGTATCGCCCTCTCCCACCACCATGCGGCTGTCTGCAAAATCTGTTCCAAAGAAATTCTGCATCATAGCAAAGGCCTTGGCGGTGGACACCAACGTTACCGATGGATACGCTTTGACAAAATTGGCAATGTTCGCCGAATGATCCGGTTCCATATGCTGAACCACCAAATAATCCGGCTGACGGTTGCCCAGCAAGCGTTGAATATTATCCAACCATTCATGCGTAAAAGCGGCATCCACGGTATCCATAACGGCGATCTTCTCGTCTATAATCACGTAGGAATTATAGGCCATCCCATTGGGAACAACGTACTGTCCCTCAAACAAGTCAATGGCATGGTCATTGACACCAACATATTGAATATCGTTTGTTATCACCATATCATTTCACCTCGTATTCTTTTCCTTAATATTACCTGTTTTATAGAGAAAAATCAATTAATTTTTAAATTTTCCGGGCCGAAACTAACGGGAAACAGTTGTGCAAGCGTCATGGTTTCTGCTTGGTCAGCGCCCAACAAATGCACAATAAAATCATCCTTGCAAAACTCCCGCATCACTTGACGGCAAACACCGCAAGGGGAACATACCGCCTCACTCGGTGTTCTATCCTTTCCGCCCACAATTGCGATTGCCGTAAAGTCACGCTTTCCCTCGCTGACAGCCTTGCAAAAGGCTGTGCGTTCGGCGCAGATAGTCGCACCATATGAAGCATTCTCCACGTTACAACCGGTGTAAATCGTTCCGTCAGCGCAAAGTAATGCGGCCCCGACATGATATCCCGAATACGGAGCATACGCCGTTACCATTGCCTGTTTGGCTGCTTGAATGAGCTTTTCTTTCATAGCATCGACACTCCCTCGGTTTGATATGGTACACCTAAATACGCACAAACGGTTGCGGCAACGTCCATAAAGGTAGGAAGCGTATGCAACGGACGTGGCGTGACAGCGGGTCCATACACCAATACCGGTACGTATTCCCGTGTATGGTCGGTACTAACGTCGCCCGGGTCGCATCCATGATCGGCGGTAATAATAAGCAGATCATCGGGGCGTAACAGTGGCAAAAAGCCACCTAACCACTCATCAAATGCATTCAATGCCAACGTATATCCCGCCGCATCATTCCGATGACCGTATATCATATCAAAATCCACCAGATTAGTAAAACACACTCCCTCAAAATCACGTTTTGCCATCTCAGCCGTTGCCGCCATCCCCTCATCGTTGCTATGGGTCAGAACCGACTCCGAAACACCCTGTCCGGCGAAAATATCCGTAATTTTTCCGATAGCGATGCTCGCTTTCCCCTGCTCTTTGATCGCATCCAACATGGTCTTTTTTGGGGGTTTAAGTGAAAAGTCTCGACGATTAGCAGTCCGAGTATACTGACCGTCCTGACCGACGAACGGACGAGCGATCACTCTGCCGACTGCGTGTTTACCCTGCATGATTTGCCGTATCATACGGCAATATTCATACAACGTTTCTATCGGTATGACTGTTTCATGTGCGGCAACTTGTAACACGCTATCCGCTGAGGTATATACGATCAAATCACCGGTACGCACCTGCTCATCTCCATAATCACGGATGACCTCGGTGCCGGAATACGGCTTATTACATAACACACCTCTACCTGTCTTTTGGATAATCTGGTCAATGATCTCCGACGGGAAACCATCCGGGTAGGTAGGCATCGGTTTTTCGGAAACAATACCGGCGAGTTCCCAATGCCCCGTCGTCGTGTCCTTGCCAGCTGACCGTTCAGCCGCACGGCCGTACATCGCCGTCGGCTTCGGAGTGGTGCCAAGGAACGACAATCCCTCGATATTGCCAAGCCCCATTTTGCTCAATTGCGGAATATGAAGCTTACCCGTTTGATAACAGGTTTTTAGCGTATGCGTCCCTGCATCACCAAAGGTCGCCGCATCGGGCAAGGCACCAACACCGCAGCTATCCAAAACAATTAAAAAGACCCGTTTCATAACCCTTGTTCCTTCACAATACGAATGATGCGGCTGGTACCCAGCCGTGCAGCGCCCAAATCCAAAAAATCCTGTGCATCCTGTAAAGTGGAAATACCGCCTGCAGCCTTGATTTTCACGTGGGGGGCTACATGTTCTTTAAATAAAGCAACGTCGGCCCTCGTCGCTCCTGCCGTCGAAAATCCGGTAGACGTCTTAATATAGTCTGCACCGGAAGCGGATACAATATTGCACATCGTGATTTTTTCTTGCTCACTTAGCAAACACGTTTCGATGATGACTTTAAGCACCTTTCCTTGACAAGCCGCTTTTATCGCCTCAATTTCACTCAGAATTTCGTCATGACGTCCGTCATGTAACCACCCAATGTTGATCACCATATCAATTTCATCCGCACCATTGCGCAAGGCATCCTCTGTTTCAAACACCTTGGCAGCGGTCGTGCTGTATCCGTTCGGAAACCCTACCACCGTGCAGATACGCAACCGATCTCCGACATACGCTTTGGCTTGTTTCACATACGAGGCAGGGATGCACACCGATGCGGTTTGGTACCGCATACCGTCATCACAGATTGCCTGAATCTGTTCCCAAGTGGCATCTTGCGACAATAAAGTATGGTCAACGGTCCGCAATATTTCTTGTTGCAACATAACAATCGCTCCTCTTTGTAACCTGAAAACCCTAACATTTTATATAAACATGGTACCACATCTGTTCAAAAAGCGCAAGAAACAATATACGACAAAAAACGCCTAAAATGTGTGATTGCGATAATAAATGTTTAACAACGAATGGATAAAAACAAAAATGCTTGTGGTAATCACAAGCATTTTTCCGAAACTCGCATAGAGGATGCTAAAATCCTTTTTCATATGTTTTTACAGCCCTATGTTTTTCAAAAATATTTGCATATTGTTGGCGTCCGTGCTAGATAGATTATGGTTGTATCGCAATTCTTTTGAAATACGTCTTACATGCCCTCCGAAAATCAGCTTGCACCACCTGCTGACCTGCATAATCGGAGTAAGGCAACGATGTTTTTGCAGAACAGGGTAATAGAATTTGAGGGCATCATACGGAATGAAAAATCTTGACAGTGCATATCGTATACGACCGCCCTGCTTTTGTTGTTGCACGGCAATATGGTTTTCATGTGTGCCATATGCCCCACCACGCAAAATATAATCCTGCATTTGTTTTGTAATATCTGTATGTTGGACATGACCGAACCAGATCTCCGACAGTAATTCCGCCTGTTGGCCAAATGTCGAGAGTGCTCCTCTCTCCAGCATTCGGAGGCGTCTTTTTTTATCAAACGACATCTTGTGATTCAGCACCCAAATATCTACAAAGGGGCGAATACCACAGCCTCCATTTTGAAAATGCTTTGCGATATGTGCGATGTGATAAAAATAAAACAATTCATCCGACATATCATGCCAATACTCATAATTTTTGTGTAGGGTGGCCGTTTTCCAAACACGTTTGATGACCTTTGATGCGGAACTTAATATGCTATCCTCCACGAGATCATAATGGAGCTCAATATGTCTGCCGGTTCTGGTAAACATCGAAACATCGTGTGAATTTTTACATCCGGATTTATATTCCAGATCATCTGAAAGAACAGCGATTGCTCTATCCAAATCTTCGCTATGCACAAGTACATCAATATCACAGCTTGTCCGCATCCACGGTTCGGGATAATATTGACGAAGCACCGACCCTTTGAGCGGGAGAAACGGAATTTTTGCTTTTTCAAGCGTTTCACATAATCTGTTCAGCTCAAAATTTAACTGCTCGTAGCGATATACTGCTTGAAAAATTTCCATTTCCATTTGTTGAACGCTGTCATCCGCCAAATGATTCTTTTGTAACCCAATCGCCACCAAGTGAGCAATATCGTGCTTTTTGGCGGTCTTTAACATTTGTGATAGTAAATCTGTATGGTAGAGCGATTTTTCCTCATCCGAAAGAAGGTCACCACAAACCGCAGAACGTACAAGCGCAAACATTACCTGGTTTGTTTCCGTATCCATAGCAACTTTCCTTCCTTCGATTCTGTTTTATTGGCCGCTTTGTATTGTATTTTTTGAATACAACGTGTACACAACATACATAAGATAACCCACCGACAGCATACAGATAACCGCTGATAGTATAAAATATTCAAATAAAACACATATCGCAACCACTGTTAACGCTATCAAAAATACGCTAATCTCTTTCCTTTGGTAATCAATTCGCATGATTTTTTTGGTATGACAAATTCTAACGATCAACACAACAACGTAACTAATCAGCGTCGCAACCGCCGCGCCATATGCACCATACGTCGGAATAAAGCAAAAGTTCAAGATGATATTGATTCCGGCGGCTATCAGCGAGCTGTATAATAGCATTTTTGTGTTCTTGGATGTGGTATAGATGGTACCCAAAAACGAGGATAAGACATTCACAAAAAACGCACATATCAGCACAACCGAATATTTCCAGGCATCAAAAAACTCATTGGAATATAGGATATACGCCAAAAACTTCGCACTGAACACCAGTAATAAACACAAAACGGCATTGATTAAAAAGAACGCTCGGAATATTTTACTGTGAAACTTTCTACATTCATCTGTGCCATATCCTTCAACAGCCGATATTTGCCAAGCACTAAAAAAAATGGATGATATAATAGATAATAGCGACGGAATCTTGTAGGCGATTGAATATACTCCCACCACCGACGTGGTACAAAATAACGCTAAAATGTACTTATCTGATGCGTTATTTATCCACCAACAAATGGCATTTGGGATAAGGGGAATCGAATATTTTAGCATTTGTTTTGCATCTGCTTTGTCTATCTTACTCAACGGCAAAATCGTTATGTTTTTGCGAAGAGCAACAAGGAAATATAATGACGTCCCCAGATACCCTAAGCAGTATGCCAGTAAATACCCTTCAATTTTCAACTCAAACCGCACAAGGAAAAGTATATTCAGTAATGCAACGAGTACGGTGTTGATGAACCCCCCAACAGAGTATTCTTTGACACATTCACACCCCTTGGCGAATTGGGACAAGCAAATATACGCAACATTTGTAATGTACAACGCTATAATCAGGTATAAATAGGTCCTTGAAAATTGAAAGCACAGCAAAACGGGACTAAGCACGAGAAAGGTTATGACACTTATTAACGAAATGGTAACCCCAATTGAAAAAACAGAGATTCGTTTATTATTGTTTTCATTGAGAAGGAATCGAAACATCGCTTCGTTGATCTCTAATGTTAAAATCGGAAGCAATAAACTCAACGTTGTAAAAATCAAATCGGCGGTACCATATTCTGCAGTGGATAATTTGGCGGTATACAATGGAATCAGCAGGAAATTCATGATCTTTGAAGCAAAATTTCCTATAGTGATGAACCCAATGTTTTTAAGTAAATTGCTTAACTTGTTACCGATTCTCATCAAATTGACTTCTCCATTCATCTATTGCATCTGTTTTTATATTGAGTTGCGTTGCAAAAGCGGAATGAATCATATTTTCTAAATTTTCAGCAAGCTTTGTACGGTTGATAATTGGCAGCGAAATACTTTCATTCATATCCGCTGCACGATTGTCCACCTCAATAATAATCGTTCTGACTTTTTTTTGTAAGGCTTTTATCCCAGCGTGCAAACGTGTTCCAATGTAGTCAACATTTTTGTCCAAAACTTTTGAATATTCAGCTAATGACGGCGGGATAATGGTTATGTCTTCGGTTTGTTCCAAACAGGAAAAATACTCATAATCGTTTGTACCCTGTACCCAAAAATACACATCCTCATAGTTCGATTTTAATGTACGGATCAGGTAAGAGTCCATCTCTCTATCACGCATATAGTCCGTTAAGGTAAAAACGACAGCATTTGATTTTTCCTGAGGTATTTCCGCACAATGCTCATTTGTTAAATTCCACGTAGTGGCACACCCTGTATTGATGGCTTTCAATCCACACTCTCTGAGAAAATTCGCTGTTTTTTCATCTCTGGTTGAATGGACATATTTTTTGCTTAAATTCTGCTTTAATAAACATTTGGTATATAACCCAATTTTAGAAGAGGAAGATCCGAGCCCAACGCCCACGCAAATGGTTTCTCTTGCCATTTTGGAATTAAACAAATTTATATTCCACGGCGGGGTGGGCAGAAGCATATTATGATTTAACAAATTGGTTCCATATAAAAACTTGTACTTTGCATCTCCATGGTATCTTCCACCGCAGGTGCGATGCGAATCTTGATACCAGTGTGCAATAGGAGTATGGGTAGGAAAGCGGATGACGAAATTATTTGATAAAATCTTTTGTAATTGCAGATCACAGCTTTCGGCGATGATAAAATCACCCATATTGGATGTAGCCATCGAAGTATCAAAACATATTACGTTATCCATAAATTATCCCCTGCCTTTTATGTTGTTCCAATTGATTGCCCGCAACAGTTTCTCCAACATCACCCATGAACATAACGGCAACAAAAGGAATCACCCAATGCGATAAGTAAAGTGAATTGCCCGTTGCAATCAAGAAAAATACGATAACCAATGAACTCTTTACAAGATTTTTGCTTTTAATGGACCGAAACAGAACAATAACAAACGGAAGCAGATAGGAAATTAACCCGACCAGTCCGGTGTGGTACAACAAAACAATATACACAGAGTCACCGATAAACACACCGTTAAAGGTTGCATGTCCCACGCCAAAAAGGAAGTTTTGTTCTATGATAGCCATCGCTTCTGCAAGTTGTCCAGAATTACTATCGTATCTGCTCGAAAGCGCCTCTAAAGGTTCTGTTAAAAATTTGAGGTAATATGCGATTGCAAATCCTTCCTTTTCCATCCAAGGAACAACGAAATACAGAACTGTTGTGCCCACAAAAATTAACATCACAGCCTTTAACAGGCCCAGGGCCTTTTTGGATTCATTTGTTATTGTACACATAACCATGGTATACAGTGTGATAATAGGGAACGCCAATATTGCTGTTTTGGATAAAGCCAATATACCACAAATGATGCAAGCGACTATCTTTAAAACATTTCTTTTTACATTATACTTGCCGCTAACATATACAGACAGATAAAATGTATACGTTAAAGAAGCAATACCGCCTAAAATAACAGGACCGGCCGTCGTTCCGTATGCACGATTAAAATATCCAACCTCAAGCTGGTTCAATAACGGTTTCATTGTCTCCTTGTAATATAAATCATAGAAGGTTTCTACCGGGACAATATTCATCATCTGAATTATGGCACACACTGCATTTATCAATATAATGATACCCAGTGCTTTATCGATAAAAGAAATAAGCTGTCCTTCCGATAGATCAATAATCATCTTTATTAAAACAATAAATCGGATAGTTGCATATATGGTTGCAACAGAAAGGCCACAGTTGAACACCATTGCGTTAACCGACGACAAAACAAGGTAAACAAAAAGATACGGAATCAATGAAACTTCACCATGTCTGACGAATACGAAGTTTCGTTTTTTTAGCATATAACAGACAAAGATGAGGGGGAAACACCAAATGTCGAAACTCAATTCTAATCCATTTACTCGCAATACCGGAGCAATAAAGGTCCCCACTATATAAATCAATACGCTTGTTTTTATATCCTTAAAGCCATAGTAGGTTACAAGCAGCAAAAGAAATATATTGATTATTTCGTTCAACACATACACCTCCCTCAATATATTTCCAAATACCTATTTGCCATTGTTTCCGCCGAAAAGCGCTTTGACATCTCCCGTGCTTTTTCGCCATTCGATTTTCTCAAGTCATAGTCCAAATAATAGTTTTCAAATGCTTTGGCAATCGCCATCGGATCCACCGGGACAAGCTGCGCACTGTTGTTGTCCAACATATTCGGGATACCGCCCACAGCAGTAGCCACAATAGGCATTCCCGTTCCCATAGCTTCTGCTATGGACATCGGCACTCCTTCATATAACGAAGGCAACGTGAAAATATCCATTTTTGATAAAAACTGATGCACATCCGATTGCAAACCATGAAAAACCACATTTTCAGATAATTGTTTGATCTTTACCAACTCTTCCATTGCCGGTCTGTTTTTTCCATCACCGATCAAATGCAGCTGGCTGTTCGGATATTTTTTGTTAAAGAGCGCAAAGGCTTCAATGAGTCCCCTATGATTTTTAACATCAAGGAAACTCCCTATGTGAACAATCTTAAAGGTATCTGAAAAATCGTAATCCTTTTTTATCTTGCATTTACTTAAATCGACCCCGTTCAAGATAACCGGGATTTTCGAGGCACCGATACCATACTCTTCCACGATCGTTTTTTGCACATTGGTACTCAAAGCGACCGGAACCACATTACAAAACTTAAAGTAAAACTCATTCAATCTTCTTGAAATTTTACCTACCTCGTGTTTAGCCACACTATGTACCGTATGAACAACGCGGATCTTCATTTTTGCCGCAACCGGGAACACATATTTTGTAACATAGATATGCGTATGTATCACATTCGGTTTTTCTTGCTTAAATAATTTTTCCAGTTTCCTAAACATCGAAAAATCAAAGCCATCTTTTTTATCCAAAAAACGAATATCCACATTTGATTTTTCAAGTCGTTGCGTAATAGGTGTTTTTTTACTGTACAAACTCACGACTATAACCTCGTGTCCCAGCTTCTTCAACTCATACACGAGGTTTTCACACATAGTTTCAGCGCCACCCATACCGAAGAACGGTATAACTTGAATAATCTTCATAATAACTCCCCTGCGTCCCCGCTTTATATTTAAGCAGAATGATATTATACCGCTAACGATCCAAAGAGACAAACACACGTTAAAACTTATCCGTGGAACTATCGTTGCTATCCAATCTGTTTTTGACGACTTTGGCAGGCACGCCAGCCGCTACAGTATAAGCGGGAATGTCTTTTGTCACAACAGCTGCCGCACCGATAATACAACCATTCCCAATTTTGACACCGGGCATTATGATGGCTCGTCTACCGATCCAAACATCGTTACCAATCGTAACCGGGTTTGCGTCCTCGTCACCCTGCTCACCCATTGGTATATCGGTTCTGTCGTGTCTGTGCCCCGAGGTATAAATCACGACCTCCGGCCCCATCATAACATTTTCACCGATCGTAACAGGGCCGTATATTTCGCAGTTGATTCCTACACCCGAATCATTGCCGATCTCCAACAGAGGACCAAACACCGCATTTTGCTCTATATTCACATTTTTGCCGCAATTTTTCGCTATTCTCTTTGCCCAAAAAGCACGAAACTTCTTAGCCACAGACGACCGACGACTGGTTGGCAACCACGCAGCGGTCAGTCTATATAGAACATACATGATCTTTTTCTTGGTCGTCCACATAAGCATCCCCTAACTTCAATCCAAACTGTTTATGATGGTTTGCATTGCGACACAAGGTGTGTAAGAACTGCTTTTCTTTAAACAGTTTATCTTCATATCGTTTAGTGTGGAAGGAGTATTGGCGATAGCAATAAGTTTCTTCTCCAAATCGGTTGGGTTATCAAACTCATACCCAACACCCGTGACGCCATCGTCAACAACATCCGCAAAACTTTCCCATTTGGCACTAATAACGGGAATGCCTGCAGCATAAGCATCGATGAGCGTGCCCGGGATTCCTTCTGTATAGTAATGAGTAGGAAATAGTAATGCGAAGTAATCTTTCAAAACTTCAACACTTTTGTGAGAATCAACGCATCCGCAATATTGTATGTCATTCCCCAAAGCCTTCATCAGATCATTAAACCACTCGGTTTGTTCAGGATCAACTTGGCCATATATATCCAAAGAGTACGCTGGATAGCCCAATGCATCATTTACCCGCTGTATCACATTGCTCGCTGTTTCGATACCTTTTTCCTTCATTACGCGGGAAAATGTACACAATCGATACGGTGCCTTTTCGTAATACACAAGCTCATCCTTGGAAAGAATGGATAGTTGTTTGAAATTCGGGAAGACATGAACATTGTCAAAGCCTTGCTTTACCAAATCCTTTTTCATGGTAGTTGTTTCCACAAATATGCCATCAAACTTTTTCAAAGCTCTGGCCAATGAACGCTCATTTTGCAATTTTCGAGGCAGCCACCCACCGATTACTACATAGAAAATTTTTTTGTTTTTAAAGAACATTTTGAAAAAAGGCAGTAACCGACCAAAAACACGCAAACCATTGTGGGCAGGCAACATCATTACGTTTTTGGAATGATGCAAAGCCTTAAAAACAAGCCATGGCGCTTTTATAAGTGTCCCGACTCCTCCGTGGGTATCAAAACAGATCAGATTGTCATCGCCATAAATTTTGCTCAACTCATTTGCTACATTTTTTGTTTTGACAGTTTGTCCGTCTAAATACTGCAAACCATACGCAAAATGACCGATTACTGCTACTTTTTTCATTCGTTTACAATCTCCAATATTTCATTCCGCTGGCATCAAGTTCGGATACCTTGTAAAGCCCCTTAACGTCGATAAGAACCTTTTCTCCATTATCACAAACTTTATAAAGTTTGTTAATATCATCAAGTGAAAGCGCCTTGAATTCGTTATGGGCGACCGCCACGATAACACAATCCGCCTCTTTGACATCCTGCAGTTTCGTAAGACTAACACCATATTCGTGCATAGCATCTCTTTCACTCGCCCACGGATCTACAACAACAGGTGTAATCTCATATTCGGCAAGACGCTTGATAATGTCTTCCACTTTAGAATTTCTGGTGTCAGGGCAATTTTCCTTAAAGGTCAAGCCAAGAATAACCACCTTGGATTTTTTGGGTGCTTGACCAACAGCAATCATACTTTTAATGGCGGCATCTGCAACAAATTTACCCATACCATCATTTACAATACGACCATTGAGAATGATCTGACTGTGATAGCCGAGCTTTTCGGCTTGATAAGTAAAGTAATACGGGTCAACCCCAATGCAGTGACCGCCAACAAGGCCGGGGCGGAAACCGAGGGCGTTCCACTTGGTATTCATACCGTCAACAACTTCGTTTGTATCAATGCCCATACGATCAAACACCATCGCAAGCTCGTTCATAAATGCGATGTTGATGTCGCGTTGACTGTTCTCAACGACCTTTACAGCCTCGGCTGTTTTAATCGTAGATACGGGATATGTACCGACTTCAATAACAAGATCGTAAACATTTTTGATCTCTTCAAGCGAATCTGCATCCATGCCCGAAACGATTTTGTGAATATTTTCCAGTCTGTGCACCTTATCTCCGGGGTTAATACGCTCAGGAGAATAACCAACCTTGAAATCAACACCGCACTTCATGCCGGACTCTTTTTCGAGGATCGGAATACACACATCCTCGGTAACACCGGGATAAACGGTAGATTCGTACACTACGATAGCACCTTTAACGAGGTTGCGCCCAACAATTTCAGAGGCGCCAATTACGGGCGTAAGATCGGGTGTATGGTCCGTATTGACAGGCGTGGGAACAGCAACAATGTGGAATTTTGCCTTTTGCAGGTCTTTTTCATCCGAAGTAAAGTACACCTTGCTGTTTTGAATTGCTTCGTCGCCCACTTCCTTAGTAGGGTCAACACCGCTTTTATATAGTTCAATCTTCGCTTTGTTAAGATCAAACCCCACGACATCAACACCTTTATTGGCGAAAGCAACTGCAATAGGCATACCTACGTAACCAAGTCCTACGAGGGATATCTTTTCTTCTCTGTTAACGATTTTTTGGTAGAGAGACATTTCCATAATCCTCCTAAAATTGAAATTAAATTTTCTTATTGATATACCCGCCTTGTTGGAACTCTTTCGAAAAGAGTTTCGCAATTCCTATGAGCGATCCCACACCATATGCCACATGAAATACAGGGAACAACAACAACATTGCAAAAAATTCTTTTACCGTAGATGCTTGTTTTACAGAAAACAGAATATCCAACAGTATATATAACGACAGTTCGGCACCCAATAATATCCGGAAAACCGGATGCAACAATCCTAAAAGACCAAGACCGATTACAGAAGCCACAAATGCAAACGGAATGAAATGTCGAAGGCCCATGGCGCCCGGGCACAATTTCATGGTAATAATATTCCACATACCGTTTTTCCTTGCCATGGTGGATATTCCACGAATAGAATCCCGACAATAGTACGAGAGATGGATATCCTTTGAAAGATATATTTTTCCTCCATTTTTTCTGATTCTAAAATTCATCTCGTTATCTTGGTTGCGAACTAATCTCTCATCGTAACCGCCATATTTCGAGAAAACTTCTCGTTTAAAAGCCCCAAAAGGTACGGTGTCCACGTATCCGCTTTCGCCGTTCGTCCTAAATTGAGAATTTCCAACGCCAAACTTTGACGATAGCATTTTGGCAATCGCATTTCCCATAAATCCGTTTGCTTTCGTTTCGGCTACGCCGCCAACGTTTTCAGCATCGGTATTTTCCAAGTAGTATATACATTTTGAAATATAATCTGTAGCATAATCGGCATGCGCATCAAGCCGGACAATATATTTACCAAGCGACGCTTTTATACCGATATTCATTGCATAGGGAACAATTTTATGTGGATTGTTTAACACTTTAATGAGCGACGGATATTTGGTTTGGTATGATTGAATAAGCTCTACCGTTTTGTCCTTTGAACAACCATCCACAAAGATCCATTCCATATTTTCTTTTGGATAATTCTGCAATAACAATGACTCGATGCATTTTTCAATATATTTTTCCTCGTTATAAACAGGCATTACCACAGAAACAACGGTTTCGCTCATCATGCCTCAACCCCCTCTTTTTCAGCAATAATTGGCTCGGGCACATAATCCCTTTTGTACTCTTTCCCAAGCACTGCAAAAACGGTCATAAACATCGTTTTAATATCGCCCCAAAAACTGAACTGCTCGATTTCTTTGAGGTTATAGTACATTTTTTCGGGAAGGATCTTTTCGACATACACCTTATCCGTATCCTCAGCAATATCAAGCAATTCTGCCTCGTCTTTATACAGGATGCTCGCAAGGCTGGTAACACCTGCGGGGAGAAGAAGTGTTGCCATCATTTCCGGTGTATACTGCTCGGTATATTTCGGAGTTTCCGCTCTTGTTGCCACGAAAGTCATGGTGCCACGCCATACATCGATAAGCTGACTAATCTCGTCCAGTCGGCATCCTCTAACAATTCTACCGACACGGGTCACTCTTGCATCATCGTTTACGGTTACTTGAGAGCCTTTATCAGCGCCTTGCACCATAGACCTAAATTTAAATATGCGGAATTTTTTGTTGTATTGAGTGATTCTGACTTGTCTGTAAAACACAGGACCTTTGCTGTCGAGTTTGATCGCAATCGCCAGGACCAGAAAAATAGGCGAAAAGATAATCAACATAATGGAGGACACAACAATATCAAACACTCGCTTAAAAAACAAACTGACCTGTTTTTTTCTTAAAATGTCGTAATATTTTCTAACTTCCTCGTTTTGCATTTCCGGAGGAAGCTGTTCCCACTCGATGATTTTCACTTATATGTACTCCTTCACTACTTCGGCATACTGTTGGATCACATAGGCTACATCCTCGTCGGTCAAACAAGTATGCAACGGCAAGGTGATCTCGTTGGCAAAATGCGCATAAGCGTTGGGATAATCGGAAATATCAAATCCTAATTTTTTATATGCCGTGTGCATGGGCAGCGGTTTATAATGCACGTTGCAAGCCACACCACGTTCCGCCATTTTGGTAATGATGTTATTTCGTTGTTCAGCAGTAAT
This sequence comes from Acutalibacteraceae bacterium, assembly GCA_045601465.1. Taxonomy (GTDB): domain Bacteria; phylum Bacillota; class Clostridia; order Oscillospirales; family Acutalibacteraceae; genus RGIG3009. The sequence goes on from JAZRZU010000069.1 coordinate 15,966, forward strand.
ACCGGGAATACGTGTAAGATACAAATGCCCCGAAGAATCCCATTCGTCCGTGTAATGTTCAAGGGTTTCCACACCCAACGGTTTGAGTGCCGCATCGTATCTTTCAATAATCTCTTTTCTGCGTCTGAGCATATCGGGATACCGTTCAAACTGTTTAAGTCCGATGGCGGCCACAACGTCGGTCATATTGCATTTGTAGTATGTACCAACAACATCATATTCCCATGCACCAAGCTTTGTCTTGGCAAGTGCATCTTTGGATTGACCGTGTAAGCTGAGCAACTGAAGTTTTTTATAAATATCTTCGTCACTGACACCCGGGATGGTCCTCCACGTCAACGCACCACCCTCCGCCGTGGTTAGATTTTTAACAGCATGAAAACTGAAACTGGAAAAATCCGCAACCGAACCGATCATTTTTCCGTGCCGCTTTGCACCGAAAGCATGAGCCGTATCTGCCATAACCGCCACTCTGCCAAGGGCAGACTGAATCTCATTGTTCGGCTTAAACAAATACTTTTTTCGATTTACAATGTCAAAAATCCTGTCGTAATCGCAAGGGATACCGGCAAGATCCACGGGAATAATGGCTTTTGTCTTTTCATTGATAGCTGCTTCAAGCGCATCGTAGTCCATTTCAAGACTATTTTCCTGCGTATCCACCAACACAATTTTAGCACCCACATGAGCAATAACGGATGCAGATGCCGTGTATGTATAAGCGCACGTGATTACTTCATCACCTGCACCGATCCCCATAACATGAAGCGCCATTTCTGCGCAAGCCGTTTGGGAATTCAGACACACGCACTTTTCAGTCCCAATCCACTCAGCGATATTTTTTTCGAGTTGTTTGGTTCTGGGGCCGGTGGTGATCCAACCGGACCTAAGCGCATTAGCGACCTCTTCAATTTCAAGTTCGCTGATATCGGGCGGGCTAAACGGGATCATTCTTTTCTCATTCATAACGTTCATTCACTTTCTTTTTCGCCGCATATAGCGTAATCGCTAGAAGAAGCTTGCTCCCCACAAGCCTGCCTCTTCCGAAGAATTCACTTTACCGCACCGTGCAAACGATACGGCAAAACAGTGCCATATAACAATAATTTTCCTTCTAAATTATACTCCCTACACGAATAAAAATCAAGTAGGACTATCAAATTTAGCAAAAAACAACAAAAAATGTAGAAAATCCCATATATTCAAGTATAATTGCACACCTTGTGTGTGACTTTTTGTAAAACAGTATGCGCTGTATTTCTGCCCTCCTTAAACCCCGCAAAAAGCTCGCACTATCATACAAGAACCTTATCGCATCAAAATTTTACATAAAAACAATATCCCCTGAGGGATTACCCTCAGGGGATATTGTTGCATGATGGTGATCCATCGGGGACTCGAACCCCGGACACCCTGATTAAAAGTCAGGTGCTCTACCGACTGAGCTAATGAATCGTGCTATGCTATTATATATAACTCATCCCGAATTGTCAAGGAAAATTTTGATTCTTTTTTAGCTTTTCTTGGCAAAAAAGAGTTTCTTATCGGGATGTTGCTATTTTTTTCAGAAACACCTCAAAATATTCCGGTAATTCCTTGGTAAATTCCAAATACTGACCAGTCATCGGATGCAAAAAACCAATCGTCTTCGCATGTAAACATTGCCCGTGGAGTTCGGTTGGTTGTTTGGCACCGCCATACACCGTATCTCCCGCTACCGGGTGACCAAGATACGCCATGTGCACCCGAATTTGGTGGGTCCTGCCCGTTTCCAAACGCAAACGAACGTGAGAGTACCCGGGATATTCCGCCAACACCGTATAGTGCGTCACCGCCGGTTTGGAGTTGTGCTGTATGACCGCCATCTTTTTACGGTTTGTAGGATGTCGTCCGATTGGTGCATTCACGGTTCCCTCGCTCTCACGCAGATGCCCGATCACGACCGCTTCATATTCCCGTGTAAAGGTATGCTCGCTGATCTGTGTAGCTAGCCCTTGGTGCGATTTGTCATGCTTTGCCACAATTAAAAGCCCACTCGTATCCTTATCGATACGGTGAACGATCCCCGGACGCAACACACCGTTAATGCCGGATAAACTATTGGGACAATGATGCAACAATGCATTGACCAACGTGCCGTCAGGATTTCCCACTGCGGGATGTACCACCATCCCTTTCGGCTTATTGACTACCAGCAGATCGGCGTCTTCATACACAATATCCAACGGGATATCCTGAGCCTGGGCTGCACACGGCGTCGGGTCAGGAAGTTGCACAACAAGTTGTTCCCCACCTGACAGCCGCACGCTTTTACCAACCGTGTGACCGGCCACATCGGTTACGCAGCCTTGCTTCAACAAATGCTGCACCGCCGACCGGGTCAGAGCAAGAGAACGGGACAGGAATGTATCCATCCTGTCCCCTTTGTTTTCAGTCGGTACGGTGATTTGTATCATCTCCATGTCGTTCCTCCATTTTGTCGGCGACAGTAAGTTGCTTGTCGTCATAGAAAAAGAAGAAGAAAACCAGTAACAGAATTGAGCCGATCACAACGTAGCAATCCGCCACGTTGAACACCGGAAACTCAAACAGTAAAATCTCTAAAAAATCTACTACATACCCATGAATCAAGCGGTCGATAAAGTTGCCAATTCCACCCGCTACGATCAAGGTCGTACTGATGTTAAACAAAAGCTGCTTGCGAAACTTACCAAACAACAAAAGCACTAACATGGCAGCCATAACAACACCGGTAAACACGAGGAACAACCACCGCTGGCCTTGTAAAATACCGAACGCTGCGCCCCGATTTTCAACATACGTAAACCCCAATACATGCGGAATCACGACCGCTGTATCAGCGCCTTTCAGGCTCAGCACCGCCAGCCACTTGGTCAGCTGATCAACACTAACCAGTGCGGCGGCTATCGCCAGCACCGTTAACTGGAACATATAAGCCCCCTTATCTCACTGCCAAGCGGCAGTGAAAGATATTATACATTCAGTATGGCCGCACAACGAGCACATAAACCTGCCGTTTCACCTTGCGTTGCCACTGTGTCGCTATACGCCCAGCAACGACTGCATTTTTCGCCATCTGCATGCGCAACCGAAACGGTCACGCCCGCAGAATCACCGCTAAATTCACCCGCACCGGCGCCACAAATCTCAACCTGCGATACGATCAATACCGTTTTGAGCAAACTTTCAATCTGTTTGACAAACGGCAATGCCTTATCATCACAATACAGCGTAACCTTCGCATCTAACGAACCGCCAATGACCTTTGCAGTACGGGCAGCCTCCAAAGCCTTTTGGACATCGTCACGCAACGTGTGAATACGATTCCAAGTTTCCTCAAACTGTGCATCCACCACGATCTCTTGAGGAGTCGGCATATCGTTAAGCATGACCGAACGAACGTCTTCTCCCTCGGCATGCGGTAAGAATGACCAGATTTCCTCGGATGTAAAGGCAAGAATCGGCGCCAACAAACGAGTCAACGCATTCAAGATACGATAGATGGTTGTTTGCGCAGCACGACGGGCGTCACTTGCTGCAGCCTCCACGTACAGTCTGTCTTTGAGAACGTCTAAATAGAAGTTGGACATATCAACTACGCAAAAATGATGAATTGCATGGAACGCATCATGGAACTCAAAGTCCTCATAAGCGGCACGTACCTGTGCGATAACCTGATTCAGCCGTAGCATCGCCCACCGATCAATATCATGCAATTTGTCGTCCGATACGCAATCGGTATTCGGGTCAAAATCGTGAATATTACCAAGAATGTATCGTGCAGTGTTACGCACCTTACGATATGCCTCGGATAACTGTTTCAAAATATCTTTGGACAAGCGCACGTCCACACGATAATCCAAGGATGCGACCCACAAACGCAAAATTTCTGCGCCGTAGTCTTTAATAACTTCGTTGGGAGAAATGGCATTACCGAGCGATTTGTGCATAGCTTTGCCTTCACCATCGACCACCCAGCCATGGGTAAGAACCGCTTTATACGGTGCCTTGCCGGTGCAAGCAACCGATGTCAGCAACGATGACTGGAACCAACCACGATACTGGTCAGCGCCCTCCATGTAAAGATCTGCCGGCCAACCAAGCTCCTCACGCTCGTTCATCACAGCGGTATGGGATGAGCCGGAGTCAAACCACACGTCCATGATATCGCTTTCCTTGCGGAAATGTTTGCCGCCGCAATGCGGGCAGGTGGAACCGGCGGGTAAAATATCATCCGCCTCATGGGTGTACCAACCGTCTGAACCTTCCTTACGGAACAACTCGGAAACCGCTTTGATAAACTCAGCGTCAATAATCGGTTTACCGCAATCTTCACAGTAGAAGATCGGAATCGGAACGCCCCACAAACGCTGACGAGAAATACACCAGTCACTGCGTTCACGCACCATCGAAGTGATACGATCCTCACCCCAAGACGGCATCCATTTAACATCTTGAATGGCTTTGACTGCCTCGTCTTTAAAACTTTCCACCGAACAGAACCATTGATCCGTGGCACGGAACAAAACCGGGTTCTTACACCGCCAGCAGTGCGGATATTGGTGAATGATCTTTTTCATAGCAAGCAACGAACCGGTTTTATCCATGTGGACCGCAATCGCTTTGCTCGCTTCATCGGTTGTCATACCGGCGCAGATCGGACCGGCTTCTTCGGTCATGCGACCTTCGCTGTCCACCGGCACGCACATGCCGATCTGTTTGTATTTCTTGCAGATATTAAAGTCATCGACGCCGTGACCGGGTGCGGTATGCACGCAGCCGGTACCGCTTTCCAGCGTTACGTGATCACCGACGATGATCAACGATTCTCTATCCAAGAAAGGATGTTGTGCCGTCATCAGTTCCAGCTCAGCGCCGGTAAAGGATGCCAATACCTCATACTCGGTGATACCGGCAGCTTTCATGGTTTCCTCCACCAAAGCATCGGCAAGAATATAGTTTTCGTCACCGCATTTTACCACCTGATAGGTAAAAGAGGGGCCGAGACAGATAGCAAGGTTTGCCGGAAGCGTCCAGGTCGTGGTGGTCCAAATAACGAAGAAGGTTTTGGACACGTCTACTCCCGCCGCCGACAATACGCCTTTATCATCTTTTACCGGAAACTTCACATATACCGAATAGCACGGATCTTCGCCGTACTCGATCTCGGCCTCCGCAAGCGCTGTTTGACACTCCGGACACCAGTACACCGGTTTGAGACCTTTGTAAATATAGCCCTTCATCGCCATCTCGCCAAACACTTCAATCTGACGGGCTTCAAATTCCGGCTTTAACGTTAAGTACGGATTTTCCCAGTCGCCCAGTACGCCCAACCGTTTAAACTGTTCACCTTGGTCATGCACGTAGCCCAGCGCAAAATCACGGCAAATACCACGTAAATCCACCGGTGACATGGACGCAACGTTTTCGATACCGGCCTTTGCACGTGCTTTGAGTTCGATCGGCAAACCATGCGTATCATACCCCGGCACAAACGGCGCTTGATAGCCCGCCATATTGTGATAGCGAACAATCATATCTTTGATAATTTTATTTAATGCTGTACCAATATGAATATCACCGTTGGCGTACGGAGGGCCGTCATGCAAAAGATAGCGAGGCTTCCCGGCATTCTTTTCCATGATTTTTCCGTACAAATCCTCTTTGTGCCACTTTTCAAGCACGACCGGCTCACGCTGCGGCAATCCGGCACGCATGGGGAATTCGGTCTGCGGTAAATTTAAGGTCTGGTTAAAATCCTGCTGTTGCATCTGGTTAATCTCCTTTTGAGAACTTATTTTTTCTTCCGAAATAATCCTTTGGACGATGCGTTATCATCCTCGTCTTCTTCATCTGTGTCAGAATGAATGTCATAGTCGTTGCCGAACTTTAAATCCGAAAACCGTGATAACGGTTTCATATCCTCGTCGTCAACTGCGGTTGCCGTTTCCTCGGCATCCGGCACAACCACAACGGATTCCTCGGGTTCGGCAACAGTAACCGGTTCTTCGGATTGCTCATCCGCAGTCGCCGGTTCTTCGGGAATCTCCGGCAAAACCTTAATAAGCGCTAAATGCTCTTTATAAAGCGCTAACATCTTCTCTTTAAAAGCGGCTACCTCTTGCTTCGTCCGCACCAATTCAGCCTGTTGTTCCTCAACCGCTGCCAAAAGGTCAAGCCGCTTGGCTTCCGCCTCCTGCTGCGCCTGTTCTAACAACATTTTCGCTTTACTTTCCGCCTCACGAAGAATACTGTCACCGGTACGCTGCGCGCTGAGTAATGCCGAACGAATACTATCCTCATCGTTTCGATACTCCGCCACCTTATCGGCCAGCACCTTCATTTTTCGATTGGTTTCGGCATTTTCTTGTAAAAGGTGTTGCATAGCCTCAACACATTCATCGATGAAATCATCAACCTCATCCGCACGATATCCACGGCCTTTGCTGAACTCTATGTTCCGAATATCCTCTAACGTCATCATACCGTATTCCTCGCTTTCTATTATACATACTGTTTGATTTTAATAACCAGTCTACCTTTTTTGGTGACAGGGCCGAGTGCGGCAATCACAAACCGCCCTTCCCCACGTACCGACAAAACGTCCCCTTCTTTAACGGGGTGAGATACCGACAAGCAGGGCATGTGATTACAAGATACCAAGCCACCGACGATCCGTTTTGCCGCTTGGTCACGGGATATCCGCAACGTGGCTTTGAGTACCGCATCCAATCGTGCAGACGCCACGGTATCCTGATACTCACGAAATTCCCGACGCACCACAACCGGCGCCGTATAAGGGAACTCGGCACGCACACCCTCAGATCCCACCTTTTCCACCGACTCAGCCAGAAAGGATGCTAACTCTTCGTCGGCAAAAACAACGGTGAACCCCTGTTGACAAACGATATCACCGATTTTATCCCGCTTCACACCTGTTGCCAGTAAGGCACCTAGAAAGTCACGGTGCGAAAGCGAAGCGGTAGCACGATAGTGAAACCCGATAGCCGACAACGGAAACAAGGCCGGATCGGGTGGTAAAAACGAAGGGAAAATGCCGAGAATCGTCCGTTCTGCGCCGTCGTACCCCCCGTAAAACACACCGTTTGTACAACCCTTTTCATGCAAGACAGCTCGTGCCACCGCCTGCCGATGTTGGTCTAAAAACCCGACAAAACGAGGACACGAGCGCATTTCACACAATTCACAGGCATCGTCGATGCGGGCGCACAGCAGTGCGTCCTCATCTGACAAATTAGAAATAGAGCCCATTATTCTCCAACTCGTCTAACAGATCGCCCATAAATCCAACGTTATAAGGCGTAATAATGTAAGTGCAGTTGGCAACCTTTTTAATTTGTCCGTTGTTAGCATATGCTACACCGCTCAAAAAGTCTAAAATGCGGCGAGCCACATCCTTATTCGAAGATTCCAAATTCAAAACAACCGTACGTTTGGAATTCAGATGGTCCGCCACAGCGCTGGCATCGTCAAAACGTTCCGGCTTTACCAGCACAACTTGAAGCTGTGCAGTGGCATGAATGTTAACGACCTTATTGTTTTTGCGGGGGGACTCTACATCAACATCCTTCTCGGGAGAACGGGAAACAAAATCGTTATCATTTTCTAAGCCGATCGTCTCCTCATTTTGATCGCCGAACAATCCTTCCAATTTGTCTAAAAATCCCATTTTCAGTTCCTCCTGCTCATTTATACTGTCTTTCGCCGAAGATTGCGGATCCGACACGAATCATGGTCGACCCCGCCCGAATGGCTTCTGCGAAATCAGAAGACATACCCATGGACAATAGTTCCATAGATACATTATCCACTTTTTTACCCTGAATGTCAATAAACAGTTTGTGCATTTTCGAAAAAATCGTCAGTTTTTCGGTTTCCGATTGCAAAATCGGCGGAATTGTCATCAATCCCCGCACACGAATTCCCTCAAAAACGGAAATTTCTTGCAATAAGGGTAGTAGTTCTTCAGACGCCACCCCACTTTTAGACTCTTCGCCGCCGATATTCACTTCCACCAGCACATCCACGCTTCCTCGAGGCGTGTCTTTCGCAGCATCGGCAATTACCTTGGCAATCCGCACGCTGTCTACCGATTGAATCATATCCACCTGGCCCACAATGCGGCGCACCTTATTGCTCTGTAAATGTCCGATCAAATGACACTCTACACCTTGCAAGGAAAGCGAATCCCGTTTTGCCAAATACTCCTGCACCCGATTTTCACCGATACAGGTAACACCGGCATCCAATACCGCTTGAATCAGCTCGGGTGCTACCGTTTTGGTCACCGCCATCAACGTGACCTCTTCCCGCCGCCGTCCGGCCGCCGCACAAGCGGCACAAACTTGTTCCTCAATTCGGTTCAGATTATCCCGTACACGCTGTTGGTCAACGGACCAGCTTACCGTCATACAAATCCTCTCCTTCGGTTACGACACGGTCATATAACTGTATATACGTTTTATCGTCTTTAATCGCGCACACCGAATACCGCTGTGCTTCATTGTGGTACAACACCTGAATACGCTTAAACCGCAAAATGTTGCCATCCTGAACAAACACGCCGGGCTCTTGCTTTTCGTTGAAATGAATGGAACGATCCGGAACGGAAATTCCTTCGTAGCGGGTTAATCGAATTTCAATTTGTTCTCGCCGCACAGCCGACAAAGCCGCCGACATTTGCGTACACTGCAACACAACCGCTACCGTATCATCTGCCGCTTTGTTAAGCGCTGTTACCGTCATCGGCAGCAACTCGCTTTGTACAAACGGCATACGCACTTCTAATTGTAAGCCTTTCTTTAAAGTGGCGGCGCTTTCCAACGGCAACACGCACGCCAAATACCACTCGTAGTCACCAACGATTTTTCCCACAAGCTGGTCATCGTTCACCGTCGGCTGCATATCCAGAACCTGTTGGATATCGGTCGGCGTCAGCGCCTGTACGTTCATGGCTTGCAAAACGTCCTCAAAGCCATCTGCCGACCCGACAAAATACCCGGCGACAGGCGACGCCACAGTGGCAGTAGCCGGGCGGAACGAAGCCGCCAATGCCGCACGATTTGCTTTGAGAACCTTTAACCGTTCATCAAAGTTTTCTTCTTTTCCAATGGTGAGCTGCTTTTTATTGAGCAACATCAACAGCCGAGAGTGCAACGCATTGATTTCTCCGTATGACGTCATCTGTGCAGCACGGGAAATTGACAACCATGTTTCATTGATCTGCTGGTTAATGCTGCTTAAATTCGCACGGTTGCTGGACCCTTGTAAATTGATAGAAGTGAGTGTAGCGATTTCCGCATCCAGTACATCTAATTCTTGCTGCGCCAATGCATCCTCCATGGAAGGATAGACGTACGCAATGTTCCCATTTTTGGAAATACGGTTACCGTCTTGCACCGTGTAGAAAACATAGCCATCGGTTTTTTGACGGATAACCGATTCGCTTCGATACACCACCCCGGTGGTTTTGAGCGTATCAAATATGACCTCTTTCTTGGCGGTAACCGTTTCTAAGCTGGCGGAAAAGATGAGGTATCCCTGCACGCCCACGTATACAATAAGCAACAACGATAGCAGCACAAGTAACACACGTTTGGCAGTATGACTCATATCCTCTCTTCTCCTTTTTTGAAATTTACTTTAAAAAGGCTTCCACCCGGGCAATCGCCCGTTCAAGCGGTTCAGGTTCATCCATATATAACGGCGACATCCATTCCTGATGTCGGAACCACGATAACTGCCGCTTGGCATATCGTCTTGTCCCCTGTCGAATCAAATCAGCGGCTTGTTCGATGGATATTTCACCCGTGAAAAACGGTTCTAGTTCTTTGTATCCGATTGCCTGTCGTATCGTATCTGTGTGCGGTTGCGTACGCAACCAAGTCGCCTCCTCGATCAACCCACCGTCAATCATAGCAGTCACACGGTGATTGATACGCTCGTACAACTTTTCTCGATCGTGAAAATCCAATCGCAACCCACACAAGCGATACGGTGAAGCCACCGTTCGGGATGCCGCATTTTGTTCCGTAATGGTACGGCCTGTCGTTTCAATAATCTCCAACGCACGAATGATGCGACCATGGTCATTGGGGTGTAAGCGAGCCGCCGTTATGGGATCCCGTTGTGCCAATTCCACGAGCAGCACCTGCCCACCCTCTTGCTGTATGCGTTCACGCAGTCGCTCTCTCACCTCACGGTTTTCGGGTTGTTGCTCATACGAAAGGTTTTCAGCTACCGCTTGGATATACAAGCCCGTTCCACCGCATAACACCGGCAGTTTTCCTTGCTGATGCACCGCCGCAATCGCTTGATGCGCCTGTTCGGCATACTTTGCCACACTATACGACGCATCCGGCGGCAAAAAGCCCATTAAATGATGGGGTATTCCCTCTTGTTCCTCGGCAGTGGGACGAGCCGTTCCTACCTGTAATGTGTCATATACCTGCATAGAATCTGCCGAAATGACTTCGCCATTGAATCGTTTGCATAAGGCAACCGCCAATGACGTCTTTCCCGAAGCAGTCGGTCCGGCGATTACAACAAGCGGAAGATTATCATTCGTTTTTGTCATACGATCCGTCCAAACTGTTTTTCAATCTCTCTTTTGGTTAATTCGATGCAGACCGGTCTGCCATGCGGACAGGTTCGGATATCCTGATTGTACAAAACCCGTTCTGCTAACCGCTGTAATTCTTGCGGTGTACTGTTATCGCCCGCTTTCACAGCGGCACGGCAAGCGACGGAATGATAAATCCAGTCCCTACGATCGGTCGTGATCTCTCGACGTCCGGATAATAAACCACCGGCAATTTCACGTAAACTTTCGGCAATATTGCCGTCTGCCAACATCATGGGAACAGCACGCACCAACAATGTATTCCCACCGAATTCTTCAATTTCAAAACCCGCTTGTCGCAACGCATCCGCAGCATCCATTAAAGCTCCGTATTCCTCACGGCTCACCGATACAGATAACGGCGCTAACAACAACTGGGCATCATCGTGTTGTGTTTCTTTGAGCTGATTATACAAGATCCGCTCATGGGCGGCATGTTTATCAATGAGGTACAACGACCCTCGCCACTCCACGATTACATAGGTATGTAATGCCTCACCGATCACCCGAATCGGTTCCGGCGTCTGCTCTGTCAACTGTTGTTGCTCCGGCTGTTGTTCCGGCTGTGTTGCCACGGCCGATGACACAGGAATCTCTTTTTTTGGCGCAGGAACTACCGGTTGAACAGTCTTCGCCCAGGAACTGGAAGACAGTGTATCATCCCGAAAACGCAAAGCAGAACTCTGCTGTCCCCCATTCGGCCGACCGAGCGAAGCGGTGGGCATGGGCGGTACAAAAGCAGTTTGTACACGCCGTGCAACCTCTCGTGCCGGTGTTGGGTTTTGGTATAACCGTTTCTCCGGCTCTGCAATCGAGGTCGGCAACGTCGCTTGACGAGGTTCCCCGTCGGTTTCGAGTACCGAACGCACGCTATAATACACCGCATCAAAAACCGGCTTTTCGTTTACAAACCGCACTTCAATTTTAGCAGGATGCACGTTGGCATCCACCGTTTCAGGGGGTAACTGTATACACAGGACGCACGCAGGGAATTTCCCACCCATGATGGCCCCTTTATATGCCTGCTCAATCGCCGCCATCGCCGTGCGTGTTTTGACATATCGCCCGTTAATGAAAAAATGTTGCATGGTGCGATTCGCACGTGCATTTTCCGGACGGCAAACATACCCCGATACGTGCACACCGCCCATCTCATATTCAACAGCGGTCAGGGATTTGGCAAACTCCCGCCCTAAAACGGCACTGATACAGGAATACAAATCCCCGTTTCCCGGAGTCAGCAGTTCGTCCCGTCCTTCACGAATAAACCGAAACGAGATTTCGGGGTGAGACAATGCCAATCGATCCACGACACCGGCGACAGCATTGGCTTCCCCCACGTCTTTTTTGAGGAATTTCATACGGGCGGGGACATTATAAAACAGATCCCGCACACAAATTGTCGAACCACGTGGACATCCGATATCGGATAACTGGACTTCCTCGCCGCCTTCAATCACATACCGTGTACCGCTTAACTCCTCTTCGGTACGGGTGATGAGTTCCACACGGGAAACAGCGGCGATCGAAGCCAAGGCTTCACCACGAAATCCGAGCGTCAAAACATTTGTTAGATCTTCGGCTTTTCGGATCTTGCTGGTCGCATGACGCAAAAAAGCAGTGGGGACGTCTTCACGAGCAAACCCGTGACCGTTATCGGTAATGCCAATATACGAAATGCCGCCGTTTTTGATCTCGACCGTAATCGAACCGGCTCCCGCATCAATTGCATTTTCAACCAACTCCTTGACCACCGAAGCCGGCCGTTCCACGACCTCACCGGCAGCGATCAGTTCGGCTGTATGCTTATCTAACACTTGAATACTCGCCATGTTATCCCCTCCTTTTTTCATCAATCGTGGGCTTGTGCCTGACGACTCAGTTCATATAACACTTGTAACGCTTCAATGGGTGTGAGAACGTTCACATCCATCTGCTTGATTCGTTCAATCAACGCATGATCTTTCACCGACGGCTGTGCCTCTTGGGTGCTGAAACGGTGTTGAATCGTCGGTTGTTCGCCATTATCCAGATCCTGTAAAATTTCTTTTGCCCGTTTTACCACCGAATCCGGAACACCGGCCAGTTTTGCTACCTCAATACCGTAGCTATCATCGGTAGGACCTCTGACAATGCGGCGCAAAAACGTAATATCATCCCCGTGTTTTTTCACAGCTACGCTGTAATTCTTGACACCGCTAAGCTCGTCCTCCATGACAGTAAGCTCATGATAATGGGTTGCAAACAGTGTTTTGGCGCCGAGCTTCTGAACGTCAGCAACGTGCTCCAAAACCGATTTGGCAATACTCATGCCGTCAAACGTCGAGGTGCCTCGTCCGATCTCATCGAATATAATCAGGCTGTTTGCGGTAGCATTTTGTAAAATCGCTGCGACCTCGCTCATCTCCACCATAAAGGTCGATTGCCCGGATGCCAGATCATCCGATGCACCAACCCTCGTAAAGATGCTGTCCACAATACCGATGGTAGCGCTGTCAGCCGGCACAAAACTGCCGATCTGCGCCATTAACACGATTAGTGCCAGCTGCCGCATATATGTCGATTTACCCGCCATGTTGGGGCCGGTGATGATCGCCACACGATTTTCACCATTGTCTAACAACACATCGTTTGGAACAAATGGAGTGGATTGCAGCGCCTCCACCACCGGATGCCGTCCATTTTTGATCTCAATCACGCCACCGAGGTCGATGGTCGGACACACATATTTGTGAAAGACCGCCGCCTGCGCAAAGGAAGCAAGCACGTCCAACTTCGCCACAGCCTCCGCTGTCGCCTGAATACGCAACAGTTGCGCCGCAATAGCTTCTCGAACCTCACAGAACAACTGATATTCGAGCGCCACCGCACGGTCTTTTGCACCCAAAACACGAGCTTCCAGTTCTTTAAGTTCTTGGGTAATATACCGTTCGGAATTGGCAAGTGTTTGCTTACGGATATAGTGTTCCGGCACATTATCGGCATAACTTCTTGAAATTTCGATATAATAGCCAAAAACTCGATTATATCCAATTTTTAAGGTTTTTATACCGGTTTTTTCTTTTTCCTCAGCTTCAATGCGGGCTAAAATCCCTTTGCTGTCGTCCATGATTAACCGCAGCTCGTCCAACTCTGCGTTGTACCCTTGGCGGATCATACCGCCTTCGCGCACCGATAACGGAGGATTTTCCGCAATGGAAGCCGCAATCAAAGTCACCAAATCAGGCAACGGGTCAATCTGTTGGCAAACATCCTGTAACAGCTCGCTTTTTGTGTTACTCAGATATTGTTTGATCGGTGCTAATCGTTCAATAGTCTGACCAAGCGTAGCAACCTCTTTGGCATTGGCACTTCCATATACCACCCGTGTCATAATACGCTCTAAATCGTGAATATCGCCTAACAATTCCCGTATATCTTCACGGAGCATCACGTCTTGTACCAGTTCAGCCACCGCATTTTGGCGGCGAATGATGGGCGCCGGATGTAAAAGGGGTTGTTCGATCCAACTGCGGATCAATCGTTTGCCCATAGCGGTACGGGTTTTATCCAACACGCCCAGCAACGAACCTCGTTTTTCTTTGTTGCGCATGGTTTCCAACAATTCGAGATTACGCCGTGTTGCCAAATCCAGCCGCATAAACTGTGCATCCGAATACACATCCAACTGCGTCATGCGCTCGATGCCGGTCATCTGGGTCATGTACAAATAATGCAGCACACAACCAAGCGCCCGTATTGCCGCTTCGCTTTCCTGCAACCCCAACTGTTCCATCGAGGTCTTGTGAAAATGTTCCAGTACACGGGCTACCGCTACGTCGTAATCAAAGCAAACCGACTCTGCCCTCTCGGGCTTTACGTTCAACCGATCTTCTAAAAATACGGTAAGTTCCTTGCTGCCCATCGCCGTGTCGTTGAGCAACACTTCACGTGGCGCAAAACGTCCCAGTTCATTTTGCAATCGAGAGAACAGATCCTGCCCGACAATCTGCGTGACGTGGATCTCTCCCGTTGAGGTGTCCACGAAACAAAGTCCCACGTTGGCAACCGTTTCATCCATATATGCCACACACAGGTAATTATTGCGGCTTTCTTCTAACATACTGCCTTCAATAACCGTGCCGGGTGTAATAATACGCACCACGTCACGCTTTACAAGACCTTTGGCGGTCGCCGGATCCTCCGTTTGCTCACAAATTGCTACTTTGTATCCACGGTTTACCAGTTTGGCAATATAACCCTCACAGCTGTGAAACGGCACACCGCACATGGGAGCCCGTTCCTCCTGCCCACAATCCCGACCGGTAAGCACAAGTTCCAGCTCACGAGAAGCAATTTTGGCATCCTCGAAAAACATCTCGTAGAAATCACCGAGACGGTAGAACAAAATACAGTTTGGGTATTGTTTTTTAATTTCGAAATACTGCTGCATCATAGGGGTCATTGGCGGCATGGGCTCACCTCTTTTTACGTCTTTTTTATAGAATTAATGGCATCCGCCGCAGCTGGCACAATTACCGCCGCATTGATGCTCGTCATAATCATCAGGGTTAAGTCCTTGCGCCGCCATGTTTATGATGGCGCTGACACCGTTTAAGATTTTATCCAGCTCGGTCTTGGCTTGGTTATAAGCGTCCATCGAGGGATTGGCCATCACACGGGTATACACATCCCGCAATTCCTCGTTGAGTTGTTTCATTTTTTCTTCATCTTGTTCCGGCTTGGACGCCTCACTATTGATCGCCATCCGCTTTAAATTAAATTCACCGATAAGCGCTTGCAATTCCGCATCGTTATCCGCTTGTGCTTGCGCCATCTGTACTTTTACAAACCGCTCATCCTGTTGAATCAAATGTCCAAGCTCTTTTGCCATCTCTAAAATCTGTTCCATTGTCTTATTTCTCCTTATTCTTGAATCTCACCGGTAAGAATATAACTGCGGGCGCCGGTGATACGCACCATTACGTATTCCCCGATACGTGTAGGGTCACCCTTCACACGTACGATACTATTGTCAGGAAGACGAGCCTCTAAAAACCCACTACCTTCCGTTTCTAACAACGCACGCTGCGTTGTACCGACCAATTGTTGTAACCGTTCAGCAGACAACGTCTCCTGCAAAGCGGTCATTTCCGAAAACCATGCCGACTTTACTTCGGCAGGAACAGGGTCGTCCATCTCTGCGGCGGGCGTTCCTTTTCGAGGCGAAAAAATAAAGGTAAACAACGAAGCAAACCCGACCTCACGGATGAGGGATAAGGTCTGTAAAAAATCCTCTCGTTGTTCGCCGGGGAATCCCACAATCACGTCACTCGTAAAGGTGATACCCGGCACGACCCGCTTGGCATACGCAACCAATTCCAAATATTGTTCCCGTGTATAGTGACGGTTCATGGCTTTGAGTATTCGATCACTACCCGACTGAAACGGCAGATGAAAATGTCTGGATACTTTCTCACAAGCCGCAATGGTATCAAACAGCTCATGCGTGGCATCCTTGGGGTGTGATGTCATAAACCGAATCATAAAATCCCCCGGTATGGCATTTATCCGCCGTAAAAGCTCCGGGAAATCCACGCCGTGCGCTTCCCCTTTGCCGTAGGAATTGACGTTTTGACCGAGCAAGGTAATGTCTTTGTACCCTTTCTCCACCAACTCCCGTACCTCGTCTAAAATTTGAGACGGTTGACGGCTGCGTTCACGTCCCCGCACGTACGGAACGATACAATAGGTGCAGAAATTGTTGCACCCGTACATAATGGACACAAACGCTTTAAATCCTCCGTCACGAACGGTCGGCAATCCTTCCGCAATCACGCCGTCACAAGACGGGATCTCCACCCGCCGCTTACCGGCAAACAGTACACCTGCCATCAGCTCCGGTAATCGATGCTGGACGTGCGTACCAAACACCAGTCCTACAAACGGATAGCTTTTATAGATCTTTTGCGCAATGTGTTCTTGCTGAACCATACAGCCGCATAAAGCGATCAACAAATGCGGACGGCGACGTTTGAGAGCTTTTAAAGCGCCTACATTTCCAAAGACACGGTCCTCGGCGTGTTCCCGGACGGCGCACGTGTTAAACAGAATAAAATCCGCTTGCTCCGGTGTATCGGTAAACCCAAACCCCATTTGGGCAAGCAAACCTTTCATGCGTTCGGAATCCGCCACGTTTTGTTGACACCCGTAGGTGCGAACGTAGGCAAGTGGTGAACATTCCGGACACCACTTTTGATAATATTCTCGAATCTGTCGGATAAAAACCGCTTGTTGCTCTAGTTCCTCCGGCGAAATAATGCGGGTTTCGGACATGCTTCTCCCTCCGCTGAAAACATTGAAACAATATATATAAACAGTATAACAAATTTCTGTCCACGATTCAATCCTTATTTCTTGCTAAAAATTACAAAAAGGTATTTATTTTTAATGCAAAACACAATATAATAGAAGTATTGATTGACACGAGGAGGAATTTGTTATGCCGCAAGCCTTTTTGCCCGGTGTACACCACGTTCATTTTGTCGGCATTGGCGGTTCGGGCATGAGCCCGCTTGCCGAAATTTTACATTCACTCGGTTTTCTCGTCACCGGCTCGGACGTCAATGAATCGGACAACGTCGCACGAATGCGCCGATTGGGTCTTTCTGTTTTTCTACCGCAGAAAGCGGAAAATATACAGGGCGCCGACTTGGTCGTTTACACCGCCGCCGTATCGGCTGACAACCCGGAGCTTATTGCCGCACAGGAACATAACGTTCCGCTGATGGAACGTGCGAAATTGCTGGGCAATCTCTCCCATCGGTTCCATAACACCGTTGCAGTCGCCGGCACGCACGGCAAAACCACCACCTCCTCCATGCTTTCCCAAATCTTATTACAAGCCGATCACGACCCCTCGGTGTTTATTGGAGGCCGCTTGCCGTTGCTGGATGCGAACGGCCATGCCGGTTCCTCCGACACTTTTGTGTGTGAAGCCTGTGAATTTAAAGATCACTACCTCGAAATGAACCCCGCTATTTCCATCATTTTAAATGTAGATGCCGACCATTTGGACTATTTCGGCTCGCTAAAAAACGTTATCGCCTCTTTCCGTCAGTTTGCCACGCAAACGACTAACACGTTAATTGTCAACGTAGAAGATGCCAACACGATGCAAGCGGTAAACGGGTTGACCCATGCGACCATTGTGCGGTATGGCTATTCCCTGGATAACGATTGGTCTGCTCAGAATATATCGTTACACAACGGTGCCTACGGTTGTTATGACCTGTACCACCACGACCAAAAAATAGCGTCCATTTCGCTCGGCGTTCCGGGTGAACACAACGTCCTGAATTCCGTCGCCGCCGCTGCCGCCGCCCACCTTTGCGGTGCCACCGCCGCCGAAATTGCCGACGGTCTTGCCGCTTTTCACGGTGCCGGCCGACGCTTCGAGTTTTTGGGAACCGTTAAGGACATCACCATTGCCGACGATTACGCCCATCACCCTACCGAGATCGTCGCCACCCTGCAAGCCGCCAAAGCCATGCCCTATTCCCGTGTTTGGGCAATCTTCCAACCCTTTACCTTTTCTCGTACCGCACAGCACCTGTGCGAATTCGCCGAAGCGCTTTCGATTGCCGATAAAGTCGTCGTCAGCGACATCATGGGTTCACGTGAAAAGAATGAATGGAACGTGTCCTCTGCCGATATCACCGATAAGATTGACAGTGCGTACTATCTCCCCACCTTCGACGATATCAGCACCTTTGTTGCCGAAAACGCAAAACCGGGCGATCTCATCCTCACCATGGGCGGCGGCGACGTCTACAAATGCGCTCGCATGATAAAATCTCTGCTGGAAACACACTAACATGGAGCGATAAAATATGATTCGGTTAAAAGCTTTGGAGCTATTAGAAAAAACGGGCAAAACAAAATACTGGTTATATAAGCAATTGGGTATGAGCTATCAGAATTTCAATAAGATGGTCAACAACGAAACAAAATCGATTCGTTACGAAAATATCGAAACGTTATGTTTACTGCTTGAATGTACGCCGAATGACCTGTTTGAAATCACGGAAGATTGATTCACCTCCGTCGTGTCATACCCCACCTAAATGTCAACCTATATGTATAACGTATCAAGCCCCGACGGCATCAGTTTGATGCTGTCGGGGCTTATTCTTTCGCAATCAATTTAACCGTTTTCAAAGATATGACCGGATTGTTTTAGAAAAAAACAATGATGCGCTTTTTCTTGCGTTTAGCATAATCGAGAGCGATTTTGGTACCGCTTTTCCGAGCAGTAGGCGCATGGAATTCGTCGTAATAAACGATGCAAAAGTCGCTATTGTCAATCATTTCATAATTACGCTTAACGTAGGCGGCACGCCCTGCGTTCATGATCTTTTCGGGATAATAGGTATCTTCGTAGCGTTGTAATAAGTATGCTTTATAGTTCGCATCGATATAAGGATACTCAGCCCTCACATACATTCGTTTTATGTGAGAGTGTTTTTCTTTTAGTTTGGTAACAATTTCATAGCTAAGGTCATCAAACCGACTTTTGCTACCAAAAAGAAATGTATCAACGTTTTCGTCTACAATTAATTTTTCTATCGTTTCATATAAACGAATCTTTAACTCCTCGGTTTCTCTTATTTCCCTATGGCCGAAAAAACAACAGGTTTTCTCCACCAATCCAGTCACCTCCCACATAATTTACCGAATAAACAGCAAATATTATTCTGTATCCTATTAGGATATATGCGTTATTTTAACATATCCGAATGGGATATACAATAACATTAACGCAAATTATGGGGTGAATATTATGGGTATTGACTATATTTCTATTGGCAACCGTATAAAAGAAATTCGTACAACAAAAGGCTGGACGCAAGCAAAACTTGCAGAAGAATCCGGCGTGGAACCATCTAACATTTCACATATAGAACGTGCCGCGACAAAACTCAGTTTACCCACACTTGTTAATATCGCAAACGCTTTGGGCGTGACCCTTGACGAAATTGCGTACGGTAGTTTAATAAAGAGCGCTCACGTTTCAATTAAGACGATTGATAATATCCTCGCTGATTGTTCACCCGAAGAATTAAAATCTATCGCCGAGGTAATTCGGACTACAAAAGCTGTTTTAAAAAACAAATAATCGATTGAAGAAGAAGCTCTCTGCTGTTTGGCAAAGAGCTTTTTATTTAAGCAAAATATTACATATAAAGTAAAAGACCCCGACATAAAGGCTGGTTGTCATAAGGATATCT
>JAZRZU010000070.1:0-2710 GCA_045601465.1 Acutalibacteraceae bacterium
ATTATTGACAAAGAGGCGGAGGAAGAAATCATCGCCATTGTTCGTGCGCCCTCCTCCCTAACACAGCAGATCGAAAATCTTGTATGTAATTTTTCGGGCATTGACTACGTGATGGGATACCGAGAAGACGAAATGCGAAAGCTCGCATTTGGTGAAATTGAATGTATCACCATTCTGAACAGAAAAGTAGTTGCCATCGATACAGACGGCAATCACTACGTCATCCAAGACAGGCTTCGTAATTTAGAAAATGTTCTTCCCTCTTATTATATCCGCATCAACAAATCCTCTCTTGCGAATGAACATTGTATTTTGCGATTCGATGCAACGTTCAGCGGTGGTGTGGATGCGGTGTTTCAATGTGGTTATCGAGAATATGTTTCCAGACGTTGTCTGGCTCAGATCAAGAGGAGGTATCAAAAAACATGAAAAACACTATTTTGGCATTTTTTCGTCGTGGTTTGACAGCTTGCGGGTTTGGCCCGCTTGTATTAGCGATAGTATACCTCGTTTTACAACACAACTGCGATGTGCAGACTTTGACAGTGCACGAGGTATGTGTCGGCATTGTTTCGCTATCATTTCTTGCTTTTATTGCCGGTGGTATGAACGTTGTTTATCAAATTGAGCATCTGCCCTTAATGATAGCGATTTTCATTCATGGCACTGTTTTATATATCAGCTATTTTATCACGTATCTTATCAACGGCTGGCTGGAACGGGGTGCCACACCCATTTTGGTCTTTTCCGGTGTTTTTGTTGTGGGATATCTGGTAATCTGGGCAATCATTTATTCCGTTATTAAACGAAACACAAAAAAGTTTAATGAAATATTGAAGCAAAAACACCAGCACGCCGAAAATATGGAATAGGTACTTGATTTTATATCATAGAAAGAGTACAATCTTTATAAATAAGAGGTGATAGCGTTGAATAAATGTATTGGTATTATCGGTGGAATGGGACCGTTAGCAACGTGTGATCTGATGAGAAAACTTATCACGCACATGGATGCGAAATGCGATCAGGAGTACATTCGGATTGCGGTGGATTGTAACACCAACATTCCCGATCGGACGCAAGCAATTTTAAATAATGGCAAAACGCCGCTTCCGGAAATGGTCAAAAGTGCGATTCGCTTACAAAACTCCGGTGCAGACGTTTTAACTATATCGTGCAATACGGCGCATTACTTTTACGATGAACTTTCAAAGTATGTCGACATACCGATCCTGCATATGCCGCACGAAACAGCGGTGTTTTTAAAAAGCAAAGGTGTTGAAAATGCGGCTGTATTGGCAACGGACGGTACGGTTCAGTGCGGAATCTATGAAAAACAACTCAACAACGAGGGGATTCGTGCGATCTACCCCACCCCCGAAGAACAGAAGTTGGTGATGACACTCATATACGACTGTGTGAAAGCAGGAAAACCGTTTGATGGTTATACGAAGGAAATCATATCAATGGTCAATCGGTTGTTGGACGCCGGTGCGCAAGCTTTTATACTCGGCTGTACCGAGTTGCCGATTATTTTCGATTCCCTTTCGCTGGATATTCCTTGTGTAGACCCGACGGATATTTTAGCCTGCGCAGCCATTCGGCATTGCGGGAAAGAGCCGAAATGACAGGAAAAACTCGTCTTTGATTTTGTTAACTCATCCATATCGAAAGAAGGTCCACCGATGGCTACGGTGGACCTTTTCGTTTCAAAATCGCACTACAAAACAGACAGGTTCTAGCCTTGACTTTGCCTTTTTCACCGTACATAATATTTATTATACTGCTTATGAAAAGAGGCATCGTCATGGAACAGAAAGCATTGATTATCGGAGAGGAAACGGTCAAAAAATATCTTTGTGCAGAAGATGTGATTGATATTTGTGAAAAGACCTGGCGCTGGTATGGTGAGGGCAAGGTGGTTATGCCAAATAAAATCACGACCGACATGAGCGAACTGGGCGTTGCGGGCTGGTTCAACTCGATGCCTGCCTATATTGCGCCCATGAACACTGCCGGCATCAAGGTGGTGGGCGGTTATGATGCAAACAAGTCGCTTGGGCTTTCTTACATAAAGGCCAACCTACTGCTGACAGATCCTCAAACAGGTGTGTTACGTGCTCTGGTCAGCGGTGACTACATCAACGATATGCGTACCGGTGCCCAGCCTGCCATTATGGCAAAACTGTTGGCATCCTCTACGGATACGGTATGCTTTATTGGAACAGGTCTTATGGCCTATTACAGTCTGTTGTGTATGACCAAAACCGTAACCATCAAAGAGGTGCGTTTGTGTGATATTTCTGAGCAAGCAATGGATGCCTTTATTGCTCGCTTTCCCGATGCACCGTTCACCTTTGTGAAGTGTGCAAACAACGAAGAAGGTTGCCGTGGCGCAGACGTTATCATCACGGTAACCAATGCCAATGCCGATTTAGTAGAAGAGCCATGGATAAAGGAAGGTGGCCTCGTCATGACGATGGGTTCGTTCCGTGAGACTTCTTTCGATGTCGTACGAAAAGCAGACAAAATCGCCGTCGATCAGGTAGGACAATCACTTCATCGTGGAAACGTAAAGGAATTGGCAGAAATGGGTGAGATTACCGCCGACTCTTTTGACATCATTATTCCCGACGTACTGGCAGGAAAAGCGGAAGCTCGTACAAATCCGAAACATCGTATCTATGCACAGATTATCGGTACAGGCATG
>JAZRZU010000071.1:0-52311 GCA_045601465.1 Acutalibacteraceae bacterium
TCGGCACAAGGAACGACAACCCCAGCAGCAACGCATACAAGACAATCAGCAAGCATGAGAGGGGGATTTTGAATTTCACACGAACAATGGCAAGCGCCAAAAACACGCCCACACCAACAGCCACCGTTAAAATGAGCGTCAGATTCGGCACCGACGGTACCTGCTGGGCCAGCACCTGCAAATCGGGCTCCGAAACGGTGATCATCACACCCATTACAAATCCGATCAACAACACCAATATCAATCGTTTGCTTTTGGTCAGTTGAACACCGATGCCCTCACCGATGGGGGTCATAAACATTTCAGCGCCCAGTTGGAACAAGCCCATACCAAAAATCAACATTGCCGCACCGGTCAGGAACATAACCAACATTCCCAATTCCAACGGCACAAGCAACACACCGATAAGCAACATAATGCCGGTGATGGGCAACACCGCATAAACGGACTCTAATAATTTTTCTCGTAATTTGGGGTTCATGCCCTCACCACCTTTCACATCAATCATCGGTATTGTACCAAACAAAACCACCTGCGTCAACGGCTTTGCGTAACACTTATGCATAAAAATCACCGCCGCCTCTTGATTATTACGATTATATTCGTTATACTGGAACTGTATGTTTGAACGACAAAAGGAGGAGACTTGCATGACGGATATCTTACGCCGCACTTGGGCGGAAATTGATTTAGATGCCATACGGCAGAATTACAAAACCGTACGCCGGCAACTCTCGCCCGGTTGTCGTTGTATGGCAGTGGTGAAAGCCGAGGCATATGGTCACGGTGCCGTTCCGGTTGCCACCACTCTTTCAGCTGCCGGCGTGGATTGGTTTGGCGTTTCCAACTTGGAAGAAGCTTTGCATCTGCGTAATCACGGGGTTACAAATCCCATTTTGATTTTTTCCTATACACCACCGTCAGAGGCAGCACAGCTTGCCAAATATCATATCACCCAGGCTGTCATCAGCCACGACTATGCCGAGCGTTTGGAAGCTGCGGCAGCCGCCGCAGGGGTGACCATCAATGTTCACATTAAATTGGACACCGGCATGTCCCGTGTCGGCTTTCTCTGTCAAGACAGCAAAATGGCTCCCTTGGATGCCATCGCAACAGCCTGTGCAATGCCTCACCTGAACGCCGAAGGGATCTTTACGCATTTTGCCACCGCTGACGATTCGGAATGTGATACCGTCACCCATCGCCAGTTTTCGCTTTTCACCGATATGTTGGCGCAGTTGCAGGACCGTGGCATCACCTTTTCGATTCGCCATTGTTGCAACAGCGCAGCCGCTTTGCGGTTCCCCGAAATGCACCTGGATATGGTGCGTGCCGGCATCGTGTTATACGGAGCGGCGCCGTCTGCCGAGCTCAAAGACCGCACACCGCCCCATGCCGCCATGTCGCTCAAAACGGTGGTGTCGCAGGTAAAGACGGTGCCAACCGGCACCTATATCAGTTACGGGCACACGTACCGTACCACCCGCACTACCGTTCTCGCTACACTGCCCATCGGCTATGCTGACGGATTGGTGCGTGCCGCTTACGGTTCGTTCAAAGTATCGGTCAACGGACAGTTAGCCCCGCTGGTCGGGAGGGTGTGTATGGACCAGTGCATGATCGACGTAACCGACATCCCGAACGTCGAGGAAGGTACAACCGTTACCATCTTCGGTGCCGACGGCGTATCGGTAGAAGATTATGCCGCCGGTTGTGATACCATTCCGTATGAATCGCTGTGCTTGGTCAGCAAACGGGTGTCCCGTTTATTCTATGAACACGGTAAAATCGTGAAAACCTACCACTCGTTGAGCCTATAAATTCCGAAAAAGGAGGTATTCCCGTGCCGGACTATATCCCAACTGTCATGCGCCGTGACATCGTGGTTGATTCGATCGTGACGGTCCACTACTTTGAACATGCGAAAAACTATGTTTATGAAGGCGAAAAACACGATTTTTGGGAGCTGGTCTATGTCGACAAAGGCCGCTTAGAGGTCGTGGCAGATGACCAGGGTTATGAACTGCAACAAGGACAGGTCATTTTTCACAAGCCGAACGAGTTTCATAACCTGTATGCCGACGGTACGGTTGCGCCCAACGTTGTCATTCTCTCATTTGTGAGCCATTCTCCCGCCATGGCGGAGTTTGAAAACAAGATCACACCCATCACGGCTCGGCAACGGGAATTGCTTGCCCGCATCATTGAAGAAGGCCGTCGTGCATTCAGCGGCCCGCTGGGCGACCCCTACACCGTCCAAATGGTACGTGATCCCGAAGCCCCGTTCGGAAGCGAGCAACTGATTGTTTTGTATCTGGAAACGCTGTTGATCGACATGATTCGCAACGAAACGCCCGCAGACGAGCGTCCCAAACCGTCCTCGTCCATTAAAACACGGTCGAATAACGACTTGGTCAACCGTATCATCCATCACATGGAAACACATTTGAGTGACAATCTTTCCTTCTCGTCGATCTGTCATTTTTCGGCGCAGAGTGCCACCAACCTCAAAATGATCTTCAAATCGGTGACAGGACAAGGTGTCATGGAATACTACCGCCATTTAAAGATCGAACAAGCAAAAATCTTGCTGCGTGAAAGCAACGGAAATATTACCCAGATCGCCGATGCGCTCGGCTATACGTCGGTACAATATTTTTCCCGCCACTTCAAGCAAGCGACCGGTATGACCCCACGGGAATATACCCTGTCGATTCATGCAAATTGAGTAATTACTATCCCTCCTACACATACTGGTGTGGGAGGGATTTTTTTGTATCGAGATAACCGTAAAATTGTATTGGTCGGCACGGGTATGGTGGGCATGAGTTATGCGTATGCGCTGCTCAACCAAGGCGTGTGCGACGAACTGGTACTCATTGATAAAAATCGAGAACGGGCAGAAGGCGAAGCCATGGACCTAAACCACGGGCTGGCATTTGCGCCTACCCCCATGAAAATCTATGCCGGCAACTACGACGCCTGCCAAAATGCGGATATTGTGGTCATCTGCGCCGGTGTTGCGCAACAGCCGGGAGAATCCCGGCTGGATCTGTTGCAGCGAAATGCCGACGTATTTGAATCCATTATCGGTCGGGTGGTGCATACCGGCTTCAACGGCATCTTTTTAGTCGCTACCAACCCGGTGGATATCATGACCCGCATCACCTGCACCCTGTCGGGATTTAACCCTCGCCGTGTGGTGGGAAGCGGCACCGTGTTGGACACCGCTAGGCTACGCTATCTGCTGGGTGATCTGCTGGTGGTCGATCCCCGTAACGTGCATGCCTACGTCATCGGTGAACACGGCGACAGCGAATTTGTCCCCTGGTCATGCGCTACGATTGCCACCCGCCCCTTATCCGACATCTGCGCTGAACCGCCGCACGGGTATTGCTCCTGGGATCAGCTGCACACGGTCGAGCATGAGGTACGCAGCGCCGCCCAAAAAATCATCAGCGCCAAAAATGCCACCTATTATGGCATCGGCATGTCGTTGGCCCGCATCACCAAAGCCATCCTGGGGGACGAAAACAGCGTGCTGACCGTTTCCACCAAACTGCTCGGTGAATACGGCGAGCAGGACGTGTTTGTCGGTGTACCCTGTATCGTATGCCGAAACGGCGTGCGTCGTATCCATCAAATGGATCTGAATGAAGACGAGCAAGCGCTATTCCCCCCTTCTTGCAATACGCTTCGCCCTTCGTACGATGAACTGACGTTATAAAGTAAAAGTCCCCGACGGTATAAAATACCGTCGGGGACTGCGGTTATATAACCGAAAAACCCGCCTGTTCAAGCGCTTTCGTCATGGCGGAAACGGTGGTTTTTTCCGGATAAAACGACACCGCCGCTATCGCATTGCGTCGATTCACCGACACCGTCCGTACACCGTCTACACGCTTTAATGCCTGTGCCGCCGCACGTTGTGTCGCCAGATCCTGTACACCTGACAGCTGCATGGTAATGGATTCCGCTTTCGAAAACATATCCTATCCCCTAGTACTCGGTTTCGGTATAGGCCGCCTCATCATACGCAACAAGACGGGTACCGGTTCCGGTAATGATCAGGCACACCATAGCAACCGCTAACATTACACAAAGCAATCCCGCTACCATCCGTTTCCCGGCGCTTGCCCGACGCAACTGCGTTGCTACGACGACACACCGTACAAAACAGGCGATCGCCGCCCCGTCGAGTACCAGCATTTGGGCATTCGCTGCGGCATATCCGGCGGCATCAAACGCACCGGACAAACCACCGAATGACAAAAACAATACCAGAAACGCTGTCAGCAGCGCACTACCCAGCACCGATAAAAACCAAGCATCCGCCAAAACTGCTTTGCGCAGCGAAAGTCCCACGCCGAGCAACCCTGCGCCGGCAAATAGTACGATCCGCTGTGCCTGGAAATAGGATACATCAATCGTGTCAATTTTATTCATTCCACGATAATACACGGCAATAAAAATCAAAAACAAAACGGTCAGCGCCGCATATCCCCATACCTGTATAAACCGTTTTCTCATACACGATGCCACTTCATGCCTTGCGGCGTATCTTCCACCACAATGCCCATCGCCTTCAACTCGTCACGAATACGATCGGATTCCGCCCAGTTTTTCTCGGCACGTGCCACCCGCCGTTTTTCCACCAACGCCTCGATTTCAGCCGTATCGCCATCCTCTTGACGAGCATACAAAAGTCCCAGCACGTCGGTCAACTCTCGAAACAAGGACAACGCTACCTCACAAGAACCCTTGGTCGGCTGACCGCCGGCAATCATCAGGTTGCAGTCTTTTACCAACTCAAACACCGCCGAAATGCCGTCGGCTGTATTCAGGTCATCGTCCATTGCTTCAATAAACTGTGCCCGACGCTTGTCGCAAAATGCCAAAACGGTGGCATCCGCCTCGCCCTCGGGCGCATTTTGCAAAGCAAATTCTAAGCCGTTGCGGCAATTATACAACCGTTCCAACGCCGCCTTTGCCGACTCAATGCTCTCATTATTGTAGTTGATCGGGCTGCGATAGGACGAAGAAATGAGGAAAAACCGAATGGGTTCATATCCGAATTTTTCCGCCACATCCCGCACGGTGAAGAAATTACCGAGTGATTTGGACATTTTTTTGTTGTCCACGTTGATATACCCGTTGTGCATCCAATACCGTGCAAACGGCGCATCATTGCAGCACTCACTCTGCGCAACCTCATTTTCGTGGTGCGGGAAGATTAAATCCTGACCGCCGCAATGAATGTCGATGGACTCACCAAGATAGCGCCGAGCCATCGCCGAACACTCGATATGCCAGCCGGGACGACCGTCACTCCACGGCGATTCCCAAAACGGCTCGCCGGGTTTTGCTGCTTTCCACAACGCAAAATCCAAAGCATCCTCTTTTTCCTCGCCGATACCGATGCGTGCGCCCGATTCCAGATCATCGATGGGCTGATGGGACAGCTTACCGTACGATGCATCTTTACGGGTACGGAAATACACGTCCCCGTTTGCCGCTTTATAGGCATATCCCTTTTCTTCCAATTTACGGATAATATCCAAAATCTCATTCATGTTTTCGGTCGCACGAGGATGTACCGTCGCCTGGCGCACACCGAGTCCTTTGGCATCGGTCCAGAATTCCTCAATATACCGTTCGGCAATCACGTCATACGTTACGTTTTCCTCATTCGCACGACGAATGATCTTGTCGTCAATGTCGGTGAAATTCTGCACAAATTTCACCGTGTACCCCCGCCATTCCAAATAACGGCGCAGCACGTCGAATACACACAACGGACGAGCGTTACCGATATGAATATAGTTATACACCGTCGGACCGCACGCATAAATGCGCACTACGTTCGGCTCGATCGTCACGAGTTCTTGTTTCTCACGGGCCATGGTATTGTAAATTTTCATCTGTCTGTTCCCTCCGTTTTGATTGCCGTTAACGCATCAATGCGTTGCTCTAACCGCTGAATTTCTTGTGCAACCGGGTCCGGAATATGGACCTGGTCAAGCGGCGCTACCTTTTCGCCTTTGCGCCGTACCACCCGTGC
This sequence comes from Acutalibacteraceae bacterium, assembly GCA_045601465.1. Lineage (GTDB taxonomy): Bacteria > Bacillota > Clostridia > Oscillospirales > Acutalibacteraceae > RGIG3009. The sequence continues at coordinate 6,062 of JAZRZU010000071.1, forward strand.
CGGCACACCCACCGCCGTGGATTCCGACGGAATATCCTGCAACACCACCGCACCGGCGGCAATACGTGCTCCGTCGCCGATTTCAATGGGACCCAGCACCTTGGCACCGGCGCCCACCATCACCTGATTACCGAGTGTGGGATGCCGTTTCCCTTTTTCCTTACCGGTACCGCCGAGCGTAACCCCTTGGTAGATGGTACAATCATCGCCGATGATGGTCGTCTCACCGATCACCACCCCCGTACCATGGTCGATAAACAACCGCCGCCCGATAGTAGCCGCCGGGTGGATCTCAATACCGGTACGCCACAAGGCGTGTTGCGAAATAAACCGAGCCAAAAACTTAAAGCCGTGATGATAACACCAATACGCACGCCGATGCGCTCGCACGGCTTTGAGCCCGTTATACAACAATAATATCTCCAACGTTGAACGAGCCGCCGGGTCTTTCTCCCGCACCACCGCAATATCCTCTTTCAGCCGACTAAACATAGCGTTCCTCCTAACAAAAAACACCCTCATCGCAATCACTGCGACGAAGGTGCTATGCACGGTTCCACTTCGTATTTCACTCAAAACCCGATAACGGCGGTTACCCGAGCAAGGATACTGACAACTGCGTTCCCCTTGCCGCTCGTGGGTGCATTTCGCCGCTTGTTCGCCTGAGAATGCTTCCAGCCGCCGACATTCTCTCTCTGTTACGAAACGATACGGGTACTTCTCCCACTCAACGCTTTACTGTTATTATAGCAGAAAATCCCAAAAAGTCTACCCTTATTTTTCACCGGCAAAATAATGGCGATTGCCCCACACGTATTCCACACCGGAAAGGGCAGTCAACACCACCGATACCCAAATAAGCACCTGACCGACCACCAACGGTACCGTAAACACCGCCGACGGCAGATCAAGTCCCGCAAGTAGACCCGTCTGCCAAGACGAGACCTCCAAGGCGAGCAACGTATAAATAATCGCAATGAACTGCGCCACCGTTTTGGTTTTTCCCCAAAGGTTAGCAGCAATCACCGTTCCGTCCTTTGCGGCAAGCAACCGTACGGAGGTGACCATGAATTCCCGTGTTAAAACGATCATCAGCGCCCACACGTCCATTTGACCGGTCACCAAAAACACCAAAAAAGCAGCGGTTGTGAGCATCTTGTCCGCTAAGGGGTCTAAGAATTTACCCAAATTGGTAATCAGTCCTCTTGAACGGGCAATTTTGCCGTCCATCATATCGGTCAGCGCCGCTGCGACAAACACAACAAGTGCCGCCGCATAGTGAAACGGAAACTCCCATACCGCCAACAATAAAAACAGCGGCGACAAAATAATGCGCAGAATGGTCAATTTATTCGGTAAATTCATATGCGTTCACCCACCAAATCCCAATCCATATAATCGGTGATCTGTACCTGTACCAGATCACCGGGCACAACACGCTCACGTGTCGTAAAAAACACTTTTCCGTCGATATCCGGCGCATCACCGTAGGTGCGTCCAAACCAACATTCCGCATAGCGGTCAAACGATTCCACCAACACCTCGACGGTTTTCCCGATCTGCTGTTCCTGGTAGTCCTGCATGATGCGGTTTTGGAGTTCCATGACAATATCCTGCCGCTTTGCCCGTACCTTTTCCGGGACCATTGGTGTCATGGTCGCCGCTACCGTTCCCTCTTCTGCCGAGAACGCAAAACAACCAAGCCGTTCGAACCGCACCTCTTTAATAAATTCACACAGCTGTTCAAAATCCGCTTCGCTCTCAGTAGGGAATCCCGTCATAACGGTGGTACGTAAAACGATTCCCGGCACACGCTGACGAATGTGGGCAATCAAAGCGGTCAACGATTCCCGATCACCGGGACGGTTCATCGCTTTAAGCACCCGACCCGAAACGTGCTGGATCGGCATATCCAAGTACTTGGCTACCTTCTCTTGCCGTGCCATCACGTCCAGCAATTCCTCGGTGATGTGTTCGGGATAACAATATAATAACCGAATCCAATGCAATCCGTCAATCTCACACAAACGGTCAAGCAACGTCGGCAGCTTGGACACGCCATCGAGTTCTGCACCGTACGAGGTGGGGTCTTGCGCTACCACCACCAACTGCTTGGCGCCGTTTTCCACCAAGGTACGTGCCTCTTTCAAAACCGCCTCCATATCCCGACTGCGCAATCCGCCCCGAATTTTGGGAATGGCACAATAGGTACAACAATTATTGCACCCATCGCCGATACGCAGATACGCAAAAAAGTCGGGCGTCGTTAACAAGCGGTCACCCTCCAACGACCAACAGGACAGATCGGGGAACCGTTTAACGGTATCATCCGCCAACACCTGTTGCACGACCTCGACAATATCACCGTTTGCGCCGAGGCCCAGTACCGCATCGCACTCCGGCAGCTCTTGGCACAGTTCCTCTTGATACCGCTGCGCTAAACAACCGGTCACGATGATTTTTTGAATCTGCCCCTCTTTTTTCAGTTGAGCAAACTCCAATATATTTTCAATCGCTTCACGCTTGGCATCCTCTATGAAGCCGCAGGTATTCACAATTACCACATCTGCCAGACCACTTTCGGACGTAAGCTCAAACCCGGCATCCCGCAACTTTGCCAGCATCAATTCGGCATCCATTTGATTTTTCGGACACCCCAATGATACCATTCCTACTTTACTCAAAATCCGTTTCCTCCATCCACCGACGCATGGCACGGCGGATATCCTCGCCGGTAAACCCATATCGTGCCATCGCCGCAGCGATTCGGTCAAATTCTTTTGATTCCTTCGGAACAGTATACCGCTTTTTCCTCAAAAATTCAAGTGCTAACTTACCATCATCGGCGCAAACATCCCGAACCGCCTGCTCAGCGATGTCACGGTCTATCCCTTTTTGCAGTAACGCTTGCACGACCCTCCGTTTCGGATAAAGGCGTGTATACGTATATTGCTCTGCCAAACGAGCCGCATAGGCAGCATCGTTAATGTACCCGCACGCTTGCATTTTGGCGGCGGTTTCGGCTGCCAGTTCACGTTTTTCGGGTTGATACCGTCCTTTTTCACGGCAAAGTTTCTGCTCCAATTCCCGACGGGAAAGATCCCGCTTAGACAACAAATACACCGCCCTGCTGGTCGCACGGCGGTGATCGGAAGCGGTTATCAACGCTTCCAGCTGCTCATCCGACAAGGAGGAGTCCTGCCCGTAAGGGGACTCCTCCCACGTCGTCTTATCGATCAACACTTTGTTCCCCGTATCCAAGGTCAACTGCATATAGTGCCCTCGGGCGGGACGCACACCCACGATGATCATTCGTCATCCACCATAATATCAATGCTGGAACGTGCGCTGGCAGCCGTGTACTGTGCCGCTGCCTGAATCGGGATTTCAACAGGCGGAGCCGTCACAGCATCAGCCGTATCATCGGCTTTACCGCTTTGAATCGCCGCCAACACCGCTTGCTCGATCTCCTCGCTGATAGCCGGATTGGCAAGCAATAAATCTTTAATGTTGTCACGGCCTTGTCCCAGTCGCTCCTCCTTGTAAGAGAACCAAGACCCCGATTTTTGAATAATATCAAATTTAATGGCAAGATCCAAAAGCTCACCCATGCGAGAAATGCCTTTACCATAGATCACGTCAAACTCCGCCTCTTTAAACGGCGGCGCCACTTTGTTTTTCACCACACGCACACGGGTATGCGAGCCGATCGGCTCACCGCCCGCTTTCAGCGTTTCGGTACGGCGCACATCCAACCGAACCGAGGCATAGTATTTCAGCGCATTACCACCGGCGGTCACTTCGGGATTTCCGTACATCACGCCGACTTTCATACGCAACTGGTTAATAAACACCGCCACACACCCGGCTTTACCCACAGCCGCCGCCAGTTTACGCATCGCCTGTGACATCAACCGAGCCTGTAACCCAACGTGGGAATCGCCCATCTCGCCCTCGATCTCCTGACGAGGCACCAGTGCGGCAACCGAGTCGATAACCACCATATCGATCGCACCCGACCGAATCAGGGCTTCGGCGATCTCCAATGCCTGTTCGCCGGTATCCGGCTGGGACACCAGCAAGGAATCCACGTCCACACCCAACGCTTTGGCATACACCGGATCCAGCGCATGTTCCACGTCGATATAGGCCGCTTCGCCGCCTTGCTTTTGTGCTTGCGCCACCGCATGCAAAGCCAGCGTCGTTTTACCCGACGCTTCCGGTCCGTATATCTCAATAATACGGCCACGAGGTAATCCGCCTACACCAAGCGCTACGTCCAGCGTCAAGGAACCGGTGGGGATAACCTCCACGTTCATGTTCGCATTCTCACCCAACCGCATGACCGCACCTCGGCCGTACGCTTTTTCAATCTGGGATAATGCCGCTTCTAACGCCTTTTGCTTGCTTGCCGTTGTGGAGGCAACCGGTTTGTCCGCCGCCTTCCGTTTAACCTCAGCCATACTCGTTTCCTCTCTTTCAATATACCACATATATTCTATGTTACCTATTATACTGCATCATCCGACAAAATGTCAAGAGGAAAATCGAACAAATGTTTTATATTTTGCATTATCCAATCAATTGCTCACGCAGCTGTTGTAAAATGACTCGTTCTCGCCTGGATACTTGTACCTGTGTCATGCCCAATGCCTCGGCGGTTGCCTGCTGTGTCTGGCGACGAAAATAGCGATACACAATAAGCGAACGGTCGTGAGGCGGTAGATTTTCCAGTAGCTGGCGCAAAGCCAGACGGTCGGTGATCAAGGATTCCGGCGATTCCACCGGAATATCAAACTCATCCCCCTCATCCTCCTCGCCGCTACGAGTAAGGGACAGCGGCGGCAAGGATGCACCCAAAGCCTCTGCCGCCTGTTCACGCTCGATACCCAACTTTTCGGCGAGTTCGATCACACTCGGTTCACGACCTTCTTGCAGACAAAACGCGTCTCGCTGTTGCGAAACGCGCATCGCTAACTCCTTCAACGAACGACTGACCTTGACCGTTCCGCCGTCACGGAACAGCCGCCGTATTTCTCCCAAAATGACCGGCACCGCATAGGTGGAAAATTTCAGTCCTCGGCTTTCGTCAAAACCGTCCACCGCTTTAACCAACCCCATGCTTCCCGCCTGTACCAAATCATCGTACTCGATCCCTCGCCCGATAAACCGACGGGCGCAAGCATGGACTAACCCCATGTTCCCGCAGATCTTTTCTTCTCGCTCTTTCACAACGGCTTCGCCATCCGTTCTTTCACCATTATGTATTTTTCCATCGTCACAACAGTACCCCGTCCCGGTTTGGAGGATACCCGCAATTTATCGGTAAAGCTTTCCATCACCGAAAAGCCCAGTCCCGACCGATCATCCCCACCGGTGGTAAACAACGGCTCCATCGCCTGCTCAACGTCGGGGATACCGCACCCTTTATCTCGAATCTTTATCACGGTGCGCCCATCGGCATACAATTTCATCTGAATGGTAATTGTGCCGATCGTGTCGCCGTAGGCGTGCACGATACAGTTGGTCACCGCTTCGGATACCGCCGTGCGCAGATCCGCCAGCTCATCCACCGCCGGATCTAATTGCGACAAAAAAGATGCCACCGCCGATCGTGCAAACCCCTCGTTTGCCGACCGACTGGGAAAGGTAATTTTCATCTCGTTCATTGGTTTTCTCATCGTTTATATGCCCCCTGCTTTTTTTCGTTTCGTGCCGCTTCCTCCCAGACCGGTAACCGTTCCAAGCCGGCAAGCTTCATCACCCTTTTTAATCGTTCGGATACACCGACCACCAAAAGCCGTCCCCCCCGTGACAACATCAACCGATACCGCCCCATGATCAGCCCGATACCCGAGCTGTCCATAAACCCAACACCGGAAAAATCCAACCGCACCGTTTTCACCGTTGAACGAGCGATGGCATTGTCGATCTGTTCACGCATCAGCCGTGCCGCATGGTGGTCCAACTCCCCCGACAACCACACCGTCATCTCGGTCGCCGTTTCCTCGGTCCGTACTCCCATCTGCTTCATCTCCTTTTTTCCTATTATAAGAGCTTGTCCGTAAAGATTTGCAAGAATTCCGCCGTCTTATCCTTGCTGTTTGTGTCGTTTTTCGCCTTGTATAATTTCCCACTCCACTCAAAATATGGAAAACTATAAAAATAAAAACACAATATCTTGTGTTTTGTAGTTGACAACCCTTTGTCGGTATAGTATGATAGAGCGGTACGAATTCGGGAGGTGAACATTTTGGATATCGCAGGACTCCAAAAGATGACGTTGTTGGATTTCCCCGGCAAGGTGGCATGCACGGTGTTTTTGCCGGGCTGTAACTTCCGCTGTCCGTTTTGCCATAACAGCGGACTGCTGGACAGCACAGCACCTGACGCCATGACCACTACCGAACTCTTGTCGTTTTTACAAAAACGACAGGGCTTGTTAGACGGTGTTTGCTTAACCGGCGGCGAACCGACACTTCACCCGGGCTTGGAAGACTTGATACGGGACATCAAAGCGCTGGGATTTTCGGTGAAATTAGACACCAACGGCACCCGTCCGCTTGTTCTGCAACGCCTTATATCCGAACAGCTGGTGGACTACGTTGCGATGGACGTCAAAAACAGCCCAACTTTGTACAGCGACACCGTCGGACAAACCGACTGTGCATTGGACGACATCGAACAAAGCTTAAAACTGCTGTTATCAGATGTAGTAGACTATGAGCTTCGCACCACCGTCGTGGACGAACTGCATAACGAGCAAGCGTTTTGGGAGATTGGCGAATGGCTGACCCGTCTGTCCCCGCGGAAAAAAGCGACTCGCTTTTTTCTGCAATCGTACGTCGACCGTGATAACGTGCTGTGCAGCGGCTTGCACGCTCCCTCTGTGGATGCATTGCAACGCTATGCTGCCCGTCTTGCCCCGTATGTGGAAACGGTTTCTCTGCGTGGCGTTGACATATAAACACAATATCTTGTGCAATTCAAAAAATATTTGCCACAATATCTTGACTTTTCGCACAATATGTGGTATAGTGTGGACACTCGCCCTTTTGGGCACCTATCTTTTTTCTTGTGTTGTGTAATAACGAATATTATGAGGAGGTTTCGGTATGTATCAAGTAGCAAAACGTGACGGCGGTACCGTGGAATTTGACATTTCCAAAATCAGCGCCGCCATGACCAAAGCGTTCGACGCATTGGAGAAAAATTATCATCCCAGCGTAATCAATATGCTGGCTTTGCAGGTGACTTCCACCTTTGAGCCGAAAATCAAAGACGGCATCATTTCGGTGGAAGATATTCAAGACTGTGTGGAACAGGTATTGTCGGATGCGGGTTATGCCGACGTTGCCAAAGCATACATCTTGTATCGTAAACAGCGTGAAAAGATCCGCAACGTCAATTCTGCGTTGCTCAACTATAAAGATTTGGTAGACAACTACTTAAAAATTAACGACTGGCGTGTAAAGGAAAACTCCACCGTCACCTACTCGGTCGGCGGATTGATCTTGTCCAACTCAGGCGCTATTACCGCCAACTATTGGTTGAGTGAAATTTACGACGAAGAGATTGCGGAAGCGCATCGCAGCGCCGCAATCCATCTGCACGACCTGTCCATGCTCACCGGCTACTGCGCCGGATGGAGCTTAAAGCAGCTCATTCAAGAAGGCCTCGGCGGTGTACCGGGTAAGATCACTTCCTCCCCCGCCAGCCACCTGTCCACCTTGTGTAATCAGATGGTCAACTTCCTGGGCATCATGCAAAACGAATGGGCGGGCGCACAGGCTTTCTCCTCCTTTGATACCTACCTTGCCCCGTTTGTTAAGGTGGACAACCTCACCCAGAAGGAAGTCAAACAATGCATCCAATCCTTCGTGTACGGTGTCAACACCCCCTCTCGCTGGGGTACGCAAGCGCCGTTCTCCAACATCACGTTGGACTGGACCGTACCGGCAGACCTCAAAGACCTGCCCGCTATCGTAGGCGGCAAAGAAATGGACTTCACCTACGGGGATTGCAAAAAAGAAATGGATATGGTGAACAAAGCGTTCATCGAGATCATGATCGAAGGCGATGCCAACGGCCGTGGTTTCCAATATCCCATCCCCACCTACTCCATCACCCGTGATTTTGATTGGAGTGAAACCGAGAACAACAAGCTGTTATTTGAAATGACCGCCAAATACGGCACGCCGTATTTCTCCAACTACATCAACTCCGACATGGAGCCCTCCGACGTGCGCAGTATGTGCTGCCGTCTGCGTCTGGATCTGCGTGAACTGCGTAAAAAATCCGGCGGCTTCTTTGGTTCGGGCGAATCGACCGGTTCCATCGGTGTTGTCACCATCAACCTGCCCCGCATCGCTTACCTTGCGGAAAACGAAGCTGACTTCTACGCACGGTTGGATAAACTGATGGACATCTCGGCTCGCAGCTTGCATACCAAACGCACGGTTATTACCCAGCTCATGGAAAACGGCTTGTATCCGTATACCAAACGGTACCTCGGCACCTTTGCCAACCACTTCTCCACCATCGGCTTGATCGGTATGAACGAAGTGGGCTTAAATGCCAAATGGTTGAAAGCCGATCTCACCGACGAGCGAGTACAAACCTTTGCAAAAGAAGTGCTTGACCACATGCGTGAAAGACTCAGTGACTACCAGGAAAAATACGGTGACCTGTATAACCTGGAAGCAACTCCGGCCGAGTCCACCACCTATCGTTTTGCCAAACATGACAAATCCCAATTCCCGGATATCATCACCGCAAACGAGAACGGCACGCCTTACTACACCAACTCCTCCCATCTGCCGGTAGGCTACACCGAGGATATTTTCTCGGCATTGGAGATTCAGGACGAATTGCAGACCCGCTACACCTCCGGCACCGTATTCCATGCCTTCTTAGGCGAGAAACTGCCCGACTGGAAAGCGGCGGCAACGTTGGTTCGTAAAATTGCAGAAAACCACAAACTTCCGTACTACACCATGTCCCCGACCTATTCGGTCTGCCCCGATCACGGTTACTTGACCGGCGAGCATTATAACTGCCCGCATTGCGGCGGCAAAGCAGAGGTGTACAGCCGTATCACCGGTTACTATCGCCCGGTTCAAAACTGGAACGACGGTAAAGCGCAGGAGTACAAGGACCGCAAAGTCTACAATATCGCCAACTCCACCCCTCGTAACCGTGTCGTAGCGGACACCGCTGTCCAAGCAGAAGTGGTTACTTGTAGCTGTACGGCGCAGATGCAACCCCGCCCGACCGAAACCAAAGCGATTTTGATCTCTCGTGTCACCTGCCCCAACTGTCGTGTAGCGGAAAGCTTGCTTGCCAAAGCCGGTGTGGCATACGAAAAACGCATCGCAGATGAAAATCTGGATTTGTGCCGCCAATACGGCATCAAGGGCGCGCCCACGCTGGTCATCACCGACGGTGAACAGTTCCAAACCTATTACAGCGTACCGGAAATCAAAAAATATCTGGCAACCCTGTAAATCGTTTTACAATCCAAAAGGGTCGGGCGGCGCCCGACCCTTTTTCACGGAGGAATGTCAATATGTATGATATACTCGTAATCGGCGGCGGTCCCGCTGGCCTGACCGCTGCCATCTATGCACTGCGTGCGGGAAAATCGGTTTTGATAATTGAAAAAGGCGGATTTGGCGGCCAGATCGCCTTTTCTCCCAAGGTGGAAAATATCCCCGGCTTTAAGCAGATCAGCGGTAGCGCGTTTGCGGAACAACTGGTAGACCAAGCACTATCGCTCGGTGCCGATGCCGAACTGGAAACCGTCATCTCGCTGGATAAAAAAGACAACGTTTTTGTCGCCACCACCGAGGAAGGCAACACCTTTGAGGGACGCTCTGTCATCCTGGCTGTCGGTGTCAAGCACCGCACGTTAGGCCTGCCGGGTGAACAAGAGTTAATCGGTAACGGTATCTCGTTCTGTGCTGTGTGCGACGGCGCTTTTTATGCCGGACAGGATACCGCCATGATCGGCGGCGGCAACTCCGCTTTGCAAGAAGCCTTGCTGTTGTCAGAAGTCTGCCGTAAGGTAACGCTGGTGCAAAATCTCGCCACCTTTACCGGCGAAGCGAAGCTTGCCGAAGCCTTGCTTGCCAAGGATAACGTGGAAGTGCTGTTTAATACGGTCGTCACCGCCTATCACACCAACAACGGTGCGCTTTGCGGCTTGCAGGTGCGCAATGAGCAAAGCGGTGAAACCGCTGACCTTACGATAGACGGCGCTTTTCTGGCAGTCGGTTTAGTGCCGGAAAACGAAGCGTTTTCGCATCTCGCATCGCTGGATACCCGTGGCTATTTTGCCGCTGACGAACGGTGTCTGGGTGATACCGAGGGGGTCTTTGTAGCGGGTGACTGCCGTCAAAAACACATCCGTCAGGTCGTGACCGCAGCCTCCGATGGCGCCATCGCCGCTATGTCCGCTTGCCGTTACCTGGACAAATAACTCCCCACATCAAAAAATCTGTGAGAGAATTGTCTCTCACAGATTTTTTATTTGACCGAAAACCATTCAACCAATTCCTGTACCCATTCCAACACCTTAAATCGTATCACAAAACGTGAACCATCCTCCACAACCGTACACGCCTCACCGGGCAGTACGTCTCGTAAGGAATTTTTATCCGTTGCCGCCGACACACACAGCGGTGGGTACATCACGCACCACCAATTTTTCCCCTTCGCCTCACCGAGCGAAAGACGGACAGCATGATACCGCCCCGCCGGGAACGTACCGTTCTCATATATGCGGGTCGTAAAATACATTTCGGTCAATTCCGCTTTGACAGGATAGGAAAATCCCGCCTTTTGAACGCACTCCTGCGCCACCGCTGTCAAACGGGGAAGCGCCTCTTGTAACCGCTGCTCCGCCTCGGCACGGGAGGTAACACCATCCAACAACCCGGCGCCGGCGGCTGTCACGGCATCCCGTACCTGCATCTTAACCGCCTGGTCTGCCTCACTGTCCGAATTTGCCAAAATATGCATTCTCACCACCGATTCCCGTACGGTCGTGCAAGTACCGACAAATCCGCACACCCATAAGACCAGCCCTACCAATATGGCACCCGCCGCTGCTTTTACCCATTTCATCATAAAAATCCGTCCTCCCTTTATGTTCTTGACATAAAGCATGGACGGATTTCTTTCACTTATTCAACGATAACGCCACCGCACGGCCGACACACCCGAACCGTTTCCACCTGTAACTGCTCAGCGCATTGTTCAGCAGGCACCTTTTCGTAAAACAACCCAAATACCGCCGACCCGCTTCCACTCATACAGGCAGCGGCGGCGCCATGTTGCAATAGCTGTTCTTTGAGTGACAGACACGACGGAATTGCCAGCGCCGTTTCAAACACGTTGCCCACCGAACAGGCTAACGCTTCCCGGTTCCCGCTTTCAATCGCCTTACAGCAAGCATCCGCCGAAGGGTGTGGTAGATTCTGTGCGGCATCCAACCGCCGATACGCCTCGGGGGTGGATACGCCGTCGGTCGGTTTTGCAATCACCACATACCCTTGTGTCCAAGGCGGCAACGACCGCAACTGTTCCCCGATACCGGTTGCCAGCACTGTTCCGCCTACCACACAAAACGGTACGTCCGCACCGATCTTGGCGCCGATCTCGCACAGCTCGGCAACGGATAACGGCTCGCCACGTAAGCGATTAAGCGCCACCAACACCCCTGCCGCATCCGCACTTCCACCCGCAAGCCCCGCTTGCATGGGAATCTGCTTATCAACCGTAATGTGATAAGCGTCCGTACACCCGATACGCTCATTAAACAGCACCGCCGCACGGTAAGCCGTATTGCGTTCATCCTGCGGCGCACTGCCACTACACAAAAACCGCATCTGCTCTGCGGATTCCACCGTAATGCGATCGTACCAATCCACCGCCTGAAACACTGTTTCAAGCAGATGATAGCCGTCGGCTCGCCGCCCTACAACGTCCAGCACCAAATTGATTTTGGCAGGCGCTTTGACCGTTATCTTCACAATAAATTCCGGCTTTCTAAAAAGGCTCGCATCCGCTTCATCGCCTCGGTAATATGACCAATGGAATAACAATAGGAAATGCGAACAAACCCTTCCCCGCACGCACCAAAAGCAGAGCCGGGCACCACCGCCACGTGTTTTTCCATCAACAAGGCCGTGCAAAATTCCTCGGAGGTCATGCCGGTTTTTTGGATGGACGGGAACACGTAAAAAGCGCCCTCAGGGTCAAAACATTGTAACCCCATTTTGTTCAGCTCACCCACAATAAACCGCCGACGGGAATCGTAATCCGCCCGCATCTCCTCCACGTCCGCATCCCCGTTTTCCATCGCTTCAATAGCAGCATGTTGGGACACCGTAGGTGCGCACATTAAGGCATATTGATGGAGTTTGAGCATCTGTTTCATGACAGGGGCGGGTGCACACGCATAGCCCAACCGCCATCCGGTCATGGCAAACGCCTTGGAAAAGCCGGCAACGTACACCGTACGTTCTTTCATGCCCGGTATGGACGTGATGCTGACGTGCCGACCATCGCCGTAAGTCAGCTCGCCGTAAATCTCATCCGACAGCACCAAAATATCGGTTCCCCGCAGCACCTCTGCGATCTCCTCCAAATGCTCACGGCGCATGACGGCACCGGTCGGGTTGCTGGGGAACGGGAAGACTAACAACTTGGTTTTGGGAGTAATGGCAGCACGTAATGCCTCAGCCGTCAATCGAAATCCATCCTCTGCACGGGTCACAATGGGTACCGGTACACCGCCGGCAATCGTGGTTAACGGTTCGTAACACACAAAACTCGGCTGGGGAATCAACACCTCGTCACCCGGTTCAATGACGGCACGCAAGCACAGGTCGATTCCTTCGCTGCCGCCTACCGTTACCAACACTTCAGTGGCGGGGTCATACACCGTACCGAAATGCCGCTCGACATAGCGACTGATCGCCGACCGCAACTGCGGCATACCTGCATTGGAGGTATACCACGTCTTTCCCTTTTCCAAAGATTCAATGCCTTTTTCCCGAATATGGAACGGCGTGGAAAAATCCGGCTCGCCGATGGACAGCGAGATCACGTCTTCCATATCGTTGGCAATATCAAAGAACCGCCGAATACCGGAGGGTTGTAACCCTACTACGGTGCGATTCATCAACTGTTCGTAGTTCATGAAATTACATATATCCTCTCTCGTCTTGGTTTTCCCCTAAAAACATCACGTTGCTCTCTTTGTATCGACGCAACACAAAATGCGTAGAGGTGGACAGCACCGAATCCAGCGGCGCCAGCCGTTTTGCCACAAAGGCTGCGATCTCCTGAAAACTGTGACCCGTAACACGTACCGACAGATCATAACCGCCGGACATGAGATAGACACTCTCCACCTCTTCAAATGCCATGATCTGCTCAGCGATGCCCTCAAAGCCAACGTCACGGCGGGGTGTGACTTTCAATTCAATAATGGCAGTCACACATGTCCGATCGGTCTTATCCCAATCCACAATGGCTTTGTATGCACGGATTGCGCCCTCTTTTTCCAGCTTTGCGATCTGGGTGCGCACCTCCGTCTCCGATATATCCAGTATCGTTGCCAACTGTTCATCCGTTAAACGAGCGTTGGAATCCAACAATTTCAGCAATTTATCCATGAACATTTCCTCCTGCCATACACTGTTTTTTTCATTGTACCACAAATTTCCGTATATGCAAATAAAATGTTTGATTTTACACCGAAATAGGTGTATGATAAGAACAACGATTCCAGATTGAATCTACTACAAAGGAGAACTGTTGTATGCGTGCTATTATTACCGTCATTGGAAAAGATATGGTCGGAATCCTCGCCAAGGTATCCACCATCTGCGCCGACCATCAAGTCAACGTATTGGAGGTAACCCAATCCATCTTGCAGGATATGTTTGCGATGATCATGATGGTAGACATTGAAAAATGCGATACAGCGTTCCCGTTACTGGCAGACGAGCTGTCTGAGCTCGGTAAAACGATGGGACTGTCCATTCATACGATGCACGAAGACATTTTCAACTCCATGCATCAGATTTAAGGAGAACCGTTTATGCTAAACGCACGTGATATATTAGAAACCATCACCATGATCCAGGAAGAGAACCTGGACATTCGTACCATCACCATGGGCATTTCGTTGCTCGATTGCTGCGATAGCGATATTGACGTTGTCTGCCAACGTGTATACGACAAGATCACCACCCGTGCCAAACATTTGGTGGAGGTCGGCGAGCAAATTGAAAAAGAATACGGCATTCCGATCATCAATAAACGGATTTCGGTCACACCCATTGCCATGATACTCGCCCCCTGTGCCAAAAAAGAACCGCTGAAACTCGCCTTGGCATTGGAAAAAGCCGCCCTTGCTTGCGGTGTCAACTTCATCGGCGGGTATTCGGCTCTGGTGCAAAAAGGCTTTGCTGCGGGAGATCGCGAACTCATTGAAAGCATCCCCGAAGCATTGGCTGCCACCGACCACGTCTGTTCCTCGGTCAACATCGGTTCCACCAAATCCGGCATCAATATGGATGCCGTGGGTGAAATGGGACGTGTCGTGCGTCGTGCGGCAGAACTGACCGCCGACCGCAACTGTATCGGTCCTGCCAAGCTGGTCGTTTTTTGTAATGCGCCGGAGGACAACCCCTTCATGGCAGGCGCTTTCCACGGCGTCGGCGAACCGGATTGCGTCATCAACGTCGGTGTATCCGGTCCCGGTGTGGTGCGTGCGGCGCTCGCCAAAGCCGGCGACTGCGATCTGACCGCCGTTGCCGATCTCATCAAACGCACCGCTTTTAAGATCACCCGTATGGGACAACTGGTTGCAAAAGAAGCCTCCCGCCGTTTAGGCGTACCGTTTGGTATTGTTGACTTATCGCTGGCGCCGACACCCGCCGTCGGTGACTCGGTCGCCTACATTTTAGAGGAAATGGGCTTGGAGTGTTGCGGTGCTCACGGTACCACCGCTGCGCTGGCATTGCTCAACGATGCGGTAAAAAAAGGCGGTGTTATGGCATCCTCCCACGTCGGGGGCTTATCCGGTGCCTTTATTCCGGTTACCGAAGATGCGGGCATGATCCATGCCGCCCGTACCGGTTGTCTGCGCATTGAAAAATTAGAAGCCATGACAGCCGTCTGCTCGGTCGGACTGGATATGATCAACATTCCGGGCGATACCCCCGCCGAAGTCATCTCGGCGATTATCGCAGACGAAGCCGCCATCGGTATGATCAACAATAAAGCCACCGCCGTGCGTGTGATTCCCGCCATTGGAAAATCGGTTGGTGACGAACTATCCTTCGGCGGTTTGTTGGGTTCCGGTCCGGTTATGCCGGTCAATGCTGCCTCACCCGCCCGTTTTATTCACCGTGGCGGCCGCATTCCCGCCCCCCTGCAAGCCCTTCGCAATTAATAGACCAGACCGCCCAGCACCCGCTGTGGGGTTTTTATTTGCTTTTTGGGTAGTTTTACGCTATACTTGAAAAAACGGATGTCTCGGGAAAGGTTGGATCTGGATGTTTTCACAAATACATAGTTTAGGAGTGCTCGGTATCGACGGTTACACCGTCGAAGTAGAAGCGGACATCTCGCAAGGATTACCCGGTTTTGATGTTGTCGGCTTACCCGGTGCGGCTGTCAAGGAATCCCGTGACCGTGTACGAGCCGCTATGAAAAACTGCGGATTTTCCTTCCCTGTCAGCCATATCACGGTCAACCTCGCCCCCGCTGACGTTAAAAAAGAGGGCGCCGTATACGATCTGCCGTTGTTGTTGGCATTGTTGCGTGCCACCGAACAGCTCTCCTTCGACCCATCGGGTATCGCCTTCATCGGCGAACTGTCGTTGGCGGGTGATATCCGTCCCGTACATGGTGTATTGCCCATGGTGCTGGCCGCCCGCAAAGCAGGTATCCACACCGTTATCATTCCCAAACAAAATGCCGCCGAGGGTGCGGTGGTTGACGGCATCACCGTGTATGCCGTGGATCATATAAAACCTCTCCTCGCCCATTTAAGTGATGAGCAACCGCTGACCCCGCTTTCCAAAACGGAGTTTACACCTCATGCGGATACCGGTGTTGCGGATTTTTCCGAAGTCATGGGTCAAGAGGTTCCCCGTCGAGCGATGGAGATCGCCGCAGCGGGCAATCATAATATTTTGTTGGTCGGCCCTCCCGGATCAGGCAAAAGCATGCTGGCAAAGCGCCTACCCTCCATCCTACCGGACATGACCCGTGAAGAAGCGCTGGAATCCACCTCGGTTCACTCCATTGTCGGCACGTTGCCGGACAACGTTGGATTGCTGTCATGCCGTCCGTTTCGCTCGCCTCATCACACGGTATCGCCTGTTGGCCTGTCGGGCGGCGGCACGATACCTCGCCCGGGTGAGGTATCGTTGGCACATAACGGCGTTCTGTTTTTAGACGAACTCCCCGAATTTTCTCGTCGGGCAACCGAAGGCTTACGGCAACCACTCGAAGACCATCGGGTCACCATTTCCCGTGCCAGCGGTTCCTTGACCTATCCCTGTTCGTTTATGTTGGTAGCGGCAATGAATCCTTGCGCTTGCGGTTACTACGGTCACCCAACTCGTGCGTGCACCTGTCCGCCAAAGGACGTCACACGCTACCTGTCCCGTATTTCGGGTCCGTTGCTTGACCGCTTTGACCTGCACGTTGAAGTACCGCCGGTGGGATATCAGGACCTCACCGCCACCAAGCCGGCGGAATCCTCCGCCGTCATCCGTGAACGTGTCAACGCCGCCCGCCGTATTCAATTAGAACGCTATGCCGACACACCCATCCACACCAATGCTGAGCTTACCCCCGCCTTGATCCGTCAGCATTGCGCACTGTCGGAGGCTGCGCAACTGGTCATGCAAAACGCTTTTGATCGGCTGGGATTATCGGCACGTGCTTACGACCGTCTATTAAAAGTCGCACGCACCATTGCGGACTTAGACGGTAGCGAAATATTAAAGATCGAGCACCTGTCCGAAGCCATCCAATACCGCAGTTTAGACCGAAAATATTGGCAATCACGATAAAAAAGCCCGTTTGGAAACTTCCAAACGGGCTTTCCCTTTGCCTTATCTGCCGGCTAACGTAACACCGGCGGCGGTCAAAGCGATCAGCACAATTCCCAGCACAATGCGGTACCAGCCAAACACCTTGAAATCATGTTTTTTAATAAAATCCATTAAGAACCGAATGACAACCACCGAAACCAAGAAAGAGACCACAAACCCAACTGCTAAGCAAACCCAATCGATTGCCTCAAACAAGGACAGCGTCCCTTCCATGGCGGCTTTCAACAATTTTAAGCCACTGGCACCCAACATCACGGGGATTGCCATGAAAAAGGAAAATTCAGCAGCAACCGTACGGGAAGCGCCAAGTGCAGTGGCGCCTAAAATCGTAGAACCGGATCGGGAGGTTCCGGGAATCAGCGCCAACATTTGGAAAGCACCGATCGCAAGTGCCGTTTTCGGACGGAGGTCAGACAAACTCTTGACCTTTTCGGTACGTACCATACTTTCCATAATCAAAAACGCAATGCCGTACACGATAAGCGCTGCTGCAATAATGTACAAAAACGTACCTTTATGTTCCGCCTCCATAGCATCCAGCCAATCGTCAATCAACAAACCGGCAACGGCGGCGGGGATGCTGGCAATCAACACCTTTCCCCATAACGACCAGGTAGATTTTCTTTGGTCGGCATCTTTGCCGGGTGAAAACGGATTGAGCTTCTCAAAATAGAGCACCACTACCGCTAAAATAGAACCCAGCTGGATCAATACCGAAAACAGATCAAAAAACTCCTGTGAACGAGTAAAGGGAACAAACGCATCTACAATAATTAAATGTCCGGTACTACTAATGGGCAACCATTCGGTAACACCCTGCACAATACCTTGGAAAACGGCTTTGAGAATTTCAAAAAATTCCACGCCAACTCACTCCTTAAATGTCCATTTCACCCAACAGATCACGCAGAAGCAATACTTCGTCCGGTGTCAACGTAACACCTTTGCCCATCTTCGCATGATCGGGCGCCCAATCTCGAATATCGTATTTGGGGTCACGGTCATTCCAGCTAATCAAATTGATTTCCTTGCGCCATCCCGTAGGTGACTCGGACAGTACCCCACACTCTTTTACAATATCATACTTCAACTCTGCCATGTTCATTACTCCTTTATATACTGAAATATCGAATCTCCGTACGTTTTTCACACAAGCGGAAATTCGTAAATCCCGTTTTAGGTATCATTCGGACGGTTGGCTGACGATTGTTTCGTCCTCCGATAACAAGGCCGTCATCTTCTCACCAAACGACTCACTCAGTGAACGCAGCTCAAAAAGCAACGCATCCTTTTGGGCAAGCTGCGCCTCCAATGTCGCTTTTTGCTCTTGCAACTGTGCAATCGTTCCATCTCGCTGCTCGATTTGCTGCGTAAAATCGGTATTCTGCTGTTCAACAGACGAAAGCTCCTGACGCATCTGCTCCATTTGCAAGGAAACTTCACTCACCTGCGACTCCAACAAATCGCCCCGTTGCTTCTGATCAGCAAGCTCTGCTGTCAACCGTTCGTTTTCAGCAACCGCCTCTGCCGCAACTTGCGCCTCAGCAAGCTGCGTGCGCAGTTCCGCAAGCTGCTTTTCAAGCACATTCTCTTGTGCGGAATGTTCTTCCAGCATCGCATCGATGTATTGCAAGACGTCCTCTTTGCGGAATCCGCGCATCACCGTCTTAAACATGCCCTGTTCAGCCATTGGCCCACTTCCTTTCAGCACATCGTTTTATCATTGTACCATACCCTTTTTTAAAACGCAAGCACCAATATCAAAAGCACCGCCAGCAATCTGACGGTGCTTTTGATAAAAAATTACTTAGAACTGATTCTGTTTGTTCTGCTGGTTCTGTTTGTTCTGCTGATTTTGCTGATTCTGTTTATTCTGCTGGTTCTGCTGATTCTGTTTATTCTGCTGATTCTGCTTTTGCTGTTCGTTCTGCATTGAAGATATCCTCCCTATTTGTGATTTGATACCGTCGTACCACAAATAGTATGGACAAAACAGCTGTCACTTATTCAGCGTTCGCCTGTATAAACGCTTTTAACAATGCCACGTGCGCCTGTTGCTCGTCCCGTTCTTTCTCAGACATGTTTTCCCATGGAGCACGCACACCGAAATACAATTCCTCAGGAGCCGCTTTTAGGCTTCCCACCGCTTGCATTTCTTTTTCTTTCAGCAACGGGCTGCCCTTCCAATTCCAATAACGGCCATCCTCGCTTATGCCGTTCGCTGTTACCCCAATTTTATCAAAGAAGTAAACGTCGTCGTGCATGATCGGCACTAACACGTCTTGGTAGTATGCGGGAGCCAACGCAAACATGTAAACGTTGCGTGCAGCAACGTGTGCAACCGCTAGCCGTTGATCGGTTTCTGCTCTGCGCCCGGCGGTCTCAACCGACACGTTTAAAAACTGTATATTTACCACAACCTGCCCGTCGCCATTGCGGTCTTCTCCAAGATTTTCCAGTTGCGTTTTCAATCGTTGTTGGGCCGGCGTCGATAAATCCTGTTCCAAGACAAACGTTACCGTGTAATCGGGTTTTACTTTGTTGATGACCTGTCCCAACAACAAGATACCGGCAACCACCGCAAAAACTACACCGATGGTGACCCACTTGTAATGGTACCAAAAATTTTCCCATTTTCCTTTGGGCGTATTTGGTGGCGGCAGCGATTCCGATTTCACCAGCTCCTCAGGGCTAACACCCACTAAGTATCGTTCTCTTGCCATGCTATTCCCTCCCTGATTGTTACGGATAGTATACCATAACACACAGCTTTTGTAAAGAAGCCGCATCGCCAAAAGGCGATGCGGCTTTGTCCACGCTTATCGGTTATCCACCTTAATCTCACCACGCACCATGACCAACACGATACGAAAATTCTCATCGACGACCAATAAATCGGCAAGCTTGCCTTTTGCAATCGAGCCGGTTTCATCATCCACACGAATAGCACGTGCAGGGTTGATGGTAGCGGATTTGATGGCCTGTTTTACCGGCACACCGAACCGCAGGACATTACAAAGCTCCTCGTATACGTTCGAGGTAGAGGCAGCAATGGTGCCGTCAGCAAGCAACGCTTTTCCGTCTTTCACATATACCGTTTGTCCACCCAAATCGTATTCGCCATCCACGTGGCCGGCAGCACACATGGAATCACTCACAATGATGGAATTATCCTCGCCGAGTTGCGAAAAGGCAATTCGTAATGCCGCCGGATGAATATGAAACCCGTCGCAAATCATCTCGGCACGTACGCCGTACTCACGGGTTTTGTCGAACACGGCACCCACGACACCGGGGCTGCGGTGTGTAAGCCCGCTTTGCGCATTGTACAGATGCGTGACGTGCTGTACGCCCCACTCGATTGCCGTACAAGCTTCATCGTAATCCGCTGCGGTGTGAGCGATCGACACCGTACAGATCGGCTGAATTTCCTTCACAAATCGTTCGGCGCCATCGCATTCAGGAGCAATATCCACCAACTTGATGATACCGCCGCAACCCTCATACAACCGTTTAAACTCGTCTGCATCGGGGTTGCGAACATACGCTCCGTTCTGTGCGCCTTTTTTGGACATAGCGATATACGGACCTTCCATATTGATCCCTTGAATATAAGCACCGGTCACGGTACGACGGCATTGCGCCACATTCGAAAAAATCCGTTGCAATTCTTCGAAGGATAAGGTCATGGAGGTCGGGCAGAAAGACGTAACGCCACGTTTGACCAAACAATCAGACATCGCTTGTAACGCTTCCTCTGTTGCCTCACCGGTATCATGTCCTGCACAGCCGTGAATATGTATGTCAATCAAGCCGGGCAACACGGTATATCCTTCCAGATCCAACACAGTATCGCCGTCGGTACGCATATCAATTGCCGCAATACGTTCGCCTTCAACCGTGATATTCTGCTTAACCGGTTCAAATTCATCGTTATAAATTGTTGCATTTTTTAAAACTATCATAGGTATTCCTCCTCTTATCCAAACTGCCAAATTTTACTGTGTGACGTCGCTGACATACAATGTTACCGTATCGCCCGGTAAAATGGTTTCTCCTGCTTTAGGCGAAGTACTTTCCACAAGCCCCTTTTCCAGCGTAGACACCTGCAAAAGCAAGCTATCGGTTACGGTATATCCCAATGCCTCTAAGTACAACTTGGCATGTTCTTCTTCCCATCCCGTCATGTCCGGCATAACGTTGTTTAACGGACCGGCGCTGATGACAACCTGAATCGTCGTACCCCGTTCGACCTTCTCGTTCGGAGCAGGTGTTTGGGATATAATGGCGCCTTTCGGCACCGTTGCACTGTATTCATATCCTTTGAGCGCTACCGTCATATCGCCAGACAAAACCGATTTTCTTACCACGGCATACATCCGCCCACACACATCCTCGGTCCCAAACAACAACGGTCCGGTTTGGACGGGAACGGTGGTGGTAGGTGTGGTTGTCGTGGTCATAGAATCCTGTGTTGTAGTCGAATTGGCAGGCAAAGGAAGCTCAATGACGCCCAAGCCGTTGAGCGCAACCGCCACAACCACCGCAAGTACCGCAAAAACCGCTGTGAACACGACCCACAAATAGTGTTTCTTGCCTTTTTTGGATTCCACAGACGGCTGGTCATCCTCGTGAATCAAGGCGGCAACCGCCGATGTAGCAGTCAACTCATCCAATAACTGCTGGATGGTTTGTGTCCGTCGTTGCGGATGCACCCGCAACGCACGAATTAAACTTTCTTTGACGTGCGTCGGAGTCTTGTCGGCAATCTGAGCCGGCATGAGCAACTCCTCCGCCTTTTTGCCACGCTTGTCAGCATCCGTCGGACGACGACCCGTCAGCGCAAAGAAAAGGGTAGCCGCCACACCGTAAACGTCCGAAGCCGGTGTACACACCGCACCCGCCTCATACTGCTCCGGCGCTGCATATCCGGAAATCATGCTCGGCTGGCATTTACTGTTTGCCGTTCTCGTTTCCTCGATTGCAAAATTTTTAATACGCAACCGCCCCGCATTGTCCACTAAAACATTTTTCGGGCTGATACCGAGATGCAACATCCCGGTCGCATGAATGGACGATAAAGCCGACAGCAACGGTAAAAACAATCGCCGTGCTTCTTCAAAAGAAAGATACCCGCCTTTTTCGGCGACGTATTTTTCCAAACTGCGCCCCTCACAAAATTCCATCACGCTGTATGCGGTACCGTTTTCTTCAAAAATATCATAGGCGGGTACTACCACCAACAGATCCCGCAGCCGTGCAACCGACCGTGCCACGCTCAAAAATTTCGAACGATAGGCTAAAAACGTCTCCGCACACTCCGGTAACGCGGTGACTTCGCCGTTATTTTGCCGTGTGCACAACGTGGACGGAAAAAACTCACGTAGGGTAATGGTACAATTTTCTTGTTGATCAAATCCGATATATACAGCGCTGTCACCGCCGATTTCCAGCACACGTCCCACTAAATAGCGACCGGAAAGCAACGTGCGGACAGGCAAATATTCCGGCGGATTGATCCCGCTTACAGGGTATCCGCAACAAGAACACGTTGTCCCTTCCGATTGCAGAGGCTTCATACAACCCATACATCGCATATCGGTTGCCATGCTTATTCTCCTCCCAACGATTGTTTGAGCTTCTGTTGCCGAATGTCTTTGCCCACACATACCAGCGGCACAAACAAGCCCGTGATACGGGAGGCGATCTGTTCACCGTAGCGGTCAATCAATTCCTTTTGATTGAGGTTTGTGCTGATGATGGTGGGCTTTTCCGCCATCAACCGCCCGTTGATGATGTTATACAATGCCGATGTGTAAAAGGAACTGGAAAATTCCGTTCCCACATCATCTAAAACCAGCAGATCGCATGCAATCAACACATCTTCTGTGTTGCCGTCGGTTCTGCCGAAATGCTCCCGTTCCATACGATGCAAAAGCTGCTGAATCGGTCCATACACCACCGAATAGCCTTTGGCAAGCACCTCGTTAGCGATCGCCAACGACAAATGTGTTTTACCAACCCCGGTCGGGCCCCGCAGTAACAAGCTGTCATCCCGTCCGTCGAAATTCTGGGCATACGCCTGACAATATTCAAAAACCTTGCGCATCTGCGCACGGGGCGCAATGCCGGTACGGGTATCAGCCTTTGCGGAATAAAAATCCAACGATAATTCTTTAAATTTCGTCGGACGCATCGCCGACAATTCGGACAATTCCATGCAAGAATATTCCCGCATCAACTGCTCCAAACAGACACACGGCTTGCCGTTTGCAAACCCGGTATCTTCACAATGCGGACAGGTATACTGCGGTTCAAAATTCGTCACAGTCGTCCCATGCTTTTGCAGCAACATGGATAACTCGATTTGTAATGCCAGATTTTCGGTTTTGATCCGTTCCACCTGTTTTTCCACGTCCTGCTTATTGAGAATGGCGGCAACCACCTTTTGAGAGGACATCGCCATCAGCTGTTCAATTTCCCGAACACGAGGCTCCTCTTCCCGCATCCGTTCACGGAACGCTGCCGCTTGCGCCGTTGCCGTTGCACGTCGTTCCTTTAAAGTCGCCATCGCTTTTTCATATAGTTCTTTTTTATACATTCGACGGCTCACCTCGTTTTCTTCTTATAAATCGGCACGTACTGTTCCACCATGTTTTCGTATTCGGTGTTTTCAGCCGTGGGTTGTTTACCCGCTTTTGGTTTTCCGGATAAAGCCGAAACCTTTTCGACCGTGTCCGCCCCTTGGTTGTGCCAATTTTCCAATATGCGGTCCATATACCGCACGTCAAATTTACCGATTTTTTCTACGCAAATCGTATAAGCTTGCGCTAATAGCTCATCGGTGACCTGCCATTGACAGAGCCATTTTTCCACCGTTCGCATCGTCGCCGCACCGGTCAAGGGCTTTGGAAGCTGACACACCGCCTGTACCCGTAACACCGCTTGTTCACAGCGCTCCAAATAACACAAATGCTGCTCGGCGGCTTGCATCGTCATAATGCCGCGTTCCGACCAATCCAGTGCCACTTTCTCTATGTATCGCATGGTAAGATGGTCCGCCTGTGCCGCATATCCCACCACCATCAGAATGACCGCTGCCGGCATCCCGACCGTTTCATATAAATACAGAAGCGTTTCAGCATCTCCGTTGGAGAGTGGCCGCCCGATACGAGCGCCCACCTCGGTCAACAACCCACCGAACTCCTCGTCCTTTTTCTGCCGCCGAATCACCTGTGTCATCTGCGGTTTTTCCACTTTTGGCCGTTTTAGCTTGGGCGGTTCCACAGCCTCTGTTTTCGTCGGCATAGCTTTCGTATCGGATACAACTGCCGCCGATTCCTCGCTGGGATGGAGCACCTTGACCGCCACCCAATACTGCAACGCATCTTGACAATCCGGCACCGATTCGCCGATTGCCTTCGCACAGGCTTCGACGTCAAATACACCGCTGTTACGGGACACCCACAACAGCACTTTGAGCTGGATAAAACTACATAGCCGCAAATGCCGATCCGCAATTTCCTTGGGCAATACAAACACGCGGCGCATCAATGACGCTTTCCACAAATAATCTGCCATAAAGTGTCCCTCCTTTCGGTTCTGTTTTACGAAGAATACCCATAATATTATATACATCTTTCGACCCGAAACGCAAGAGTTTTTTCGTTTTTCAAGTCAAAGGATAAAAAATTCAGTTGATTTTTTTTGAAATATGTGCTATGTTGATAATGAAAAAAAGGAGGTGCTAAAACATGGCTTACATCATTAACGACGATTGCATCAGCTGCGGCGCTTGCGCCGAGGGTTGCCCTACCAGCGCAATCACGGAGGGCGACGGCAAATATGTCATCGATGCGGAGACTTGCATCGATTGCGGTGCTTGTGCTGAAGCGTGCCCCGTGAGCGCTCCTCAGGCGGAATGATTTCGATTTGTTGAAGGCTGCCGTACAGAACCGTACGGCAGCCTTTCATCTTGAAAGGGATGTTATCGTGACACGAACCGAACCCTTAAAAAACGGCCGTTTTGTGCAGGTGGATGACACCTGTACCTTCGGTATTGATGCGGTGTTACTCAGTGAATTTGCCAAAACACGTCCATCCGACCGTGCGTGTGACCTGGGAACCGGTTGCGGGATCATCCCGCTTTTGTGGTACACCGCCGAACAAGGTCCTTTGGTAGACGCTGTGGATTGCTCACGCCACGCTGTCACGCTTTGCCGTGATTCGGTTGAAAAGAACCGCCTTTCCCACCGCATCACCGTATGGGAACAGGATTGGTGTGCGCTGTCTTTGCCAACCGCTTCGTATGACTTGGTGACCTGTAACCCGCCATACTTCCCCTTGGGAAGCGGAAAGGTCAGCGAGCAGGCGGACCGTCGTCTGGCACGGCACGAAACCGCCACCACACTGACAGACGTTATCGCCGCTGCCCACCGTTTGCTCAAAGTTGGCGGACACTTTTGTTTGTGTCACCGTCCGGAACGTTTAGCAGACGTATTCCAAACATTGCGTGCGCAGGGCTTGGAACCCAAACGTTTACAATTCGTTCACGCCCGTCCCGACACTCCCCCTTTTCTATTCCTGTGCGATGCCGCCAAAGGCGGCGGTGTACAGTTAACGGTTCTCCCCCCACACTTTCTTGAAAGGTAGGCGGCCGATATGCCCGGAACTCTTATTTTAGTTGGTACCCCCATCGGTAATTTGTCGGATTTTTCACCCCGTGCGATCGAAGCATTGCGTTCATGTGATTGTATTGCCGCCGAGGATACCCGTGTCTCTTTGACGCTGCTCAACCACTTTGGTATCCGCAAACCGCTGATCAGTTATTTCGAACATAATAAACAAGAGCGAGGTGCCGTCATCTGCCGTAA
This sequence comes from Acutalibacteraceae bacterium, assembly GCA_045601465.1. Taxonomy (GTDB): domain Bacteria; phylum Bacillota; class Clostridia; order Oscillospirales; family Acutalibacteraceae; genus RGIG3009. Next base: position 32,082 of record JAZRZU010000071.1, read on the forward strand.
ATTAGAAGAAGGCGAAACCGTCGCTTTGGTAACCGATGCGGGTATGCCCGCTATCTCCGACCCCGGCGAAGATTTGGTAGCCTTGTGTCATGAACGTGGCATTCCCGTCACCGTCATCCCCGGCCCCAGCGCCGCGGTTGCGGCACTCGCCGTATCGGGTCTTCCCAGCGGCCGCTTTACGTTTGAAGGGTTTTTGTCGGTTAACCGCCGAGAACGCCTTGCACGGTTGGACTCACTGAAAGACGAACAACGCACCATGATCTTTTATGAAGCGCCTCATAAACTGGTGGGCACGCTGGATGACCTTTACGCAGCCTTCGGCGAACGCCGTGTGTGCTTGGCACGAGAACTGACCAAACTGCACGAAGAGATTCTGCGCACCACCCTGTCGGCTGCTCAGGAGCGCTATCACGAAACCCCGCCCCGTGGGGAATTCGTGCTCATCGTCGAAGGTGCTCTGCCTGCCGAAACAACACCCGCCTCCCCCGAACAAGCCGCTGCGCTCGCTCGTCTGTTTATACAGGAAGGCTTGTCCGCCTCCAACGCTGCAAAAAAAGCTGCGGCGGAAACCGGTGTCAAAAAAGGGGATATCTATCGTCTTCTCATCCAGGAGGAATAACCAATGTTTGAAAATTTTGGGGTTGGCACCCTCCTTATGATCGGATTGGCGGCGGTGATCGGCTTCTATCTGCACAAATTGGAGAAAAAAGAAAAGAGCGACACATCAGCCGCCCTTTCTGAATCGTATAAACATTTGTCAGCCGAGATGCTCTGCTCTTTATCAGATGTAGACATTGTGCGTGCCGTTGCCGCCAATCTGCTGGCAAAGACCGACCGCCGCCACCCGGATGTGTACCATCTGTTTCCGATGCTCTCTCACGGCAGAATGGCGGTGTACAGCGTGTGGCTCATCTGCCAAGAGCTTGCGACCACCGACCTGCCCACCCTGCTCACCACCCCCACCACTCGATTTATCGAATCGGCGGCGGAGGGCTTTGCATGGATTGGGGCAGACGCTTGTGCCACTGCGCTGCTCGCCGCTGTAAATGCACCCGAGGATGAAGCGTGCTGTACCGCACTTTACGCAGCAATTGCCGATGAGCAACCGCTCATACTTTGCGCCACCTATATCCGTGAGCATCTCTCGGAGTTTACCGATACCTGATTTTTATAATGCAATATACAATAATACCAACAACAATTCAGCGGGTGCGCCGTTTTTACCGAGCATGAGAATGAGCAGTAATAACAGCACCCGCTCGGTATCTCCCGTCAAAAAAGACAGCAGACCCCGATCACAGGAATTGTGCGCCGCCATCTCGGATTCACAGCAAACCGTCGGCTGGTCGCATACCGTCTGTTCACACGGCTGTGGGCCACAGGGTTGTTCACACACCGAAGGCTGACACGGCGGCTCGTGCGACGGTTGCGGTGTCAGCGTCGTCCCCCGATAGATGGTCACCGGATGCTCCCGCACCAGCCGTCGGGACTGTTCTGCCATCCGCTGCACACGCTGTGCCGCTTGTTTTTGCAACTGCATCACTTGTGGGTCGTTCATTCAAATTTCCCTCCCTTTTGCAGAAGCGGTAGAAATTTCAGCAACTGCATCATCCGAACCGAATCGTCCAGTCGTTTTTCACGATCCCCATGCAGATACGGACGGAGCGCTTTAAGCAAGGTGGTATTTTGGTCATCCTGTCCCATCTGCGATAACAGCGGCATCAATTTGAGGATTCCGTCCAACTCCGGCATAGCCGGCATGGACGGTGCCGGCGCCGCTTCGGCTTTCGGCATTTCCGTCGGCGGGGTATCGCCACCGCCGAGTGCCGCCATCATACTCTGAATTTTGGCCAAACCATCCGGTGAATTTAACAGCGAATCGATCTTTTTGGAAAGCTCATCTTCCATCCGGCTTCCCGCCTTCCGTCAGCTTGGATAAAAACTTTTGTACCTCCGCTGACCCCAGTAGTTTTTGCAACTGCTCAGGATTGCCGGCAAGCTGACTGATTTTTTGCATATTTTCGGTTCCCGCCCGCCCGCTTAATGCGGATAACCCGCCGTTTTGGACGGTGTTCACCAGCTGATCGGGTGTCATCCCGATCTTCTTGGCGGCATACCCCAATAACGCTTGCAATTGTTCCGGTGTAAGTTGATTCATGGTATTCCCTCCTTGTTGCACTATATGAGTCATCCTCCCAAAATATCAATCAAAGGAGAATGTATGCTTCGATTATTACTCGTTTCGGACACGCACGGCGACGCACGTGCTTTACAAGCCGCAATCGATGCCCAGCCGACCGCTTCGCTTCTCGTACACGTCGGAGACGGCGCCAATGACCTGACCAAAATTTCCGAGTTTTGTCCCATTCGTGCGATACAAGTTGCCGGGAACTGCGATCTTGCGAGCGCGTTGCCCGATACGGAAGAATTTGTATTCGCCAACCACCGTTTTTTTGCTACGCACGGCCACCGTTACGGTGTGAAAGCCGACCTCTATCGTCTGTCGTGCGCCGCACGCTCCCGTGCCGTACACGCAGTCTTGTTTGGGCATACCCACCGTCCCCTCGCCCTGTTTGACGACGGCATCTATCTGATAAATCCGGGCTCGTTGCGTGACGGTAATTATGCAACCATTGACATCGACCCCTCAGGCGGTATGGTGCCAAATCTTATCAAACTGCGCTACTAATACCATATGCATCTTTCGGTATAAACGTGAAAAAGAGCAGACCGTTGGGGCACCCTCCGTAAGGAAGGTGCCCCAACGGGTGTCTCTTGTATCAAAATTAAATAATTGATTTGGGTAAGCGGTGTAGTTATTGGCTATGCCGTTCTTTGTTACACACCTTTTCAAAGTGTGTAACCCACTATGACACTTTCACGCTGTACAAAGATGTCAGTGGGTTCAAAAATGCAACTTGTATAAAATATTATCCATAGTCGCATTTTGAAATATCCCATTATTAACATTGCGCTATACTTTGCTAAGACCTGATACTCGACGAAAAGAAAACACGGCAGAGAACAAACCCCTGCCGTGAAACAAATTACACCTTTTCGGTTTTTACATTTACACCTTGTTTGATTGCTTCTTCAAGGAAAGAAACCATAAGGTTAAATACTTCGGTTGTTTCTTCAAACTCAAAGGTCTTTTCCTTGTAGAGCATCAAATCTTCAAGGTATTCGGAAGGATCAATTTCAGTAATACCGCCGTCCTCCGAAAAAACGCCCTCAAACTGATGATAGTCACGTGTAAAACCTTTCCACCCGTTTCCGTCAAGCGTAGGTGTATCGTAAATATCATCAAAGTAGCCTTCCCAAATGTGAATGGCTTGGTCGGCTTCGATACAAAGAACAATTTTACCCTCGTCCTCGTACCCCTCGTAGTAGGTGTAATTATTTTTTAGGTTTCCAATGTCCATTATCTAACATCTCCTTTTGTTCTTTTGTCGCAGTTCCGTTTTTCCTTGCACGGATAGCCGCCTGCCACTCCTTTTTTGATACCCACTTGTTTTTGCCAACAAGTATCTCGTGCTTGGCAGGACGTGCATTTTTACCGTAACCAATACCTGCTTTATCACGCTGAACAACCCAACTATCGCCTTGCTCTTTCGGAGCGTTAGGGGTGCGGGTGTGCCAACGGCTTGTATAAGAATAATCACCCTTTTCCCAAGTATATTTAACTTGGTCGTATCCGTTTTTCTGTTCTTCTTTTACTGTGGCAGAGGATGGAATTTTAATAGGTGAACTCTTGGGCAGAGTATTTTCAATGTAATCTTTGCGGTTTTCGCCTGCACCGTGAGTGCCGCCAAAACCACCGTGAAAGCCTGCACCCATTAAGCACTCACCGCCTTTCGACTTTGCATAAAGTCGCTGTCGAATTGCAGTATTTCAATCCCCATTTCTTTATACTGTGCGAAAACTTCGTCCGGTGTAGCACCATATACAACAATGGTTTTTGGCTCTAATGTGTTAACTACATATTTTAAGCCTTTTATAAAATACTTGCGTTCGCTCAGTAGTCTTATGCAACCGTGAGAGCCTACTGCGATTACCCCGTGCTTGTTTATACCCGCACAAGATAATTCAAATGTACGATCATCGCCAAAGCGTATATTTGGGATGACGGGTATTCCGTTTTCTTGCAACCAATGACCGATTGCACGGCTACGATAAATATTCCATTGTTGCATTACCAACGGCATATCTCGATAGACACTAAAATCGGGAGATATAACCCCTTTGAATTTCTTTAGGATAGGGAGATAGGTGTTAGGTCTATTCCATAATCTTTCAAAAGCGGTATCGTCCTCGTAAAAATGCACCCAAGCATCATATTCGGTACTGTGTACCGCCTTTGAAAACGCAATGAGCTTGTTGGGCTTTCGCATTTCTGTTTTTAAGCACGGGATTTCAAGTGGACTATCGTAGGTTGCATTTTTTACTAAAAATGCGTGAAAAACATCTTTGCACCCACTTCGAGTGCCATTTTTTCTTGACATATATTATGCCCTCCTCATCTGTTCTTTGCAGAAAATCGCAAATTTTTTTCGTAAAAACATCAATAGTTCTTGCAATTTTTCTTCAGATGTGGCATAATACTTGTAGCAGAATATCGGATGCTCGCATCCAAAGAGAACGCACTTTGTAAATTGTTGCCGCAATTTACTGAGTGCTTTTTCTATTTGTACGACCTTTACAATCATATAACATCACCGTCCTTTCTCTTAATTTTCTATTACACAGCTTCTTTGAAAAGCTGGAGTAATCGTATTTCGTAATTGGTATAATCCTTATTGCCGTAAGTCAACCATTTACGATAGTACGAGAAGGCGTAGCCTGCTGCTTCAAGGCTGATGTCAAAATGCTCGTAAACCTCGTAGGCATCCTTTAACTCTAATTTGTGAATGAGGACGGGCGGTGCGAGAGCATACTTTGCAAAAAACTTCGCTTCGGCTTCTGCCAATTCGCTTTCTTCCGTGTGATCCAACACTATATGTCCACACTCGTGGGTGAGAGTGTTGTTGACACGTCCGTAGCCTTTTGCATCGTTATAAAAAATGTACCACACGCCATCTTTCTTGATAGTAAATCCATCCTCGCTTCTTTCCATCATAAGCTGACGTGTTTCTTCGGATTTTGAGGAATAAGGGACTACCACCGCACCGAGTTTTGTAGCCATTTCAAAGGCACTTATCGGAATACATCGGATGTTAAGTTCCTCGAAAGTGTTGACGACAATCTCCTTAATTTCCTCACAACGCTTATCAGATAATCTAAATGCCAATATTAGTCCTCCCCGAACAAAGCAGAAATAAGTGCTCGTTTTTGTTTTTCCGACATTGTTGCGGAGTTTCTTGCCAACAAACGCTCTACCTTCGGAAAATCAAAATCATCAGACTCTATACCGAGCAGATAATCAGAAGTGGTATGCAGGGCGGTAGCGATGTTTGCAAGCATATCCGCTTTTGGCTCTCTGTCGCCGGAAACGTAACGAGAGAGCGTGGCTTCAGTAGTGTTAATTCTATCAGCAAGCTCCTTTTGTGTTATACCTTGTTTTTGTAATAGGTTTAATAACCTCTGTCCAAATGCTTTACTCATAGTATTTCCTCCTTATTTGCAGAGTAACCTCTATTCAGACTTACCAAAAGTATAATACATCTTACCGAAAATGTCAAGTCTTTTTCATAATAAACACTATATTTTGTTTTGAATTTGAAGGACAGACACAAAATAAGACGAAAATAATAGGGAGACAACTTCCTTACGGAGTGTCTCCCTTGGTCTGCTCTTTTTATAATTTTTCCAAAATATCCGCTAACCGCTTGATTTCACACACACCATCGGGATACTCGTCCAAATTTCGTGTGTTCAAATAAACAGCCCGCATACCGGCATCCAATGCCCCTTGTATATCATTCACGGGATGGTCGCCGACAAATACACAATCCTGCGGTGCCACACACAACCTTTCTGCCAACCGTCGGAAGATCTCCGGATTCGGCTTGCCCACACCCTCGTCTGCGGATACAGCGACCCCGTCAAGATACGGCCGAATACCCGCCTTGTCAAGTTTTCGGTTTTGTAACAACGTGTGGCCGTTGGTAATCAGGCCCAACCGATATCCCCGCCGTCTGAGCGTTTTTAACACCTGCTCGGTTTCATCGTACAACTGCGTACATAGCGGAAAAATCCGTAAATATTCTTCATACAACGCACGACCCGTCACACCGTTTTCCGACGGAATAGCAGCGGCAAACTCCTCAAAAAATGCGTCATAATCCACGTATCCGCCGTTATTCTTAACCAACAAATCCTGCGCCATTTCTTGCCGTTTTGCCTCGTCAGCCTGCGGAAAATGGCGTTCTATCAACTGTTCCATCGCCGCTTTAAAAGCCATCGTGCGGTCTTGTAACGTATCGTCAAAATCAAACAATACCGCTTGTGTTCCGTCACCGCAAAGCACTATATTTGCCTGCTTTGCGTCCTGTGCGATTTGGGCTTTTAATGCCTCAACCGTCGCAAATTGCCGTTCCTCTCGTAAAAAGCGAACCAGTAAAACCTGTACCGTCTGTCCGTACAAATCACCGTCAAAATCTTGAATCCACGTTTCCGCTTGCGGCAATTTTACACCACCCACCGTCGGATGTATGCCGATATTGGTCACCGCACGGTATTGCTTTTTACCCAGCACCACGAGCGACGCATACACCCCGTAACGGGGAACGGCATAAGCCGTGTCAAATACCTGATTGATGGTGGGGGTTCCCCATTGTCGGCCCCGTTTTGCGCCGCTTTGCACGGGCAACTCTACCGAAAACGGCCGTCCCAATAAGCGAGCCGCTTTGGTCATATCCCCCGCTGCGATCGCCTGCCGCACATTGGTGCTGCTCACCGCTTCCCCCTCGCACTGCACCATGTCCTCCACGACCACACGAATGTCGTATTGAGCACAAAGCTGCCGCAACGTGTCAACGTTTCCGGCGCCATTCTTACCAAACCGATAATTGTGCCCGCAACACACCACACCGGTGTTGAGCGTATCCTTTAAAATCGTCTTGACAAACGTAGCCGGCGACAAATCGCGTATAGCGGCAAACGGCAGGTCGATCCATTCGTCTACCCCCAGCGTATCCAACAACTGATCTTCCCGTTTTGGGGTCAGTAATCGCCCCGTTTCGCCTTTCGGCACACCGGTTATGGACAGTACCGTTGCCGTCAACAAGCGACCATCGGTATCCTCTGCCCCGCACGCATTCGCCATTACCAGACGATGGCCGATATGCAGTCCGTCGAATACGCCCAGCGCAACCGCCCGCCGTACCGTCGGCAATACGTGCCGCTTATCGAGTGTATACCGCATAACCGCCATGTGCATCCCTCTTTCCTGTTACTTGTTCCCCCAGTATAGCATATTTTCCTTAAAAAGCAAAACTGTTTTAAGAAAATACACAGAAAATACACAAATTTCTTTTATAGTATAGGGTAACGATTTATACTCGAAATAAAGGAGGCAACCTCTGTTATGATCAACGTGCAAAACCTGTCGAAGCGGTATGGCTCCCACCTGGCGGTGGATAACATCAGCTTTCAGGTAAATGAGGGTGAGATTCTAGGGTTTCTCGGGCCGAACGGTGCGGGCAAATCCACGACCATGAACATCCTCACCGGTTATCTGTCGTCCACTGAGGGGACGGTCACCATCGACGGACATGATATTTTGGAAGAACCCAATGAAGCAAAAGCCAGCATCGGCTATCTGCCGGAACAACCCCCGCTGTACCTGGATATGACGGTACGGGAATATCTGGACTTCGTTTTTGACCTGAAACACTGCACCTTTAATCGCCAAAAACATATTGCCGAGATATGCCGTCTGATAAAAATCGAAAATGTGTACGATCGGCTAATTAAAAACCTGTCCAAAGGCTACCGTCAACGTGTCGGGTTTGCGCAAGCACTGATCGGCAACCCGCCGGTGTTGATTCTGGACGAACCCACCGTTGGTTTGGACCCTAATCAAATTATTGAAATTCGTACGTTGATAAAGAATCTCGGCAAACACCACACCGTCATTCTTTCGTCGCATATCCTGCAAGAGATCGAAGCGGTGTGCGACCGCATCGTCATCATCAACGATGGCAAGATTGTAGCGGATGATACCGCCGCTGCGCTGTCGCAGAAATACTCATCCGATCGCCGTGTACTGGTGCGTGTCGGCGGCGACGAAAAACGGATAACCGATATTCTTGCCCACGTCGACGGTGTAGCCGAAGTCATCGGTTACGGCGAACGGGAACCGGGCGTGTACGAATATGCGCTGGAACCGCAAGACGGCGCCGACTTCCGCCGGGCTTTGTTTACGGCTTTGGCAAAAGAAGGCTACCCCTTACTCGGGTTACGTTCAATGGAAATGTCGCTGGAAGAGATCTTTATCTCCCTCACCCGTGAACAATTACCCCAATCCACCCGCAAAGGAGGTCATCGGAAATGAGCGCCATTTTCAGACGTGAATTCAAAACCTATTTCACCACCCCTATTGGGTATATCGTACTGGCAATGATCTTCGGACTCAGCGGATACGACTTCTTCCGATACAATTTAGCCAGCGGCTACACCGATCTGTCCTATGTATTCAGTTCGGTGCTGTCTTATCTTTTGTTGTTGGTATTACCGGTACTGACCATGCGCTTAATGAGTGATGACAAACGTCAAAAAACAGACCAAGCTTTGCTCACCGCCCCGGTCAGCCTGACAGACATCGTCCTCGGCAAATTTTTAGCCGCTTTCTTGCTGTTCACCATCGGCATTTCGATCCTGTTGGTATTCGCCATCATCATCGCCGCCAAGATCACCCCCGATTGGCTGGTCATAGCGGGCAACTTCTTTGGACTTTTACTGTTGGGCGGTATGATCATCGCCGTCGGTTTACTCATTTCCTGTCTGACCGAAAGTCAGTTTGTGGCGGCGCTGGGTACCTTCTTAGCTTCGTTCGCCCTGCTGATGATCGATAGTGTCGGCTCGCTGTTTTCCGGCAGCAAATGGGTCGTATCGGTAACCGATTTTCTTTCGATCACCAAACGATACAGCAACTTTGTACAAGGGCTGATGCAATACGACGATATCATCTTTTTTGTCAGCATGATTGCGCTGCTCTTGTTCTTAACCGTGCGTATACTTGACCGTAAACGCTGGAATTGATGAAAGGAGGCATTTTGACATGAACACGTTTGACGAAAACAAAAAGATCCCTGCCGAATCCAAAGACCTCCCCTCGGAGATTCCGGTTGATGCAACCGAAACCGTAGAAGCAGTTGTCGAGAAACCCAAAAAGAAATTCGCATTGCCGAAACTCAACCTGCGGTCCAACCGCAAACTACGGCTCGGTGCTACCGCTACCGCCTTCACCGTGATTATCACCGCTGTTATCTTGCTGTTTAACGTGGTATGCGGCGTATTGGCAGACCGTTATCCTTGGACGTTAGACTTAACAGCCGATAAAACCTATTCACTTTCCGAAGAAAGCGAAGCGGTGGCAAAAGCGGTGAAAAACGATATTAAGATCATCGTGCTTGCAAGTGAATCGCATTTTGAAAGCCCCAACTTCGGCTCTGATTCGTATAATACCATCTTCCGCCAATTCCACCATTTTGCCAAGCAATACGAGGAGCTGAGTGGCGGAAAAATCTCGGTATCCTATGTAGACTTGGAAAAAAATCCGACGCTGTCGTCTACCTACGAACAGAACTACGGCGCCGAAAGCGGTAATATCCTGTTTACCTGTGGCGACCAATATCGCAAGATTGCCTTAACCGACCTATTCGAGGAGCAAATGGACTATACCACCTACACCTCCTCCATCACGTCCTTCGTGGAACAAAAGCTCGCCACCAACATCAGTAGTGTCAGCGGCGGAAAAACGGTCACGGTCACCTTCTTAACCGGCCACGAAGAGGATCAAAATGCGATTACCGCCCTGAAAAAGCTGTACGAGCTGAACGGCTATTTAACACAAACGGTGGACTTCACCACCGCCGCCACCATCACTGACACCACGGGTGCTCTTGCCATCGTCGGACCGGTCAAAGACTACTCGCTGGACGAAATTAAACGGTTGCGTGATTGGATGGATAACGACGGCAAAAAAGGCCGCAACCTCTTTGTATTTGCCAACTATGCCGGCACCTGCCCCAACCTGTACGATTTTCTGTCGGTGGACTATGGTATCACGGTTACCTCCAACATCATTATGGAAACCGATGCCAATAACTATCCGATGGATTATATGGGTAGCTACCCGTATATGCCGTTCACCGAGATCCTCTCCACCGATCTGACCGGTACCAACGTAGCGGGCAAAAAAGTGATCATGCCGCTGACGTTGCAACTGCTTACCGCAAAAGGCACAGACGATAAAGAGGACGTGTTGACCAATCACTCGCTCATCACCTTCTCCGAAAGCTGTCGCTTGACCCCCATAGCCGACCTTCTCACCGAAAAAGAAGAGGACGACTTTATTAAGATCGAAGCAGACAAATATCCGGTCGTCGGTATGGCGTATGCACGGGATTACGATGTGGTGAACAACGAAGAGGTGGCAAACCATGTCGTGGTCAGCGGCAGTTACAACCTAACCGCCTTTACCACCGCCGCACAATACGAAAACGAAGGATTGATACTCGAACCGCTGCGTACCCTGTGCAGCTTGGGTGATACCGTGGTCATATCCGGTAAATATCTCTCCGCCGAAACGCTCTCCTTCTCCTCGTTGACCGCCACGGTTCTGGGACTCGGTGTATTCACCATCGGTATCCCGTTAATACTCATCATCATTTGCTTAGTCGTGTTCTTTAAGAGGAGGCACTTATGAGAAAGCGCTTGACAAAACGAGCTCGTTCCTTGTGGTTTTCTCTGCTCGCTCTTGTGATAGTCGGGGCATTGTTAGCCGCCCTTCTCTTGCTTCTCCCCCCGGCGGACACCCAAGAGGATAATCCGCCCGCACCGAGCGAAACCGTCGCCCTGTTCAACAAAGCCGCAGAAGACAAGGTCACCCTCACATCCGCTGTCATATCGCTTGCCAAGACACAGCACACGCTTTCCGTCACAGCGGATAAGCTTTACACTCTATTGGGATATGAGGATTTGCCGTTTGACCAAACCTTACTTTCCAACACGGCTGACACCCTCTTGTCAATCAATGCCACTCGTTTGGTAACCGAATCCCCGCAAGACCCAACCGAATTCGGCTTTGACACCAAAAACAACGGCGTGTCTGTTTTGGCAACCTATTCCGACAACTCCACCTTCGCCTTTGAGATTGGAAACCTGACACCGGCGAAAGACAGCTACTATCTGAGAGTCAGCGGAAAGCCCGCCATATACACCATGGACTCCGCTTTTTGCGAAACTGTCAGCACCGACTTGATCGGGTATTTGAACCTGTCCCCCATTGTTTCACCGCAATCCACCGAAACAACCGACACCGTCGTGGTGCGTGACGTCACATTGGATGGTACGGTACGTCCTTCTCCTATCTTCTTCCAAATAGCAAAAAAACCGGAGAACGACACCTCTTCCCTTATCATTTCCAGTCACATGATTCAACGTCCGTATTTTCATGCAGCGGATGCCGAAAGTCCTTTGTTAACCTACACCACTTACTCCATGATAAGTGCAAGCGGTGTTGAGAAGATTCGGCCCACAAAAGCTGACTTGAAATCCTACGGTTTATCCAACCCGTATTCCACCTGCACCGTCAATCTTTCGCTGGAACGTACCACCACAACCAAAGATGCCGAGGGAAAGGAAACCAAAACGGTGTCCTATCACTCTACCCTCTCATATACCATTGAATTAAGTAAACCGAATAAAGACGGCAACTATTACGGTGTCGTATACACCGAAAAAACCATGCTTCCGATTCTTTATCAGTTTTCAGCCGATTCGGTAAAATCATGGGTAACGGCGCAATATGACGATGTTGCGGATAAACTGTTGTACTTTAATTACATTCAGGACATGGATGCGGTAACCATTACCGCTAACGGAAAGACCCATGTATTTGAGTTAACGCACATTCCGGATGAAACGGACACGGACAAAAACCTCATCGTCAAAGCGGATGGCAAGACCTATCCGGTCAGCGGCTTCCGCACGCTGTACTCCTCCATCCTTTGTTTGTTGAGGACGGGCACAGCAAAAGAAAAACCATCCGGCGCCCCGCTTCTTTCGGTCACTTTCAAACCCCATAACGGCGATATTACCAAGATTGATATCTACGCTCACACCGCCGGTCACGGCATCGCCGTTCACAGTACCGGTGAGCGCCACTTGGTAGACATGAAAGCGGTTCAATCCTTGATAAAAACCTACGAGAAGTATTTAGCAGGCGAGGATATTCGCTCTTAACACAAAGGGCATCCCTTCACGGGATGCCCTTTGTGTTTTTACCCAGCATCTGCTCAACCTCAGCCAAAGCGGTATTATAAGACATTCCCCACACCCGATGCCGTCGCTTTTTCTCTCCGAAGCACCGCACGGTCACGGTACACGTACCGGTACGCCGTTGCCAAATTCCTTGTGTTACCGCCACCTCATCTACCGCCTCCCGTGGCAGATGCACCTGGTATAACGCAAGCCCTCGTGGATAGCGTATGGTCACCGCCTTGCTGTCAGCGCCGAATCCGGCTCCCCGCCAGCCTAACAACCGCACCCAAAACCACCAACCACCAAACACAAGACAAGCAAAAGCCGGCACCTGCCAAAACCCGCCGCCCCACCAAAACGGAGTGCTGAACACCATGACTGCCAGCGGCGCTGCCACGTATCGCCACCAACCCTTGCGTTTAACCGCATGATATGCGGTTCGCATCGGATACTGCGGTAACAACCGCCCTAACTCCTCTCTCAGTGTTCTGGGATCAGCGGCGGGGATCAATACCGGCCGAAGCCCCCAATCCCTGCCATAACCGGCTGCGGTTAATACCGCTGTGTGCAGCCCCAATAACCGCATGAATACGGTCTGTCGCAACTCGACCGCCGTAATTTTATCACAATCAATCAACACGTCCCGTCGTGTGAATAAACCGGATACCAAATGCAAACACTCACCCTGTACCACGGCATAAAAGCCGATATACCTTAAAAAATTACGTAGTGCCGCTACCGCCCATCCAAGAAACAACAAATTCCCCGCCAGTCGAATGATAGCAGGCACTTGTGTGGCCATGAGTCGCTGCAAAACACCAACAGCGTCCGGAATCGGGCTGTCTCCCAAAATCCTACCGATCTGTCGCAAAATCGGAACGGCGGTCAACAACCCAACTGCCGCATTGGACCCCGAAACAGCCGTCACAAAAATCGGGAAAAGACGAGTGCGCCTCAGACGAGGTCTGTCCCGCAAACAAAACAACGTCTCTACCTGCGTCGACGGAAGATACAACACCATATCCGAATGTCGCCGCAACCCTTCGGTGTTGACCCGTACCCGCCGCCCTCCGCATAAAGCAAGGAACGGTGTACGCTCTACCTCGATGGACACCGCATGCTGTGCATCAACATACAGCGACCGCCGTATTAAAATCCCCTGACGCACCGCCATACTGTAACACCAACCACGTTTTAATCGTGACACCCGATAGCGGCATGCCCACCAGGTGAAAAGACCATATAGCAACGGCAATGCGCACCACACCACGTCACGCACGACGGTGTGTAACACCCCCTGCTGTATTGCTGTAAACAAGCGAAAAAGCGGCACAACCAACACCGGCCACCAACGCCCTGCCACATACAGCGCGTACACCCCGTAAGGTCGTCGTTCCATCACCCACCCTCCATCTGCGCCTTCAACCGATTGACCGTTCCCACATCCAACAGCGGCACCCAAACACTGCCGCCTGCAAATCTCAACACCACCGTACAACATCCAAAAATCCGATGTAACGGCGGAACCAAATATTCCATCGTGCGGAAGGCGACACGTGGCACCGTCAGTTCCCGCCGCCATATCACACCGACTCGTAAATACAACCGTCTGTCATCCAACTCTCCGCATACGGAAGCAATCCAAAACGGCCAGTACGCCGTCCCCGCCAGCAGTACCAACAAACATAGTAACAACCACCAGCCTCGACCAAGCCCCCACCACAGCAGTCCCGCCACCGTTGCCGTCCCCATCCACCATGCGGTTAACAGAACCGCCTTTGCACCGCTGCCGGTGGTAAAGGTCATGGTTATCCCTCCCCCGTTTTATTTCCAGTATATTTATTCCCCATTATCCTCAAACTATGTTGTAACAACTGAAATTAAAAGGAGTACTGCATGGACCAACCCGATAAGCCATGGTTATCGTTGGCAGTAGCCGTCGTCATAACCCTCTGCCTGTTTTGGGGAAGCGACCGCCTAGCCGACCGCCTCGTGGAGCAAAACGAAACAAAAGCAACGTTTATAAAATGGTTTCCCTCCCGCAAAGCAGAAAGCGTACACACCGCTGACACCGCCCTTACCGTCTTACGTGCACGGGATACAACCGGTAACGTATGCGGATATACCGTTATCATCACCGAAGAAACCTTCCGTCTTTGCGTAGCAATCGATGTCAACAAAACGATATACGGCATATCCATTGACGCCGAAACTCCGCTGATTGCCTGCCAAGACAGGGTGGATAAAGCCCTCAAAAAAGCGTATACGTATATTGAAACGATATCTTTTTAAAATTTCCCTTTACTTTTTGAAAAAGATGTGGTATACTACCGAGGCACACATAAGTGCGATCCCTTATTCGGATTGCGGAGTATGCCCCATCGGGGAATCACCGTTTCCCTTTCTGGATATGCGGAAATTTTTAAAAGAGGTGGAAAAACCAATGTTGTTAGCAAACGAAAAAACCGAAATCATGAAGCAGTATGCCACTCATGAAGGTGACACGGGTTCTCCCGAGGTCCAGATTGCGGTATTGACCCGCCGCATCAATGATTTGACCGAGCACCTGAAAGAGCATAAGAAAGACCATCACTCCCGTCGTGGTCTGCTCAAAATGGTCGGTCATCGCCGTAATCTTCTCAACTACTTGATGAAGAAAGACATCAATCGCTATCGTGCGATCATCGAAAAATTGGGTCTGCGTAAATAAGTGCTCAATGAGGCAGGTGAGTCAACGCTCTCCTGCCTCAACCTGCTTTTTAAACGGGGCGGTTCGGCGATTTTTTAGCAGTGAAACGGGTGCTTTTGAAAGAAAAAGCATCGGTTTTATTGCTAAAAATCTCATCCGCCGCCGTTTGGAAATAAAAATTTTTAAACGGAGGAATGTAACAATGTTCGAAAACTATCGTGTATTCGAAACCACTCTTGCCGGCAGACCGCTCAAAGTCGAAACCGGCAAAATGGCGCAGTTGTCCAGCGGTTCTTGCATGGTTCGGTACGGTGATACCTCGATTCTATGCAACGTAACGGCTTCTGCTAAACCCCGTGAAGGCGTTGACTTTTTCCCGCTTTCGGTGGATTACGAAGAAAAACTGTATGCCGTAGGCCATATCCCCGGCTCGTTCCAGCGCCGTGAAGGCCGTCCGACCGAGAAAGCCATTTTAACCTCTCGTGTCATCGACCGTCCCATTCGCCCTTTGTTCCCGAAAGATATGCGCAATGACGTGTCCATTGTGTGTACCGTCATGTCGGTTGACCCGGATTGCCCGCCGGAAACCACCGCAATGATCGGCGCTTCCATCGCCATCTCCATCTCGGATATTCCGTGGGCTGGCCCGATCTCGGGTGTTGTTGTCGGTTTGGTGGATGGCGAATACGTCATCAACCCCACCGCTGAGCAGGAAAAGAAATCCGATATGCACGTCACCGTCGCCTCCACTGCTGATTTGGTCGCCATGATTGAAGCCGGCGCCAACGAGGTGGACAACGATACCATGTTCGGTGGTATCATGGCGGGTCACGAAGCCAACCAACAGATCGTGGAGTTTATCAAAGGGATCCAAGCAGAGATCGGCAAACCGAAATTTGCATTTGAATCCAACGATCCCGATCCGGAAATGTTCGAAGCCATCAAAGAATTTGCCATTGAAGATGTCCGCTATGCATTGGATACCGATGATAAGCTGGTACGTGACGAGCGTTTGTTGCCCGTGTATGATAAAGTACACGCTAAATTTGACGAAGTGTATCCCGAACTCATCGCCAAAATTGATGAGTGCCTGTATAAATTGCAGAAATACGTTGTGCGCCGCTGGTTGCTGGACGACGGCAAACGTGTAGATGGCCGTGGTATTGACGAGATCCGTCCGCTTGCCGCTGAGGTCGACCTGCTCCCCCGTGTGCACGGTTCCGGTATGTTTACCCGTGGTCAGACCCAAGTTCTCACCACCGTCACCCTCGGAAACGCTGATGATGCGCAGCTTCTCGATGGTCTGGATGACGAAACCGAAAAACGGTATATGCACCACTACAACTTCCCGTCCTACTCGGTTGGCGAAACCAAACCCTCCCGTGGCCCCGGCCGTCGTGAGATCGGTCACGGAGCCTTGGCAGAGCGTGCATTGGTGCCGGTCATCCCCAGCAAAGAAGAATTCCCCTATACCATGCGTTTGGTATCCGAAGTGTTATCCTCCAATGGTTCCACTTCGCAAGCTTCCATCTGTGGTTCTACCCTTGCCCTCATGGCAGCAGGTGTTCCGATCAAAGCGCCGGTTGCGGGTATCTCCTGCGGCTTGGTGTCCGAAGGCGATCGCTTTATGACCATGGTAGATATCCAAGGTCTGGAAGACTTCTTCGGCGATATGGACTTTAAAGTCGGCGGTACTCATAAAGGTATCACCGCGATCCAGATGGACCTCAAAGTACACGGTCTGACCCCGGCTATCATCAAAGAAGCGCTGGAAAAGACCTACAAAGCCCGTCTGTATATTCTGGACGAGATCATGCTCAAAGCCATCCCGGCTGTGCGTGAAGAGCTCTCCCCCTATGCACCGAAAATGCTCTCCACCAAGATTGATGTGGATAAGATCCGTGAAGTCATCGGTAAAGGCGGTTCGGTCATTCAGAAGATCCAAGCCGATTGCAACTGCGACATTTCGATTGAAGAAGATGGCTCGGTATTCATCTCAGCTATCAACACCGAGAACGCCAAACAGGCGCTTGCCATTATTGAAACCATTGCCAAAGACCCCGAGATCGGTGCGATTTACAAAGGCCGTGTTACCCGCTTGATGGCCTTCGGCGCATTTGTTGAAATTGCTCCCGGCAAAGAAGGTCTGGTGCATATCAGCAAGCTCGATGTCAAGCGTGTTGAAAAAGTGGAGGACGTTGTCACCGTCGGTGACGAGATCCTTGTCAAGGTTGTCGAGATTGATGAACAAGGTCGTATCAACCTCTCCCGCCGTGATGCGCTTGTACAGGTTGAAGGCCTAGCAGTCGAGGAATCGGCTGATGAGCCGCAACGTCCGACCTCCCGTCAAGGTGGTTTCCGTCGCCGTGACAACCGCCGTCGTGACGACTGATAAACCCACATAAAAAAAGGTTCGGTACCAACAGGTACCGAACCTTTTTTTATGTGCTTTTGTATTACTTTGTCCGAAACCGCACATCCCCCTGTTCAAATCGCTTCCGCAGTTTTTCCAGCGCCTTTTTTTCAATGCGGGATACATAAGAACGGGAAATGTCCAGTTTTTTCGCTACTTCACGCTGTGTCATCGGTTCCCCCACCAATCCATATCGCCATCCTATGATCTCCTTTTCTCGGTCGCTTAACGTCTCGTTCATATAGCGATATAACTTGGTAGCGTTTATTTTTAAATCCAGATCCTCTAAAATAGTATCCTCCGCCGCAATCACATCCATCAACGTTAAGGAATTGCCCTCTTTGTCCGTTTCAATCGGCTCCATAATTGAAATATCCTGCGCTGTTTTGCGATTAGCTCGAAAATACATCAGAATTTCATTTGCTATGGAGACCTCAATGACACATCTTTTGTGGTCTTTGATAAGAACGGAAAACCAATGCTCCACTTTGTTTACCCATTGCGAACTATCAGCGACGATGCCACTGTCGGTGAGAAGATTGCTTTTTACCGCAAGAAAAGGAACTTGTTTGGCAACGACCTTGCAAACCTTATTGGCATTGACAGGGTAACAATGATACGATATGAGAACGACCAACTTGATTGCCCTTATGATGTGATTATTCGCATAGCGGAGGCGCTCAATGTGGACAGGCATTTGTTAATGGACGAATACCTGCAGTTCATTGACTATCCCTACTCTGTATTCATTAAGCAACGACGAAAGGAGTTGCATTTGCGACAATGCGACCTCGGTGAGCAGGTCGGAGTTACAAGGCGACAGGTGGAAAAGTGGGAGCACGGAGTCTGTATGTTGCCGAAAGATAGGTATCATAAACTCAAAGAGATTCACTTTATCCCATAAGAAAAATCGGTGGTGCAACAAAGCACCACCGATTTTCATTGTTTTTCCTTAAGTAATTCATCAACAATCTTGATTTTGTTACCCGAACTGGTTTCGAGTTTAGAGAGGTATTCGCGCATAATCATTATCCTGTAAATAGCCATGTCTTCTATCAACTTTGACCTATCTTCTTCGCTGTTCGGGTAATGTATGACCGCTTTAAAAGCCATAAATTAGCCCCCTGTGAAAAGATATTCAGTTGTAGAAAGTCTTATGCGTATATCTTTAATCTATTGAGGGTAAGTCGTTCTCCGTTTGAAGATTTCATACAAAAGTGTCCAAAGTATACGAGATTTTTTTCGTTTTGTCAATAGCAGACGGGGGTTATTTCGAACTTTTTTCAAAATTCATTGTTTGTATACTTCAATTATGCTATAATACAAACAGACAGATAAACTTGAATTTGACGCCACCATATCAAAATACGGGGTGGCTTGACAGTCCATTGACGGCAAACTTTGCTTGCCATAGAATGATAGACGGAGGTGCGCCGACATGACTGATAAAAAAACATTCGGCTCGTTCATAAAAGCCAAACGAACTGAGAAAAATTACTCACAAAAAGATTTGGCAGAAATGCTATTTGTAACCGAGGGTGCGGTGAGCAAATGGGAGCGAGGTGTGTCATATCCCGACATTACGTTGATTTCCGATATTTGCCGTGTCCTTGACATAAGCGAACACGAATTGATTACCGCATCAACAGACACAGATACACGAAGGATGAAGCACGAAGCACAGAAATTCCGTGTGATTCGCGGCACGTGGTTTTGGATTCCTACTATCTCCTATGCCGTTGCGCTGCTGACTTGCTTTATTTGTAATCTTGCAGTCAACCACACTTTGTCTTGGTTCTTCATCGTGTTAACTGCGCTTCTTTGTGCTTACTCATTTATCCCGACCTTTACATCGTTTTTTAAGTCGAAGAAACTGCTTGTTTTTACTGTAACAAGTTTCTCTTCAATTTGTTTGCTCTTATATACCTGTGCGGTGTATACAGACGGGCTATATTGGTTTCCCGTGGCCTGCATCGGCACGCTGATGGGGTACATATTGGTTTTCGGAACAATTTTGCTATCCAGAACAAAGCTGTCCCGCTTTAAATTTGTTATAGCTTTTACGGCAGTTTTGGCGCTGACAATACTGCTTCTTTTGTGTATTTATAGTTGGCAGCCCTTTATGCTTGGGTCGGCAATTCTCATAACGATTTATGCGTACATTCCCGTGATTTTGTGCACCGTGATTTGTATGTTTTCTTTTGACGGGTTCTTTAAGGCAGGCATTTGCACGGTTGTAGCGTCTTGCGAGTATTACTGTATGGGGCATATCACAAATGCGCTGTTCGGACTGAATGAAAAACATTATGAAGTGGATTTTCACAACTGGGCGCAGTGCGTTACAGGAAATGTCCACTTGATTGTTATAACAGCAATGCTGTTTATCAGTGCTGTTTTGTTTGTAATCGGTTTTTTGAGAGTTCGCAAGTTAAGAAATTGAATGGATATAGAACAGCCGCTGACTATATGGTCAGCGGCTGTTATTTTCGTCATGTTGGAGCGAAATGTGGTTATTTTCAAAAGTAGTATGCTAGTAGTACAAATGGCATAAACCCGTTGCAAAGGGTGGTAAGCAAAAGCATAGCTTGGTATGCCGCTGCTGGGTCAAATCTTGCCGTGGCAGATAAAAAGAATTTTGTACATAAAATGCCCTCGCTTTCGTGAGCGTATGATAGCACAAAAGAAGTCGGATCGTAGCCATG
>JAZRZU010000072.1:0-2418 GCA_045601465.1 Acutalibacteraceae bacterium
TCCAGTTGGTCTTTTACATACTGTTGCAAGCATTTTTCCAACGTTCCGCGATATTTTTTACCGACGCCCATTTTTCCGCTGGTGTTATCCACCTCAATACACGGTTTCAGCTGTAACAAGTTTGCCCCCATCATCGCCAAAGCAGAGCAACGGCCGCCTTTATGCAAAAACTCCAGGGTATCCAGTACAAAGCTGGCAGAAACCTTTGATGTTAATGCTTGCACCTCACGTGCCACGTCTGCGGCGCACATGCCCGCAGCAATACGATTAGCCGCTTCCAAAACAAGCAAGCCGCTACCGGTGGACAGATTACAACTATCCACAACATACACACCGTCTAGTTCGGCAGCCGCCATACGGCAATTCGTATGCGTGACCGATAAACCGGAACCTAAATTGATGTGAACGATCTCGTAGCCTTCTTGCAGGTACGGTTTAAAGAAATCGATAAATTCTGCCGTGTTCACAGCAGAAGTTTTCGGCAGTATTTTTTGTTCTTCATATACGCGGTAAATATCGTCGGGTTGTAGGTCAACGCCATCATCGTAAGTGTTCTCTCCCAGCACAATGTGTAACGGGTGAGTAACAACCGAAAAAAGTTCTTTTAATTCCTCACTCAAATCGCAGGTACTGTCTGCGGTTACTATCACCTTTTTTGACAAGTTTGATTCCCCCTTACTTTATTATTCTACCACACAGCGACAAAAATTTCAACATTTTTAAAACAAAAGGCGGAAAGGTGTCATGAAACCTTTCCGCCGGGCATGTAACATTATTGAGGTACAATTTTGAGTACGACTTCTTTTCCAAGACTGAATGTAGAACGGCGAGAGCCGGAAACAATTCCCATAGCCGTTGCAATAGCTCGATGATTATCCGCCACCCATGCGGTAAAGTGGTTACTGCCGTTTACCGCATAAAAATGAGCGCCGTTTGGAGATTTTTTTAAAGCATCCGCCACTGTTTGAACCGAATAAGCAGTCAAGCGTGTGCCGTTTTTAACATGGTAGTTTGCAGCGGTCGCCGTACAATTCGGCAGAGGGTAATTCTCATCTTTACTAATATTATGATCCTCTGAAATCTGTCCGGTTGTGACGTTCAAATAGGGATACATAATCGGGACATCGGCATTATCCGTGTCGTCCCATGTGGTATCCACGTGATAATAGTGCCCATCAATTTTAGCGATATTCCAGCCATGGCTTTCCGCTTTTCCTGTTGACGGATTCACACTTGTTCCAACCACAAATAAGCATTGGATACCCGCTTGATAAAGAACATATTGAAACGCCCGTGAATACCCTTCACAAACAGCTTTTTTCTCCACCAAAGCACCGTAGGCATTGTGAGCATTATCGGTGATCGTATAGGTGGTATTTTTCACGATTTCATCGTGAATGAGCAATTCCCGTTCATATTCGTTTCGTCCGTATGCGGCCTTTTGTAAAAGTGCTGTTACGGCTCTGTCAAATTTGGTTTTTGCCGTACGCAACGTATCGCCCGACATGGTATAAGTAAGAGAAAAATCCACTACTTTATCGCCAATCGTCGTATACCGAATAGAGTTACCACACCAAAAATGCTGGGGATAATCGGCACGATAATAATAAAAGACTTTGAGCAATTCCTCTTTGCTAATCGATACTTCTACCTGTGTGGTAGACTGACTTTGCTCCACAGCCGTTACAAGTTGTGCATATACCGTTTGCATATTGGTACCGTTCGGCAGTTTGCCCAGTTGTGATAATCCGTAATAGGAAGCGACAGGCAACGGTGTTAATTGGCTAACCGACGGTGACGGTTTGGTGGCATTGGTATTCCGGGTCGTAGTCGTCGAAACCGATGTTGTTGTAGTATGGGACTGAGATAGAATAGGTGCAGTCGTCGTGGTAACACCCGAATCGGACGAGTTTGTCGTAACGGACGCACTACCTGAATGTGTCGAGCTGGGTTGCTCAGTTGTTGAATTGGTCTCGTTCACAACCGGTGCTGCACAACCGGCAAGTAAAGTAAATGACAAGATGATACACAAAAAACTTACCATTCGTTTGTTCATGGAAGTCACCCCTTTTATTTAGTATACCTTACACAGCAAAACCATGTCAAGGGAAAAGCCGATGTGAAGGTTCGTTCACATCGGCTTTTGGATTAGCGTTCTTCACGGAAATATGCCAACCCCAGCCCTTGCGGCGGGTGACTTTCCTTTTTACCACGAATACTGGTAATAATTAACACCACGATCGTTACAACAAACGGTAACATCTTAAACAATTCTTTATACGCCAACGTTACCTGTAAAAATTCCAGTTTGGGAATGTAACTGCTGGCAATATACAAAGCACCAAACACAATGGAACCCAAAATACCCCAATCGGGTTTCCATACAGTAAAGATAACCAGCGCAATCGCTAACCAACC
>JAZRZU010000073.1:0-16033 GCA_045601465.1 Acutalibacteraceae bacterium
TACACATCCTTTTCGTTTGTTGTAACGCGCCGTGCACAGCACGGGGCGTTGTTTTTATGCTTCGGGCGTGTGATACGTGAATACAAGTCCCTTCGGTACCGATTCAAATACCGCAAACACGGGCACAGCCGCCGCCACTTGCAATTTCGTCTCGCTGATGCGTGTTAGCGTCAACGTATTGCCGTTCAAGTCTTTTACTGTCACGGTATTGCCGTTTTCGGCAACCGATTTCAAATCGTCGCCGTCGCCACGGCCAACGTAATAATAGTTGCCTTGGAACACGTTGCAATCGGGTTTCATATCTTCGCGCACTTCTTCGGGTAAACTGCTCAGCGGATCACCCAGTCCCACCCCCGCCGACAATTCTTCTACCAAAGTCAGCGACACGATTTGCAGGGTTCCCTTTTCCAGATACATCGCTTCCCAGTACCCGTTTTTCAGCGTTACCGCCGTATAGTTCGGCACCGTAGTCGTGGCTTTCGTTGTGGTAGCCACCGTGGTTTTCACCGTTGTCTTTTCGGTTTTCGTGGTAGGTGCTTTGGTGGTAACGGTTTTGGACGCCGTGGTGGTCACCAACGCATTCTCGGCTACCGATGTCTTGATGTTTGCCTGCACATCCAGTTCTTGCATTTCCGAATCCACCGTGTTTTTCAAGGTTTCCAACACCGTGGCGGTGTTCACCGTTTCACTGCGAATCTCGGCCACTTCAATGTTCACCGTTACGTCTTTTTTTACGAAGCCGTCGTTGTTTGCCACCGTGATCAGGCTATCCACTACTGTGGCGATCGCCCCCGTTTTTACGGTCATTTTTTCTGCCACCTGCTTAGCATCGGCATTCACGGGCTCCACCGCCAACACGGTACCGGCGGCATCCAGATACAGTTTAAACTGCGGGTTGATGGTCACCAGCACCACCGAAACGTATCCTGTGGGTTTTTCAAACGTCGCTTGGGTCACGGTGGTCGTTGTTGTCACTTGCGGTGCGGCATCCGGTTTGGTCACGTCGTTACCGCACGCTGACAACAATGTCAGCAACAACACGACCGCCAACAAACACGCCCATACTTTTTTCATAATTTCCCCTCCAACACTCATCATTTAACGTCTGCAACCGCAGCGGAACGATCCGAAATGGGGGAGATACCAATCGAGCGAAAAACGTTCGCACCGTCTTGCTCTCCCATTTAATCATCATGCTCATTATACTATACCGTTTTTAATTATGCAAGTTGGCTTGGCAAACTCAGTGCCATTTTATTTTTTCATTTCCCTGTACGGCAGGGCGGTGAAACCGCATTTTTCATACAGTTTGACGGCTCTTTCGTTTTCTTCTTCCACTTCTAAACGGAAGATGCAGTCGGGGTACGTTTGGATGATAAACTCCATAAACGCTTTCCCGATGCCACTGCCTCGGTATTCCTCTTTGATATACAGATCTTCGATCCAAATACACGGTTTTCCGAATTCGGTGGAAAAGCTTTTGGCTACCATCGCATAACCTTGTATACCCTGTGAGTTTTCGAAGATATAACCTTCCAAATACGGGCTGTTATCGAGACATGCTTGGATATCGTTTAAAAAGATCTCGTCTGAGCCGTTACTGAATACAGCGGGTGAGGCATAAAACACTTGCATCATTTTCAGTACGGCGGGTTTATCCTGTGCGGTTAATTTGCGGATTGTACTTTCCATTTTGGTTAATCTCCGTCATGTTTGAGTTTCACAAAGGGAGTATACCACGAAATTTTGTATTTCTCAATGTGTTTTACAAAACAGCACGACGAAAGTGCGGTCGGTCGCATGCAAATATCCGGTTGGCATGATACGGGCGGTGTCAAAAAACTGTAAATTTTTATTAAATGAAACTATTTACTTATCATTTGTCAAGTGTTATACTATCTCTGTGAAAAAGTCATTTTAATTTTCGCAGAATAAATGGGAGATGTTTATGGATTCGATTTTAGGGTTCTGGAATCAAATGGTCGCCAATCCGCTGTTGTTTATTGCGGTTGTATTGACACTCGGTGTTATTTTGGTCAATGGTTGGACCGATGCGCCGAATGCCATTGCCACGTGTGTGGTTACACGGTGCATGCCGCCCAAAGCGGCGATTTTAATGGCGGCGGTTTTTAATTTCCTGGGCGTGTTTGTGATGACGCTGCTTAACGCCACCGTAGCGGAAACCATTACCAAAATGGTGGATTTCGGTACTGATCCGGATCAAGCGATCATTGCGTTAAGCGCTGCCTTATTCGCCATTGTGTTATGGGCAACGCTCGCATGGGTCTTTGGTATCCCGACCAGCGAAAGCCATGCGTTGATTGCCGGCTTGACCGGTAGTGCCATTGCGTTGCACGGCAGTTTTGACGGTGTGAACGGCGGCGAATGGGTCAAGGTCGTTTACGGTATCTTCATTTCGGTCGCTCTCGGCTTTGGGTTGGGTTGGCTGACGTGTAAGGGTGTTACGGCGGCTTTCCGCAAGGCAAATCGTCCCAAAACTGAACCGTTTTTTAAGGGCGCACAGATCATGGGCGCCGCCTCCATGGCGTTCATGCATGGCGCACAGGATGGTCAAAAATTTATGGGTGTTATCTTGTTGTGCGTGTATATGTCCAAGGGGCAAGCGTTACCGTCCGATATCCACATTCCGTTATGGTTAATGGTGGTATGCTCGGTGGTGATGGCGGCCGGTACGGCGATGGGTGGTAAAAAGATTATCAAATCCGTCGGTATGGACATGGTGAGATTGGAAAAATATCAGGGATTTTCGGCGGATATTGCTGCCGCATTCTCGTTGTTGTTCTGCTCGGTATTTAGTTTGCCGGTCTCCACGACCCATGCGAAGACCACTTCCATCATGGGTGTTGGTGCTGTTAAACGAGTCTCCGCTATCAATTTCGGCGTTGTCAAAGAAATGGTCCTGACCTGGGTACTTACCTTCCCCGGTTGCGGACTGGTTGGTTTCTTGATGACACGATTGTTTATGGCAATTTTCATGTAAGAAAGGATGTTGTATCATGGCAAAAGGCGATAAGTTTTATTTTGAAAATTTAGTACAGAGCACCGTCTATTCCGGACAAGCTGCCGCTTATTTGGTGGAGTGTTTGGAACAGTATGACCGTGAAAAAATGGAAGAAAGATTGCACAAGATGCATGAGTTTGAGCATAGTGCAGACGGTGTGAAACATCAAATGTCCGATGCGCTTGCCAAGGCGTTCGTAACACCGGTTGACCGTGAGGACCTGGACTTGGTCAGCCAAAAGTTGGACGACGTAACCGATATTATCGAGGAAATCTTACAGCAGTTTTATATGTATGATATCAAAACGGTGTTGCCGGGTGCGGTTTCGTTTGCCGCTTTGTTGGTGAAATCCTGCACCTTGTTGGGTGAGGTCGTACAAGAATTCGAAAACTTTAAGCGTTCTAAGAAGATCCTTCAACTGATCATTGAACTCAACAGCGTGGAAGAAGAATGTGACAAGCTATTCTTGCAATCCATGCGGGAGTTGACTACCCAGTCGACCGATGTGCTGGAAACGGTTTCGTGGCGCAAAATTTATCAGTGCTTTGAAGCGTGCTCCGATGCTTGCGAGCATGCCGCAGAGTGTGTACGCTCGGTTATTATTAAAAACACGTAATCACAAAAAAACGGGTCGCCGACAGCGACCCGTTTTTTTATCGATTGAGCAGATAATAGCCCAAATTCAGGTATCCCGCAAACAACAACCACAGCAGATACGGGATCATGAGGCGGAAAGCCGTGCGGCTAACAGCACGGAAACCCACCATGGTCAACAGCACCAGTGCGATGAGCAGCAGTAGCCAGAAAAAGGCGAACAAGCGCCATTCCAAGCGGAAGAAAAACAACGACCACAAGGCATTGACAATGACCTGTAACAAATACAGGCGCAGCGCCGGGCCTCGGTCTAAATCGTTGCTGGCGAACACTAGGTAGGCGGCAACCGCCATGAGGGTATACAGAATACTCCACACCACCGGGAACAACCAAGCGGGTGGTGCCAGCGGCGGTTGAACCAGCGTATCTATGTTAAATCCTCCGCCGAGCAAGACACCGATACCGGCAAATAAGTAGGTGTACAACAGAAAAAATAACAAGGCTTTCCAATCAATTTTGGGTCGAGTCATACTATCGTCTCCCTTCGTATTATCGATAGTATGCCCAATGCCGTAAAAATATGAATCCTGCACGAATACCGTGCAGGATTCAGAACGTGTTATAAAGTTTTGACCAGGTCTTTGAGGTAGGTGGCAAAGTCTTTTCCGACTTCGGGGTGTTTCAGCGCAACCTCGCAAGTAGCTTGCAGAATACCGAGCTTGTTGCCCATGTCATAGCGGATACCGGTGAAATCCACACCGGTCATGCCGGTGGTGCGTGCCAGTTTCATCATAGCGTCGGTGAGTTGGATCTCGCCGCCGGCTCCTGGAGGGGTGTTGTCCAGAATATCAAAGATCTCGGGCGGTAATACGCACCGTCCCAAAATGGAAAACAGGGATAAAATCTCATGCGGTTTGGGTTTTTCAATCATATCCGTAACGGTATAAAGATTGTCGTGGAGTAACGACACAGCTAAGCTGGAATATTTTTGGATCTGCTCCGCCGTGACCTCTTTGATACCGACGACACCTTTTCCGTATTCTTCGTATGCACGGCACAGCTGTCCGCAAGCCGGGTCCTCTCCGATGATGACGTCATCACCATATAAAACGGCGAACGGTTCATTACCCACAAAAGAACGGGCGCAACCGATCGCATGACCGAGCCCCTTGGTTTCTTTTTGACGAATAAAGGTGATATTCGCCAAATTGGTGATGCGGTTGAGTTGGTCTAACGTTTCGGTTCGACCGCTTGCCGCTAAGCGCTGTTCCAGTTCAATGCTGTGGTCAAAGTGGTCTTCGATGATCCCTTTTCCACGATTGGTAATGATCAGAATGTCGGTGATGCCGGAGGCAACCGCTTCTTCGACAATGTACTGGATAGCGGGCTTGTCCACAATGGGTAACATTTCCTTGGGTATTGCCTTGGATGCCGGTAAGACACGGGTGCCGAGTCCCGCTGCGGGGATAACGGCTTTGCGAATACGAGTAGCCATTTTTAACACTCCTTATTACATAGATAAGAGGAACAATACCACGTAGGTGATCACGACGAGTATCAGGTCGGGGGCAACCGCTAAGCCGAACGAAACACCGCCCGATTTTCGGAAGCTTTCGTCGTAAGGGGAGGGGGGTTGATCGCTAAACTTTTTGGCTTTGTGCAGGATGGTGCGCATATACAGGTAATTACCGAACACACCGATCAGCACCCGTATGGTTATCAGCAAAAACGACGACAGCGCCAAAATTGACCAAAGCAGACGGCCTTGTTCGGATGCCACGATGGCTTGTGCCATCTGCCAAACAGCGTCCATGGTGTTACCGGTGATTTTGCTTTCAAACTGCGTCATAATGGATTCGCCCAAAAAACTAAACAGGGTCAGTAGTGCAAAGGAAATGCCGCCTGTCAAAAAGTTTTTACGATAGAGCAGCCAGTTGTAAGAGAATAAAAAGGCTGACCAGTTCCAAGAAGCTTTGGGCCCGCCGTTTGCCATGCGATGGAAACGGGGGAGGTAGTAGGCGGAATTCGGACCGATTAACTGGGCGATCGTGTCCACCGGTACTCCGTCAATCGTTTCGGTACGGGGAATACCGCCGTACGGGTCTTGTAGCGGCGGCTGACCGAACGGGGAGTGCGTGCCGGTATGCGGCGGGGTATACTGTCCGACAGGGGGACGGCCCGGTGCCGGGGGCGGATTGTCCCAATCCTGCGACTCGAATTCATATCCGCACTTGGCGCAAAACTCCGAAAACTCGGGATTATCATATCCGCAGCGCTCACACCGTTTGGTGATTTGCGGTTGTTTGTCGGGGACTTGATCCCAAGAACGGTCGGTGCCGTGCAGCTCGACAAAATGACAATGTCCTTCTTTTCGCCAACAGTCCCGATGGTGCGGAGCGCCGCAATCGGGGCAGGTGATGATATCGTCTTGTTCCCCGAAATATTGTCCGCAAACCGGACAGCGTTGACCTTCGTAAAAGAACATCAAAGTTTCACACCTTTTTTCAAATTATATCGTTATTTTACCGCATGTCATCCGGTGTTACAACCGAATTATTAACACGCCCTGTACTTTCTTTGAAAGCAAATCGAATGTTTATGCGTACTTTCAGTTGCATTATAGCATAGTGTGTTAGGATTTTCAATGCTATATCCTGTATTCGTGCATGGCTGAAAGCAAATAATTCGTAAAAAACATTGCGACACAATATGAAAGAAATTTACTCACGCCCGCAGGTATACTTAGTTGAAAAGAAACAACCTTTGCCTACCTAGACAAAGGTTGTTTCTTTTCTGGAGCTGGTGGACGGATTCGAACCCCCGACCTGCTGATTACAAATCAGCTGCTCTACCAGCTGAGCTACACCAGCGGATGTAACGGGAATTACTATACCACATCCTTTGTATCTTGTCAAGGAAAATCCGAAAAACAAAGCGGATGTCGTGTAACATCCGCTTTTTGTTAGTGACCGTGCTTCGATAGCAGATCGTGTTTTTCATCCCACAAGGCTTGTGACAGGTCTACGTAATACCGATGCGGGTTTTCAAAACGCTGTACTTCCTCCCAGATGGTATCCACCTGTTGTTGACAATACGCACGAATATCCTGAACCGATGGGGAGGTGTAGACACATTCGCCGTTACGGAAAATGCGTTCTTGTAACGGTTTGGCAATAAAGTTTTCAATGGTTTTCCGTTTCCACACATGTTCGGGGTCGAAGATTTCGTATGGCTCTTGGTCGTTGATTACCTCGTCGTGTAACGTCACCACGTCGGCAATGGCTTTACCGGAGGTACGGTCATACAACCGCCACACCTTTTTGAAGCCGGGGTTGGTAATCTTGGCGACGTTTTCACTGACTTTAATGCGGGATTCGATGACACCGTTCTTTTCAACAGCTGCCAACTTGTATACACCGCCGAACACCGGGTCGCTGGAAGCGGTGATGAGTCGCTCGCCAACGCCTAAGCTATCGATACAGGCGCCTTGGGAGATCATATCACGAATAATATATTCATCCAACGAGTTGGATGCGCAGATCTGGCAATCCGGGAACCCGGCATCGTCCAACATTTTGCGTGCTTTTTTGGATAAGTAGGTAATATCGCCGGAATCGATGCGGATACCTTTCGGACGATAGCCTTGCGGCACCAACACTTCGTTAAACACCCGAATGGCATTGGGGATACCGGATTTTAGCACATTATACGTATCCACCAACAGGGTGCAGGACTGCGGATAGACCTCGGCATATGCTTTAAAGGCTTCGTACTCGCTGTCAAATAATTGTACCCAGCTGTGCGCCATGGTGCCAAGCGCCGGAATACCGAATTCACGGTCGGCGATGGCGCAAGCGGTACCGATGCATCCGCCGATATACGCAGCCCGTGCGCCGTATACGGCACCGTTAAAGCCCTGTGCACGGCGAGAACCGAATTCCATGACGGCTCTGCCGGCAGCGGCACGGACGATGCGGTTGGTTTTGGTAGCAATCAGCGATTGATGGTTGACCGCCAACAGGATCATGGTTTCCACAAATTGTGCCTGCATGGCGGGGCCACGTACCGTGATCAGCGGCTCGTACGGGAAGATGGGGGTACCTTCGGGGATGGCCCACACATCACAACAGAAACGGAAGTTGCGCAGGTAGTCTAAAAACGGCTCGCTAAATAAATTTTTGCTGCGCAGATAGGTGATGTCATCTTCCGAAAAGGAAAGGTTTTTCAAATATTGAATGACCTGCTCCAAGCCTGCCATGATGGCGAAGCCACCGCCGTCGGGAACCTGACGAAAGAACATATCAAAGTAGGTGATTTGTTCACCGTGGCCGTTTTCGAAAAACCCGTTTGCCATGGTTAATTCGTAAAAGTCGGTGAGCATGGTTAAATTTTCTTTTCCGTATTTTTGTGTTAACATAGTGACACCTCCGTTATTGCTTATCGCCAAAACGATGTTGGTATTCCTCGATGCAGTGGACAATGATGTTCACGGCCTCTTCTTTTCCGGATACTTCCTTGACCGCTGTGTTTTTTCCTTCCAGCGTTTTATATACTGTGAAGAAATGCTGGATCTCTTCAAAGGTGTGGTGGGGCAGTTCCTTAATATCGTGATAGCAGGAAAGGGAGGGGTCACGGAACGGAATGGCGATAATTTTTTCGTCGGTATCCTCGCCGTCCACCATCTTCATCACACCAATAGGATAGCATTGCACCAACGTTAGCGGCACGATGGACTCTTGACACAGCACCAGAACATCCAACGGGTCGCCGTCATCGGCATAGGTGCGGGGGATGAACCCGTAGTTAGCGGGGTATTGGGTCGCTGTGTATAAGACACGGTCTAACCGTAACAGCCCCGTTTCTTTATCCAGTTCATATTTGTTTTTGCCGCCTTTGGGAATTTCGATAACAGCGGTAAAGTTTTCCGGCTCAATCATTTTTGGTGAGATATCATGCCAAACATTCATGCCATTTGCTCCTTTTTATTGCTGTATTGCTTATAGTATATACGTAAAGCCAACGAATTACAAGATTGTAAAAAAATCTCCCGCTGAATTTTCAGCAGGAGTTTTTTGTTCGAGTTCGTTATACGCTTTCCGTTATACAGCACGTGTAACCTTACCTGAACGCAGGCAACGGGTGCAGGCGTAGACCTTTTTAGGCGAGCCGTTTACCACAGCCTTCACGCGTTTGATGTTCGGTTTCCAAGTGCGGTTCGAGCGACGATGCGAGTGGGATACCTGAATACCGAAAGTAACACTTTTGCCGCAGAAATCACATTTTGCCATGTTCTGCACCTCCTTTTGATAAAGCAACAGCAGTATCTTAACAGATTTTTATCGAAAAAGCAAGGCTTTTTTTCACAACTTACAAAATTTTTTTCAAAATGCGATTTCTCTTGCTTTCTCCTTGTATTTTTTAAAAGAATACGCTATACTGTATCTTGAATAATTTTGAGAATGGGGAGGAATACCTTGTGCTTTTTACACTTCTTCGAAATGCAGGAGATTTAAGCTTCTGGCAGTTGCTGTTACTTCTGTTTAGTTACGTCGTGTTGATTTTGGTCATGCTCCCTGTTCATGAGCTTGCGCACGCTTTTGTTGCCTATAAGCTGGGGGATGATACGGCTCGTTGGCATGGCCGATTGACCTTCAACCCGTTTGCGCATCTCGACCTTTTGGGAACGCTGATGCTGTTTTTGTGCGGATTTGGATATGCACGGCCGGTGCCAGTCAATCCCCGCAATTTCCAAAACCCTAAACGGGATATGGCGCTGGTAGCGCTGGCGGGTCCCGTGTCCAACGTTTTGATGGCGGCGGTGTCGTTGCTGTTACACCGCATTATCCTGTCGGTCACCACTTCGGTCGTGGTGTTGGTTATTTCCGAAATTGTGTTGGTATGGACGTTTGCTTCCATCAATTTGGGGCTGGCGGTGTTCAATTTGTTACCCATTCCGCCGCTGGACGGTTCCCGTATCTTCGGCGCTATTCTTCCCGCACGGTGGGCTTTTATGATGGATCGCTATGAGCAATATATCCGCATCGGCTTGTTTGTGGCGCTTTTTACCGGTGTGTTGGATACACCGCTTAATTTTTTGGTGAATGGTTTGGGACGTTTGTTATGTACAGTATTCGGCTTGCCGAATTATTTTTAGGATGTGACACATGGAGATCGCCTATAAGTTGCCGGATTTTGAGGGGCCGTTGGATATGCTCCTGTATCTGGTCAAGAAGAATAAACTGAATATTTACGACATACCGATCCACGAGCTGTTGGAACAGTATATGTCCACCATTCGCACGATGCAGGAGATGGACATGGAGGTCGCCACCGAATTTTTGGATATGGCGGCTCGACTGGTGCAAATCAAATCTGCCATGCTGTTGCCCCGCCATGAGGAAGAGGCAGACCCACGCAGCAACTTGACAGGTGAACTCATTGAGTATCAGCTGTGTCAGGAGGCGGCTCGTCGGATGCAGCCGCATTATATTGGCGGTGAGTTGTTTGTGCGTGAACCCGCCGAGGTGGAACCCGATTATACGTACAAACGGACACATCCTGCCTCGGTGTTGTTGGATGCGTATTTTGCCGCTGCCGGTCGAGGTCAACGGAAGTTGCCGCCTTCTCCGCAGGCATTTCACTCAATCGTTGCCAAAAAAATCGTGTCTGTTTCGTCAAAAATCGTGTTTGTTTTACGCAAGTTGCGTGTCGGCAAAACGGTTTCGTATCACTCGTTGTATGACAATGCACGCAACAAATCCGAATTGGTCGCCACCTTTTTGGCGGTGTTGGAGTTGATCAAAGGAAAACGCATTGCGGTGGACGGCGAGGGTGATCGCCAAAAGGTAACACTTATCAAAGGCAAGGGAGAACCAAACGATGGAATTTAAGGAATATAA
Source organism: Acutalibacteraceae bacterium (assembly GCA_045601465.1). Taxonomy (GTDB): domain Bacteria; phylum Bacillota; class Clostridia; order Oscillospirales; family Acutalibacteraceae; genus RGIG3009. Next base: position 10,516 of record JAZRZU010000073.1, read on the forward strand.
AGCTGCCATTGAGGCGATACTGTTTGCACACGGGGAACCGTTGGAAGCCGAACGGTTGGCTGAGCTGTTGGAGATCGATGGCGAAACCGTTCATCGGTTAGCGGGTGATCTAATGAGTGAGATCAACACCCGAGATGGGGGACTTTCCATGGTACGGTTGGAGAATGCTTACCAGCTTTGCACCCGCAAACAATATGCGGACTTGATCCGCCGTGCGTTGGATATCCGACGCAACACTCCGCTGTCCCAAGCAGCGATGGAAGTGTTGGCGATTGTCGCCTACAACCAGCCGGTTACCAAAGCCTTTGTTGAACAGGTGCGTGGCGTGGATTGTTCGGCTGTTATTCAAGGATTGTTACAAAAAAATCTCATTGAGGAACGGGGAAGATTGGAGTTGCCCGGCAAACCGCTTTTGTATGGTACAACGTCGGTTTTCCTGCGGAGTTTTGGAATTTCCAAACTGGATGAACTGCCGCCTCTTCCGCAAAATGAAGAACAGGCACGTATGGTGGAAACCACATTGGAGGAGATCATCGAACAGGCAGAACCGTCCGAAAACGAGGAGTGAGCGCTGTGGCAGAGATCATCGGGTATTGCCTGTTGGGGCTTTTCGGTATCCTGTTAGTGGTGTTGCTTGTGCCGGTATACGCAAACGTGACGTTTCACGAAGAGCTGCGGGTTACCGTGTATGTGTTGGGTATTCCGATTTTTCGGTATCCCGGTGCTGACAAGGCGGAAAAGGATTCCACCGAAACGCAGACCGAACCTCAGGGGTTGTCGGGGCTTGCGTTGCGGCTGAAAACCGACGGTGTGGCGGCTACGGTATCGCTGGTTAAAAAAACCGCCGCCTTGGCGGTGGGAGCTGCACGGCGTGCGCTGGCGGCTTTGACGGTGGACAAGCTGCGGTTACAGTTGGTGGTGACGGGCGAGGATGCGGCGCAGGCGGCGGAAAATACCGGCCGTGTTTGTGCGGTGCTGTACCCTGCTATTACCGCCATCCAACAAACGGTACTGCGTATTCGTCAGCGTTCGGTGACAGTGACACCGGATTTTCTCGGAACCAAAGGACGGGTGGAGGCGGAGGTTATCGTTCATGCCATCCCGCTTCGATTGCTGATTATTTTTCTTTGGATCGTCTATCAAAACAAACGCAACAAGGAGGTATCTCAACATGGAAAACAAGGTACAGAATCTCATGGGGCTTTCAATTGATAAAATTAAGGAAATGGTGGACGTCAACACCGTTATCGGCGAGCCGATGGTGCTGGCGGACGGCATGACGCTGATCCCCGTATCACGGGTATCGTACGGTTTTGCGTCCGGCGGTTCGGATCTGCCGACAAAAGCCGGTACACAGGAGTTGTTCGGTGGCGGCGGCGGTGCCGGTATTACCATTGTTCCCATTGCGTTTTTGTGTATTACGAACGGGAACGTGCGGGTGGTACCGATGGTGTCGATGCCGGATACCATTAACCAAGCGGTGAACATGATTCCCGACGTGGTGGACCGCATCGGTGGTTTCTTCTCGAAAGATAAGAAAGAGAATTAAATAACCTTTCTCCCGCATAGGCTAGTGTGGGGTGAGGTGTTATGCTCAAAAAAATAATAGCGATTTTGGTGATCTTTTGCGCACTTGGTGCACCGCTTTCGGCGGCGGCGGAGTCGATCTCGTTGTCGTCGTTGTCGGCGGTGTTGTATGAACCGCAAACCGGTCGGGTGTTGTATGCCAAAGATCCGGATACCAAACGTCCGATGGCGAGCACGACCAAACTGATGACCGCTTTGGTTGTCGCAGAACAGCTACCGCTGGACAAGGCGGTTACGATACCGGCTGCGGCGGTAGCGGTGGAAGGTTCGTCGATGGGGCTGCGTGGCGGGGATACGCTGACGGTGCGGGATCTGCTGACCGGGATGCTGTTATCTTCCGGCAACGATGCCGCCAATGCGGCGGCACTGCTTTCGTGCGGTTCGTTGCCGTCTTTTGCGGCACGCATGAATACCAAAGCACAGGAATTGGGCATGACCAAAACCGTGTTTGTTACCCCGTCCGGTCTGGACGAGGGGGCGCACGGGTCTACGGCACGGGATATGGCGGTGCTGGGCGCCGCTGTTTTGCGGGATCCTGATCTTGCGGCAATCTGCGCTGCGCAGCGTGCGACGGTGACGCTTTCGGGTAATCGGGTCACGCTGAAAAACCACAATCGGTTGTTGTCGTTATATGAACCGACGGTGGGACTCAAAACGGGATTCACGAAAAAGTCCGGACGTTGTTTGGTATCTGCCGCACAACGGGACGGGGTCACGCTGGTGGTGGCAACGTTAAACGGCGGCGATTATTGGAATGACCACATTGCGTTGTATGAATATGGATTTTCACAGACCGAGTCGGTTGTGTTGCCGCAGCCGTCGGTGTCGCCGATTGCGGTGGCGGGTGGTATGCTTTCGGAAGTTTCCTGTGAGATCCCTTGTGTAAAACCGCAAACCTTGCGAAAAGGGGAGGCGGCACAGGTTACGTGTGAAGTACGGCTACCGTCTTTTTTATGGGCACCGGTTTCGGTCGGCGATGAGGTTGGTACGGTGCGATATTGGTTGGGGGATATGCTGTTACAGGAAACGCCTATCCGTCTTGCCGAAAACGTGGCGGCACGTCCGCCGTTTGGATTTTTTAAAAATTGGGGTCGGCATCTTGGACGGTTGCTGGCCGCTTTGATGAGGTAAAAACATGGCTTTAACACGGTTACAAAAAATATTGGCAGACCGAGGCGTTGCGTCACGACGCAAAGCGGAGGAATTGATTGAGAACGGACACGTGCGTGTCAACGGACACCCGGCGAAGCTGGGGGACAAAGCGGATGACCGCCGTGATACCATTACGGTGCGGGGAAAACGTATCCAAGCGCCACCTGAGCCGGTCTATCTTATGCTACACAAGCCACGGGGGTATATTACCACCCTGAGCGATGAAAACGGACGCAAGTGCGTGGCGGAGTTGGTGAAAGACGTCGGGGTGCGGGTGTACCCTGTCGGGCGGTTGGACAAGGAGTCCGAGGGACTGCTTCTCTTTACCAACGACGGGGCATTTTCCAATGCGATGATGCACCCCACCACGCACGTCCCGAAACGGTATCGAGTGACGGTGCGTGCCGAGGTGACCGACGAGCAACTGGCTTGCTTTGAACAAGGCATTATGATCGACGGTAAGAAGACCTTGCCGGCTGAGGCAACGGTTGTATCATTTGAAAAACAAACGGCGGATTCGCCGATACGTACCGTGCTGGAAGTGGTGTTGTACGAGGGCAGAAATCGCCAGATCCGCAAGATGTGCGAGGCGCTGGGATTGCCGATTGTGCGGCTCAAACGCATCGCCGTGGGAACGGTGAAGCTCGGAATGTTGCCGCTGGGTAAGTGGCGGCATCTGGAACCCAAAGAGGTGCGGGATCTGCTGATGGCGGCGCATATCGATGAAAAGATCGCTGCCAAGTACATTAAAAACGGAAAAGGAAGTGTCAAAAATGGTCGAAGTACATCCCGTCGATAAAATAGAGGCTGAACGGTTTGCCGAGCGTGCCGGTGTAACGGCGCCTGTTCGTGCGATGCGTATGTCCCGTGGCGAGCAGGAGTTAGGCTATGTTTTGTACCGCATTGATCGGGACACGATGGAGCTTGTAGCGTTATATTCCTGTGAGCTGGCGCTGGAAGAATTGTTGGTGCGTGCGGCTCTGAATGATGCGGTCAACGAACTGGCGATTACTGCTGTTTGTCGGAACGCAGCGCATTTTGAATTGTTGCAGCGACTGGGTTTTGATAAAGAGGGAGAAGCCTATACCATTTTCATTCCCGATTTTTTCATGCGGCCGTGTAGCGGCTGTCACGGATCTTGACGGTTTTTGCACAGAAAAAGACAAAATCCTTTCAAAAACATTGTGAAAAAGCCTTGTCATTTTTGGAAAAATGCGGTATACTAACAATATTCTTTTTATGTTGGGGTAGATTGGCTTTTCAATCCACTCTTTGTATGGAGGTTACGCTATGAGCAAGCAAGTGTCCGAGGCGGCCAGCCGCCTGGAACAGTTTTTTGATCAAGGCTCGTTTGTCGAAATCGATCGCTTAATGCAAGACGGGGATGCGCCTGTTTCGGTGGTTGGCGGTTATGGCTTGGTAAACGATGCCCCTGTGTATGCTTTTGCGCAGGACCGTACGGTTTGCAACGGCGCTGTGAGCAAGGCACAGGCTGCAAAAATTAAAGCAATTTATCGTTTGGCAGCACAAAACGGGGCACCTGTTGTCGGTTTGTTTGACAGCGACGGTGCTCGTTTGGGAGATGGCTTGGATGCGATGGATGCCATCGCTGATATCTTGGCTTCCGCTAACGAGCTGTCCGGTGTGGTACCGCAACTTGCCGTGGTGCTGGGTGCTTGTGTCGGTTCTTCGGCATTGATCGCCTCTGCGGCAGATGTCGTGATCGCTGCGAAAGATGCGGACTATTACCTGAACGTCGGAGATGACAACAGCAAAGCAGACGTGTCGGCGGAGTCCGTTGAGGATGCCATTGCCAAAGCACGTGAACTGTTATCGTATCTGCCCGCCAACAATTTGGCGGTAGCACCGTTGTTTGAAACGGTGAATCCCGCTGCGGTATCGGGTACGGATGCGACAGCGTTGTTGGCGGATGCCGATTCGGTATTCTCTTTGTATGAAGATGAGGTTGCCGCTTTTGCCCGTATTGACGGTGCTGTTTGCGGTATCGTCAATTTGAAAGGCTCGCCTGTTTCTTGTTGCGCCGCTTCCCGTGCAGCGCGCTTTATGAGACTCTGCGACAGCTTTTCGTTGCCGGTCATCACGGTCGTGGATGCTACCGGCTTCAAGGGCCTTACTTGTGCCTCGAAATTGACCCAAGCGTATGCGGAGGCAACAACGGCGAAGATCACCGTTGTGACCGGTGCGGCGTATGGGCCTGTATATATTGCGGTCGCCGGCAAATTCGCCGGATCGGATGCGGTGTTGGCTTGGCCGGACGCTTCCATTGCACCGCTTGCGCCTGAAACAGCGATCCACATCGTGTGGAAAGATCGTTTGGCCGGGATGAAGGATCCGACAAACGATCGCAAGGCTCTTGCGGAAGAATATCGCAAGACCTGTTGTAATGCGGAACTTGCCGCTGCGCAAGGTGCAGTTACCGACGTGGTAACACCTGAGGATACACGTGCACGTGTAATGGGATTGCTCGAAATGCTGTCCGGTAAACGTGTGAGCAAATTACCGAAAAAACATGCCAATATTCGCTTATAATCCGGTGATGTGAAAGGAAAGGTTGAGAAGTATGAAACGTTTTAATATTACGGTCAACGGCAAAACCTATGACGTACAGGTTGATGAAATCGGCGGCGCTGCCGCAGCTCCCGCAGTTGCCCCGACGGCAGCTCCTGCTCCCGTAGCAGCTCCGGCTCCGGCAGGAGCTCCGGCTCCGGCAGCAGCTCCCCCAGCGGCTGGGGCTCCCGCCCCCCCCGCGGCTTTGGCA
>JAZRZU010000074.1:0-10679 GCA_045601465.1 Acutalibacteraceae bacterium
CCGCTTTTTTCGGGGTGGAACTGACAACCGTAAAGGTTTTTGTTTGCTACGGCGGCGGTGATCTCTTTTCCGTAATCGGTGGTGGCGATGGTGGTGTCCGCACAGCCTGTGGCATAGAAAGAATGTACGAAGTAGACAAAATCGCCGTCCTTTATGTATTCAAAAAGCGGATTTTCTTTTTTGAAAGTGAGGGAATTCCAACCAATATGCGGGATTTTCAGTTCTTTTGGAAGGGTGTTTTCCATGGGGATGATCTCGCCTTTGATAAGGCCTAATCCTTCGTGAACACCATATTCGTAACTTTTCTCAAAAAGCATCTGCATTCCCAAACAGATACCCATGAGGGGTTTCCCCGATGCCACTTCTTCACGGATCACCGCATCCAGGCCGCTATCTTTGAGTTTTTTTATGGCATCTTCAAAAGCGCCGACACCAGGCAAAATTAACTTGTCCGCCTGTTTGATAACCGCAACGTCGCCTGTTACCACCGTATCGTATCCGATCGTTTTGAAGGATGAGGACAGGGAAAAGAGGTTACCGACACCGTAGTCAATAATTGCTATCATTAAAGTACTCCTTTGGTCGAAGGAATTTCATCTTTATAGGCTTCTTCGATGACAATGGCTTCTTTTAAAGAGCGTGCAACCGATTTGTAGACCGCTTCCAGAATATGATGGGTGTTTTTGCCGTGAACCTTGACGATATGCAACGTGACCTTGGCGCTGCGAACAAACGCTTCGAAAAATTCTTGGACGAGTTCGGTATCAAAGTTGCCCACTCGTTTTGCTTTGACTTCTGCGCCATAGCTTAGGTGACTTCTGCCCGAAATATCAACGGCGCTCATCACCAGCGTTTCGTCCATGGGGAGCAGGAAATTACCATAACGCACGATGCCTTTTTTATCGCCCAGTGCTTTGGCAAATGCTTCACCGAGCGCAATACCGATGTCCTCCACCGTATGATGATAGTCCACTTCCACGTCACCTTTGCAGGTAACGCTTAGGTCAATGCGTGCGTGTTTGGCAAACAGGGTCAGCATATGGTCTAAAAAGCCACAACCCGAATCAATTTCGGACGCACCCGTACCATCCAGATTCATCGTCAGGTAGATATCGGTTTCCTTGGTCGTTCGTTTAATTTCAGCTGTTCTCATATTCATTCTCCTAAAATCTGTTTTACCTCGGACACAAAGGTTTCCATTTCTTCTCTGCTGCCGATGGTAATCCGATTATACTCATTTATCCGTGGTTTTTCAAAGTGGCGGATCAGCACACCTTTTTCTTTCAGTTGTTCATACAGTGCTTTGCCGTTGATGGCATTACTCTTGGCAAAGATGAAGTTTGCCTTGGAAGGGAGAACCGTAAATCCGAGCTTCGTTAATTCTTTGACGGTGTAGTTACGGTTTTGGATAATCTTTTGGCAATTTGCCATATAGTAATCGTTTTCAAGCAGCGCATGCCAGCCGGCAATCTGCGTCAAGCGGTTGATGTTATACGGGTTGGTGGAATACTGAATGGTTTGCAGATCTCGTATCAATTCTTCGTTAGCGATCGCAAAGCCGAGTCTTGCACCGGCGAGGGAACGGGATTTGGAAAAGGTTCCTACACACAAAAGGTTTTTATATTGTTTCGTAAGCTCCATGCAGGAAGTACCGCCGAAATCTACATACGCTTCGTCAATGAGCACCACCGAATGGGGGTTGCTTGTGACGATTTTTTCAATATCCGAAAGGCTGATTGCCATACCGGTGGGGGCATTGGGGTTGGCAATGACGATGAGCTTGTTTTTACCGCAAAACGCTTCGACGTTCAACGAAAAGTCATCGTTTAGCGGGATGATCTCACTTTCGATACCGTGAAGCTCGGCAAAAACGGGATAAAAACCATAGGTAATGTCCGCATACGCCACACCGTGCGTTCCGTAAGCCATAAAAGCAAAGTTGAGAATATCGTCTGAGCCGTTAGACAAAAAGACGTTATCGGGTGTTACGTCGTACAGTTGTGCAAACGCTGTTTTTATTTTTTTACATTCCGGATCGCAATACAAACGAAGATCCTCGATCTCGGCAGACGTGATGGCATCGATCACGCCTTTTGACGGGGGATAGGGGGATTCGTTGGTATTGAGCTTGACGTATTTTCTGTTTTGAGGTTGTTCACCGGGGGTGTATGCCTCGATTTTTTGAAGTCGGTTATTTAGAAATTTACTCATTATATCTCACTTTCAAATCGGACGGTTGCACTCTTGGCATGCGCAGACAGTCCTTCTTTTTCGGCAAAGAATGCCACGTCGTCGGCGACTTTTTTCAGTGCCTCTTTGGTGTAATACGTGTATTGGGATTTTTTGACGAAATCATCCACCGATAAGGGACTGGAAAATCTGGCGGTACCGGAGGTGGGGAGGGTGTGGTTCGGCCCTGCGTAGTAATCACCCAACGCTTCGGGACAGTACCGGCCCATAAAGATGCTGCCGGCATTGGTGATCTTATCCAGATAGTCAAACGGGTTGTCGACGCACAGCTCTAAATGCTCCGGTGCTATCTCATTGGATACCGAAATTACGGCATCAATATCTTCTGCTACAATAATTTTACCATTGTTGTCAATGGAGGTGCGAGCAATTTCTTGCCGTGGTAACATGGTGAGCTGTTTTTCGATTTCCGTTTGCACGGCATACGCCAAATCCATACTGTCGGTCACCAGTACGGCGCTTGCCATTTTGTCGTGTTCTGCCTGGGATAACAGGTCAGCGGCAACGAAGCGGGGATTCGATTTACCGTCGGCAATGACTAAGATTTCGCTGGGGCCTGCAATCATATCGATGGAAACGGTGCCGAATACTTGACGTTTTGCTTCGGCGACAAACGCATTGCCCGGCCCGACGATCTTATCCACGTTGGGTACGGTTTGCGTACCGTAAGCCAAAGCGGCGATCGCTTGTGCGCCGCCAACTTTGAAGATTCTGTCCACACCGGCAATTTTGGCGGCGGCTAAAATGACGGGATTGATCTTGCCGTTCGCAGACGGTGGGGTGGTGATACAGATTTCTTTGCATCCGGCGATCTTGGCAGGAATGCTATCCATTAAAACGGTAGACGGGTAAGCGGCGGTGCCGCCGGGGACGTAAAGACCCACTTTTTCGATGGGTGTTATCTTTTGGCCGATTACAATGCCATCGTTTTGCTGTAAGGAAAAGCCGGTTCTTAATTGGTTCTTGTGGAAGTTGCGAATGTTTTCGGCAGCGGTTTCAAGGATCTCGATAAAGCGAGGCTCTACCAAGGAGAACGCTTCTTCGATCTCCTCTGACGAGACTTCCAAGCAATCGAGTTCGGCTTTATCAAATTTTTTACAATAGTCCAGCAAAGCGCTGTCGCCGTTTGCTTTAACGTTGTGGATAATGTCACGAACAATATCACCAACGTCAAAAGACGTTTCGCCTCTATCAAAAATTTTTTCAGCAGGGACTTCGCCGTATTTCAGTATTTTAATCATCGTATATTACCTCTTTGGAAAGACCTTCTTTGATGGCCTCTATCATTTGTGTTTTAAATCCGTAGGATGCTTTGTTGGAGATCAGGCGGGCGCTGATCGGGACAATGGTCTCAAACGGTGCTAAGTTGTTTTCCAGCAACGTTTTGCCGGTTTCGACGATGTCCACAATGACATCGGACAGATGTAAGATCGGTGCGAGCTCAATCGAACCGTTAAGGTGAATGATATCGATATCACGGCATTTTTGTGCGTAATAGCTACGGGCAATATTGGTGAATTTGGTGGCAACTCGCAGCGTTTTGGATGTGTCGTCGCAAAAATCTTGTTTGGCGGCGACCGCCATGCGGCATTTGCCGATGTTCAGGTCGAGAAGTTCAAACACATCGGGGGAGTATTCCAACAGGATATCCTTTCCCGCTACGCCGATATCTGCCGCACCACGTTCTACGTAAATGGCGACGTCGGAGGGCTTTACCCAAAAGAAGCGAATGCCTTTTTCGGCATTTTCAAAAATCAGCTTGCGGTTTTCTTCGTGAATAGACGGACAGTCAAAGCCCGCTTTTTCAAACATTTGATAGACCTTTTCGCCCAGCCGTCCTTTGGGGAGGGCGACGTTGATGAAACCGTCATCCGTCGTAAAGGTATCGCCCCGCTCCAAAGAATCCAGATATACCGCAAAACCAATAGCTCCCGACGTTCGGTTCATACGGCGCATGAGCGTATCGTATTGACCGCCGGATAGAATGTTGGAAGAATACCCGTTAATAAATCCTTTAAAGACAAGACCGCTGTAATATCCGTCGCTTTTGTGAATAGAGAAATCGATCGCAATCTTATTATCGTATCCTTGGGAAGAAAGATAGCGGCATACGTTTTCCAATTCCAAAATGGCTACGGAGGATTGCGCGCTCTTGGAAGCGTTGCACAAGGCGGTCAGTGTTTCGTCGGTATTTGAAAAATTATCCACCAAACAACGCAAAGCGCTATACTGCTCTTTGTTTAACAATTTTTCGAGTTCGCCGCTGTTTTTTTCGGTGATAGCGGTAATTACGGCGGGCTTTATTCCCTCGTCAATATCGTATTCGTCAAGCAAGGCATTGACGATTCCGATGTGGGAGAGGTGCAAAACCGAGTCAGTGTTAATGGTATCCAAGCTTTTGATGGCAAGCTCGGTTACCTCGAATTGCTCCGTTTGCGTAATATCTCCGATACATTCCAGACCGGTTTGCATGATTTCTTTATAGGTATGGGTGGAATCGGATACCCGATAGACGTTTTCGTTGTAGTAATATTTTTCGGTAACGTCTTTTGCGTCTTTGCTGTTCTTAATAATGGACAGCGTTACGTCAGGTTTGAGCGCTAACAGTTTGCCGTTGGTATCGTTAAAGGTAATAACACCTTCCGAAACCAGGAAGTCTTTATTTTTGGAATATAAGTCGTATTCCTCAAACTTACTCATCTTAAACGGCTTATACCCATATCCAGCATACAAGCTTCTCAGGTAAAATACAATCTTTTCTTCAAACTTTAATATATTTTGGTCAATCATTCTGTCCTGCCAACCTTTCTATATAACGGCACGATGTCCGTTATTCGCATTCAAAATGCTCTTTACATCGTCATTTGTCGCAACACAGACAAAGCCCGTGTTTATCTCCTTATCATTCTACCACTCTACCGTGATAAAGTCAACACAAATTTAACAGGAATCTCCTTTTTTAACGATTTACAGCAAAAACGCACAACAAAGGCAGGTGTTTATGCATAAATATTTATAAACTGTGAATATTTATCACAAAAATATACATTCATAGTTGACAAAACAGCAAGAACGTGGTAGTATTTATGCATATTTTTTTGAATACGGTGTATATGGTGATGAAGGAGAAGGGTATGGCGAAGGTATTTATTGACGGAAAAGCCGGTACGACCGGTCTTCGTATATATGAGCGACTGGGTCTCAGACGAGATATCGAAGTTATTACACTCAGTGAAGAACGACGCAAAGAAACGGTGGCACGTGCCGAAGCGATCAATTCGGCAGATATTGTGTTTTTGTGTTTGCCGGACGCTGCGGCGGTGGAAGCGGTTTCGTTGGTTGAGAACAACGATACGATTTTGATTGACACTTCTACTGCGCACAGAACGAATGATGCATGGTGCTATGGATTCCCCGAATTGTCGGGCCAGTTTGAAAAAATACAAGTATCTAAGCGTATTGCGAATCCGGGGTGTCACGCAACCGGGTTTGTTTCTTTGTTAGCACCGCTTGTAGAAAAAGGAATTGTACCGAGTGATATGTTGCTGAGCTGTTTTTCTCTTACCGGATATTCCGGAGGGGGAAAGAAGATGATTACGGATTATGAGGATGAACAGTGTAAGTCTACGCTGGTTGCTCCTCGTATGTACGGGCTTTCTCAGAATCATAAGCATCTGCCTGAAATGAAAAAGCTGTGTCATCTTGAAAATGCTCCAACCTTTTGTCCGATTGTTTCGTCCTATTATGCCGGCATGGAAGTAACGGTTCCGTTATTTGCAAGTGACATTCACGGTAATATCGGCGATATCAAAAGGGTATACAAAGAATACTACAAGGGTAAGATTGTGCGCTATCAAGACGAGGCGGATGAAGCGGGATTCCTGTCTGCCGAAGCGTTTTCCGGCCGAGATGATATGCAAATCTCGGTCTACGGAAACGACGAACGGATTTTGCTGGTTTCCCGATTTGATAACTTGGGTAAAGGCGCATCGGGCGCTGCTATACAAAACATGAACATTCTGCTTGGTGTTGAGCAGACAACCGGGTTGAACATTGGAGGATAAAAAACGTGAAAATGATTGAGGGCGGCGTATGCGCTGCAAAAGGATTTAAAGCAAACGGGGTACACTGCGGTATCCGTAAGAATAAAACCAAAAAAGATCTGTCGCTCATATACAGCGAGGCCCCTGCAACCGCTGCGGCCGTATATACCACCAATCTTGTCAAAGGCGCACCGCTGAAAGTGACAAAGGACCATCTTGCCAATGGTGTGGCACAGGCGGTTATCTGCAACAGCGGAAATGCGAATACTTGTAATGCAAACGGCGTTGAGGTGGCAGAGCAGATGTCTGCCGCCCTTGCCAAGGAACTCCATATGCAAGCAGATGATGTGGTGGTGGCATCGACCGGTGTTATCGGACAACCACTGAATATTGAACCGATCGTGAGCGGTATCCCTGCCCTGGTTGAGGGGTTGTCCCCAGATGGTGGCGCGGATGCTGCCGAGGGTATCATGACCACCGATACCATTAAAAAGGAAATTGCCGTTGAGTTTATGCTGGGCGGCAAGCTGTGCAAGATGGGCGGTATTGCCAAGGGTAGTGGCATGATCCATCCGAACATGGCGACCATGCTGGTGTTTATTACCACTGATGTTTGCATTTCGCCGGCAATGCTTCAAAAAGCGTTGTCGCAGGATGTAAACAATACCTTTAATATGATAAGCGTTGATGGGGACACCTCCACCAACGATATGGTCACGGTACTTGCCAACGGTATGGCGGGGAATACGGAAATCACAAGTGACGATGCTGATTTTGCCGAGTTTATGAAGGCGCTCAATACCGTGACGGTATATCTGTGCAGAATGATTGTTGCGGACGGCGAAGGCGCAACCAAAATGCTGGAATGCCGTGTTAGCGGGGGCAAGGATATCGAAGCTGCCAAGACGGTCGCCAAGAGTGTGGTGTGTTCCAGTCTTTTGAAAGCGGCGATGTTTGGTGCCGATGCCAACTGGGGACGTGTTCTTTGCGCCATTGGTTACAGCGGTGCCGAGGTGGATGTGGATAAAGTCGGCGTATCGTTTGTAAGCACCAAGGGTGAGATCGTGGTGTGCGAAAACGGCGCCGGTGTGGATTTCTCCGAAGAAAAGGCAAAAGAGATTCTCCTGGAAAAAGAAATTGAGATCAAGGTGACGCTCGGTGACGGTACGGCTTGCGCCACCGCCTGGGGCTGTGATCTCACCTATGATTATGTCAAGATCAACGGGGATTACCGTACTTAAGGAGTAATAGAAATGGAAAACAACATCTCGAATGCGCAAAGAGCCGAGGTGCTCACGCAAGCGCTTCCGTATATCAAACGGTACAGCGGTAAGACCGTTGTCATTAAATACGGCGGTAACGCCATGGTCAACGACCAGCTCAAACATCAGGTGATGGAGGATATCACCCTTTTGTGGTTGATTGGTGTTAAGGTCGTGTTGGTGCATGGAGGTGGCCCTGAAATCAGTCAACTGATGGAGAAGCTGGGCAAAAAAGCAGAGTTTGTTGACGGTCTTCGTGTTACCGATAAAGAAACCATCGATATCGTTCAAATGGTACTGGCAGGCAAGGTAAACAAATCGCTGGTTGCCTTGCTTGAAACCTATGGCGGTAAAGCAATGGGCATTTCCGGTATGGATGGACGGTTGATCCAAGCCACGTTTAAGGATGAACGGCTTGGATATGTGGGCAAGATTACCGGTATCAATAAGCAACCGGTAGAGGACCTGTTGGAAAAAGGATATATTCCGGTTGTTTCGACCGTCGGTTGTGATGATAAGGGGAATCTCTTTAACATCAACGGCGATACGGCCGCCGCACATATTGCGGGTGCTCTCAATGCTGAAAGATTGATCATGATGACCGATATTGCCGGTATCCTTCGGGATAAAGACGATCCGTCTACCTTGATTCCGCATATCACGGTGGATGAGGCCAAGACACTTTATGACGCGGGTGTTATTTCGGGCGGTATGATCCCCAAGGTGGATTGCTGTATCGAGGCAATCCGTGAAGGGGTGGAAAATGTAATTATTATGGATGGCAGGGTGCCGCATTCCATTCTGATGGAGCTTCTGACGGATGAAGGCGCCGGTACAATGGTGGGGTTAAAATGAATATCATCGAAAAGGATAAAACGTATATTGCCGGAACTTATAATCGGTTTCCTGTACATATTGTGAAAGGTAAGGGCTCTGTTGTGGTCGATGATTCCGGCAAGGAATACATCGATATGGGTTCGGGTATCGGTGTTACCAGCTTTGGTATGGCAGACGATGAATGGGTCGCCGCCGTTACCAAACAGCTTTCGCTTGTCCAACACACGTCGAACCTGTATTACACGACTCCTTGCGCCGAGCTGGCTGAGATTCTTTGTAAACGTACAGGACTTTCCAAGGTTTTCTTTGCCAATTCCGGTGCCGAAGCCAATGAATGCGCCATTAAAGTGGCACGCAAATATGCTTCCATGAAAAAGGGAAGTGACTGTGCCACCATTGTCACATTAAAAAACAGCTTCCACGGCCGCACCATCACAACGCTGGCGGCAACCGGTCAGGAGCACTACCACGAGCTTTTTCAACCGTTAACGAAGGGCTTTTGTCATATAGAAGCGAACAGCGGAACAGATGAGTTTGAGGAGATGGCGGCTCAAAATAACGTGGCTGCCGTTATTGTGGAATGTATCCAAGGCGAAGGCGGTGTCAACACGTTGGAGCCTGCGTTTGTCAAACGTATCGCCGATATTTGCAAACAACACGATATTCTGCTGATTGTTGATGAGGTCCAAACGGGCAACGGACGAACCGGAAAGTTGTATGCGTATATGCACTACGATATCCAGCCGGATATTGTGACAACCGCCAAAGGTTTGGGCGGTGGCTTACCCATTGGCGCTTGTATGCTGGGTGAGAAGGTACAAAACGTATTGGAGTTTGGTGACCATGGTTCTACCTACGGTGGCAATCCGGTCGCTTGTGCGGGGGCTGTCAGCGTCATCAATCGCTTAGATGATGCGTTCCTTGATGAAGTGAAAACCAAAAGTGAATATGTTTTTAACGAGCTTAGTAACGCTCCCGGTGTGGTGTCGGTCAGCGGGCTGGGACTGATGATCGGTATCAAGACTGAGAAACCCGCCAAAGATATTGTGGCGGCCTGTATGGATAAAGGTGTTCTTTGCTTGACAGCCAAGGATAAGGTGAGGTTGTTGCCGGCATTGAATATCCCGTTTGATGTGCTAAAAAAAGCCATACAAACGATCAAGGACGTTTGCACCGAATAAACCAATTCGTACTTTTGTAATGAAGGAGAATTTGTATGAATTTAAAGGGGAAAGATTTCCTGAAACTATTGGATTTCTCATCGGAGGAAATTGAGTATTTGATTGACTTAGCCGCTGATTTTAAGGCGAAGAAAAAGGCGGGTGTCCAGCACAAAGTATGCCAAGGGAAAAATATTGCGTTGATTTTTGAAAAGACCAGCACCCGTACTCGCTGCTCGTTTGAGGTGGCGGCGTATGATCTCGGCATGGGAGTGACCTATCTGGATCCTACCGGTTCGCAAATTGGTAAGAAGGAATCCATCGCCGATACGGCACGGGTATTATCGTCAATCTACGATGGTATTGAATACCGTGGATACGGGCAAGAGATTGTGGAAGAATTGGCAAAATATTCCGCTGTTCCGGTGTGGAACGGCTTGACTAACGAGTTTCATCCCACTCAAATTTTGGCGGATATGTTGACCATTCGAGAACATTTTGGCTATCTCAAAGGCATTAACTTTGTGTATATGGGAGATGCCCGTTACAATATGGGAAATTCTTTGATGGTCGGGTGCGCAAAGCTTGGTTTAAACTTTACCGCTTGCTGCCCCGAAAAGTACTTCCCCAACAAAGAATTGGTTGAAACGTGCAAAGAAATTGCGAAAGAAACCGGCGCAACGCTCAACTTTGTGCAGGATCCGGATAAAGCGGTTCAAAATGCCGATGTTATCTGTACCGACGTATGGGTTTCGATGGGAGAACCGCAAGAGGTTTGGGAAGAAAGAATCCAAGAACTGTCTCCGTATCAAGTCAATACCGAGCTTATGAACAAGACCGGAAAAGATACAACGGTATTTATGCACTGCTTACCGGCATTCCACGACTGCAAAACGGCCATTGGAAAAGAGATCGGTGAAAAATTCCATCTCACGGCGATGGAGGTCACGGATGAAGTGTTTGAAAGTGAACAGTCCATTGTGTTCCAAGAAGCCGAAAATCGGATGCATACGATAAAAGCTGTCATGGCGGCTACGTTGCAGTAATTTTTTATGAAAACGCACCTGCTTGTTTTGTTAACAAAAAAACGGGGGGGGGGGTTTTTTAAAAAATTAACAATTTTGGGT
>JAZRZU010000075.1:0-2248 GCA_045601465.1 Acutalibacteraceae bacterium
CTCGTCACGTATAGTACGCCATCACGCTGTACTAAGTGATATCCAAGGTCATATTCCAGATCCGGATTAGAAGTCATAAGGAAGTAGATGCAAGCCAGAGGATCCCCTAAATGGCGAGTTCCATCTGCCACTCCCGGAAGATGTTCGAGATACCATGCCATAAACTGCGCTTGCGCCTGCTCAGAGAGCTTAAAGCTCCCATATCCCTCTCCATATACGCCTATATAAACATCAACATTGTCCATAGGCACTCTCGGCACCTCCTCCGAGGACAATACCCACGGAGCAAATTCCACACAAGCACCCGGATTGGCCTCCTCCTGAACAAACGTACCGTTTTCGTCCGAGGCATAGAGTGCGTTTCCACCCTTCACTCTTCCGATCTGATACGGATAGTCGCCATGATGCCTCCAGTTATTCGGCAACCGTATATAGACTCGCTCACCGTCCGTCAACATCTTAGTTGACTGCGTAAAGACTCTGATTCGCGCCTGCGGATCCGTAAGCGGTTTCGACGCACAACCAACCAATGCTGACAGTAACATCAAGCAACAAACCCATAAAATCACTCGTCGCAAATTCATACGTACTCCTTTCCTTGCCGCTTTACCGCGGCATAAGCCAATTAAGAATTTCGCCCGTCTCTTGCGGACCTTTAGTCAACTGTTGGTCGTCGGAGCGTTCCGATCCGACACGATACTTATTGCTGTGGGGCAAGATATGCTACAATTTCCTGATACAGCACGGTTTCCGAACCAAATGTGCCGATCTCGTACCAGTCTCGGTCCGTTATATATATGCAGCCGTCCCCCTGTATCACATGATAATCGAGATCATATTTCAGATCGGGATCGGAGATCATGCGGAAGTAAATGGTAGCAAGAGCATCCTCATTCACCGGCCGTATCCGATCTGCCTCCCCGGGGAGATGATCGAGATACCATGTCATAAACTCCTCTTGCGCCAGTTCGGACAGTTTGAAGTCTCCTTGCTTGTGGACATTAACATATGCATCCACGTTGTCAACGGGTACTTCCGGCAGATCCACCGAGGACAGGCGCCACGGTGAATATGGCCTTCTGGCGTTCGAATCGGCTTTCTCTTGAACAAACGTGCCGCTTTTATCCGAGGCATAGAGCACATTGCCACCCTTCACTTTTCCGATCTTATACGGATAGTCACCCGTAAAATCCCAATAGAATGGTAACCATAAATAGACCAACTCCCCATCTGTCAAAATGGATCCCGATTTAATGAAAGCTCTGTCTTTCGCCTGGGGATCCGTAAGCGGTTTCGACGCACAGCCAAGCGCAGACAACAAAAGCACGAACGACAACAACATCACCGAAAATCGAAGATATGATAACGGATTATATTTCTTCATACATCTCACTCCTTGAACTAAAATTACCGAGTTATCTTGCGTGAGCGGAAGGGATTGAGTTCTTGGAGATCCAGATACTCCTGATATTCCGACAACAGGCTACAATCCCTGCCCCACGTATCGTAGCGGTACTCAATGACCGCACTGCCGCTGCTGTTGATCAGGCCCGTGATATCGCCCCGACCGTTGCGGATGTAGTAGAGCGTTTGCCCGTCGATGTACCACGAATCGCTCTGCACTTCCACGGCGACGACGTTTCCTGCCGCATCGTAACTGAACAGTAAGGTATCGTTGACACTGACAAAGGTCAGGCGGTCGTCGGTATACGTATAGGCGATCGAGGCGCCGGACGACGTACATTCCGAATGCGATATGATGCTGTTGCATGTTTTTTGAATAGCAGATGCGTTCATTCGTTATACGCCTTATGTTTTGCAGCTGTCGTTGGTTCTATTGTAGCATGGATACCGAGATCAAGAAACACTCAATCCAGTGGAGGCAGGTCGTCTATACTGTCGATGCAAACCAAAGGGAAACCATTCCACTCGGTCTCGCCGTTTGGTGCCCACTCGTGGGCATACTCTCTCAAATAGTACACAGTGGGTGGGTTCTCTCCGGGAACCAATCCCGGGAAACATTCAAACGGATCCGGTTGACCCGAGATATTGATCGGCGGATGATTTGCAAATACAATTTCTCGTAACGTGGGAATTTCTTCGCAGAGAATCCCCATAATGTTCTCCAACGCACCATGAATAATTAGCCGTTGGATCTTCGTGCCATCCAAAGCATATTTCTCAATATTCCGCACCGATTTTGGGATCTCTAAAACACCTTGCAGATTCGAGCACTCGTAAAGCACAC
>JAZRZU010000076.1:0-44666 GCA_045601465.1 Acutalibacteraceae bacterium
CGCATCAAGTGAAATGAAATAAATCCACTCACGCCCGCAGGCATTTCACATTGCGAAGCAATATTTCACACGCGAAGCGTATTTCACAAATCCCGCAAGGGATTTATTTCGTTGAAAAAGACCTATGCTTTGTATCAAAGCATAGGTCTTTTTCTGGTGGAGACGAAGAGGATCGAACTCTCGACCTTACGGATGCGAACCGTACGCTCTCCCAGCTGAGCTACGCCCCCATGAACGGGTTTATCTTAACGCAAAATCCCGTATTTGTCAAGAGGGTTGTTCAAATTATTTTACCAAGCTTCCAGGATCTCGGTATATCGTGTATAAGCGCCGGCGACCGCTTCTTTCCACGACAGGTATAAGGTGCGCCCCGCTGTAATGCCGGTCTGTTTAAGCGCAGATCGGTCCTGTACGGCATGGCGGATGACCTCGGCACAAACGAAAGGATGGTCCTCTGTTAAATAGCCGTTTTTGCGGTGAACGATGCCCTCGGCAGCGCAGCTATCCCGTACCAACAGCGAGGGACAGTCGCAAGCGGCGGCCTCTTTTACTACGATGCCGCAAGTATCGTAGGTGGAGGGGAATAAGAATAAATCGGTGATGCTGTAATAGGCTCGTAATTGTTCTCGATTACGAATCGGTCCGGTGAAGGTAACGCAGTTTTTTAATCCTACTGTTTCGGCATATTCCTGCATTTCGGGGGCATCATATCCCTCGCCCACAAAAAACATCTGAAAATCCATACCTTGCTTTCGCAGCATGGCTAAGGCATCCAAAATCAGTCGAATATTTTTGTACCACATGAGTCTGCCGACAAACAAAAATATCGGTCGATCGTCATGCAAACCCAACGATTCCCGCAAAGCGTAAATGGCGGTGTCTGATGCCTTTCCTCGTGCAAAATCTGTGCCGTTTTGCATCACACGGCAACTGCCCTCATAGCCGATATCCCGTAAAAACCGTTCACTTGAACGGGTTACCACCCATACTTCATCGGCGGAATTGACGTTATCCAGCAGAAAAGACATAGCCACTTTTCGCATAGCGGCAGAGGATACCCGTTTTTTAATATCCAGATCAAAGCGGGTGTGGTAGGTTAAGACGATCGGAACGTGCGGGCGGTGGTTGATACTGTTAACCAGCACCGAGGAGGCAAACGGGGAATGAACGTGCATTAAATCAAATTTTTTGGCACGCAGTTTCACAAGTGTCGGTGGATCAAACGGTATACCGATACGATACCCAACCTTTTCACCAACCGAAAAAGAGGGATAGCGCACAACGTCAAACGCATAGTTATCCTCAGCGCCCTGCAAGCTGGGGGTGACGACGGACACGTTACAATCCATTTGTTGCAGGTGGGTTGCGTAGTTCTTTACCGTTTGCGCCACACCGTCAATCAGCGGCGGGAAGGAATCGTTGAATAAACCGACCGAAAGCGTTCCCATTTCAGCACTCCTTTCTCCAAAATTCAATCGTCATTCGTGGATAGTGTACTATATTTTCAAACGAGATGCAAGTTGTGAGGAAAAATTTTAAAAAAGTCTTTCCAGAAATGAGAAAATGCGGTATACTATATTCTGTATAAGTATCATTACATAAAGGAAGGTGGCGCACCATGACGACAAATTATACGGTTGCGTTGGAAAAGGTCATTCACGAGTTATCCCTTGAAACGGTGTATTTGCCGAACGATGCCGATTCTCGTACGGTTTGCAGTGCGGAGATCGATCGCCCCGGTTTGGCACTCAACGGATATTTTGAATATTTTGACAGTTCCCGTATTCAGGTGCTGGGAAAGAGTGAGCTTGCCTTTTTGGAGGGATTGTCATCCGAAGAAGCGGCTACGCAGATCGATACGTTTGTTTCCCAAAAGCCGGTGATGATCGTGGTCGCACGGCATTTGGGAATTCCGGAGGAACTGGTCAAAGCCTGCACACAATATGAAGTGCCGTTGTTACACAGTGCAGAGATTACGTCGGCATTGATGGCGGCATTGATCTCGTTTTTGAACGTTCAACTCGCACCTCGTGTGACACGTCACGGTGTTTTGGTTGAGGTGTATGGCGAGGGCGTTTTGCTGGTGGGTGACAGCGGTGTCGGTAAAAGTGAGACGGCGATTGAGCTTGTTAAGCGTGGACACCGTTTGATTGCGGATGATGCGGTGGAGATTTCCCGCGTTTCCTCTAAAACGTTGGTTGGAACATCGCCGGAAAATATTCGTCACTTTATTGAATTGCGTGGTATTGGTATTGTGAACGCCCGTCGCATCTTCGGTATGGGTGCGGTGAAGATGACGGAAAAAATTGATATTGTTATTCAGATGGAACAATGGGATAACAATAAAGTATATGATCGCATGGGACTGGAAAATCAGTTTATGGATATTTTGGGTATTACGGTTCCGATGTTGACCATTCCTGTAAAACCCGGCCGAAATTTGGCGATTATTATTGAGGTTGCCGCCATGAATAACCGCCAGAAAAAGATGGGGTATAATGCGGCAGAGGAATTGCTGAAAAAACTCGGCATGTCCGCCGACGATGTAACTGTTTAACAAAGGAGAACCAAACATGAGCAACGCTATCCATCCAATCGCAGATTTTCACACACACACCGTTTTTTCACCGCACGCATACAGTACCGTTACCGAGAATGCCCGTGCCGCCGCTTCATGCGGGATGTTGGCGATCGCCTGTACCGATCACGGAACCGAAACGCCGGACAGCGGGCATTATTGGCATTTTGCCAACCTGTCGGTTTTACCGCCTGTTATCGAGGGTGTGCGTGTTTTACAAGGGATGGAAGCCAATGTAATGGATGCAACCGGACGCATTGATATGTCGTCGGGCATGCGCCAAAAAATGGATATTGTGATTGCATCCATGCACGACAGCTCCATGGTGGATGGCAGCGTGGATGAAATTTCAGCCGCATGGTCCGTGGTGGCAGCAGACCCCGATATTGATATTATCGGGCATTGCGGTACTCCACGATTTGCTTTCGATTACGAACGGGTCATTCCCTTATTTGGGCAATACGGGAAAGTGGTTGAGATTAACGAGGGGTCTTTCCGTATACGCAAAGACTCGTATGAGAATTGTAAAAAAATCGCAAGCTTATGTAAGAAATACGGTGTGCGGATAGCGGTGGATTCGGATGCACATTTTCATACCCACGTCGGGCATTTTGATGCGGCGATTGCTTTATTGGAAGAAGTAGCGTTCCCGCCGGAATTGATTGTGAATAATTCACGGGAACAATTAGAAGCATTTTTGCAGGAAAAGGGACTCTCGCTGTAAAGGAGAATGGGAATGGTTACAATCGGGGTTGACTTGGGTGGCACCAATATTGTTGCCGGCGTAGTGGATGATGGGTATCATATCGTCGCTTCTGCGAAGTGTAAAACGCAGGCACAGCGGTCGGCGGATGAGATTGTAGCCGATATAGTCCGCCTTTGCCGTGAAGCAGTGGAAAAGGCGAACGTCACAATGGATGAAGTTTCCTGCATTGGTGTTGGTGTACCGGGGGCATGTAATGCCGAAACGGGCGTTGTGGAGTATACCGCTAATCTCCCGTTTGTCAACCTGCCGCTTTGTAAGCGTATGAATGAACGGCTTGGGAAACCCATATATATAGCAAACGATGCCAATGCGGCGGCGCTGGGGGAAATGAAAGCCGGATGCGCACAAGGCGCACGCAGTTGTATTTGTGTAACACTTGGTACCGGTGTCGGAGGCGGCATTGTGCTGGACGGGAAGATGTATGACGGGTCGAATTTCCATGGCGGAGAAGTCGGACACACCGTCATTGTAAGGGAAGGCGAATTGTGTAGTTGCGGCCGGCATGGGTGTTGGGAGGTTTATGCGTCGGCTACGGCGTTGATTCGTCAGACAAAAACCGCTATGCAGACACATCCCGAGAGTGTATTGTGGTCGTTAGCGGGCTCGCTTGACAACGTAAACGGAAAAACGGCTTTTGACGGATTACGTGCCGGAGATGCGGTTGCCAAGGCGGTGGTAGATACGTATATCGCCTACGTTGCGGAAGGTGTTACCAATATGGTGAATATTTTCCAGCCCGATGTGTTGTGTATCGGCGGCGGCATCAGCAAAGAAGGCGAAACGTTGCTGAAACCGTTGCGTGAATTTGTAGAACGAGAACGATATAGTCGATACACCACCCGTCAAACAAAATTGTGTGTTGCACAGCTCGGCAACGATGCCGGTGTGATTGGTGCGGCATGTTTAGGGGAGTTATCATGAGTGAAAATACGATTACACGCAGCTTGCAACAGACGGGGTGTACGGTGACGGAAAACGAACCCATGGCATCACATACCACCTTCAAAATCGGTGGTGAAGCAGATTGGTTCGTGTGTGCCGAACAGTCTGACCAAGCAGCACAGGTTTTGCGGTTTTGTCATGCCAACCACATACCGCTTTTAACGGTTGGAAACGGTTCCAATCTGCTGGTGAGTGACAAAGGAATCGAGGGTGTCGTTTTACGTATCACCGCCAATGAGGTGACAGTGGATGGTACTCGTATCACGGCGCAAGCGGGAGCTTCTTTGACCCGTGTATGTTTGGCGGCGTGTTCCAGCGGCTTGTCCGGCTTAGAGTTTGCGTATGGAATTCCCGGAACGGTGGGCGGCGCTGTGTATATGAATGCCGGTGCTTACGGAGGACAATTATCCGACGTTGTGGAGTCAGTTACGGTGCTGGATAGAAATGGAGAAACCATGGAATTGTCCGCCGAGCAGATGGAGTTTGGGTATCGGCACAGTGTGTTGTTTGAACAACCGCTACTGGTGTGGGCGGTAACCTTTCGATTAAACGAAGGGGTGCCGGTTGCCATTCGTGAAACCATGGAAGAACATATGACGGCACGCAAACATAAGCAACCGTTGGAATTTCCCAGCGGCGGAAGCTTTTTCAAACGTCCCGAAGGGCAGTTTGCCGGTGCATTGATTGAGCAGTGCGGGCTGAAAGGACGGACGGTGGGCGGCGCACAGATCAGTGAAAAACATGCGGGATTTGTGATTAATTGCGGCGGCGCCACCTGTGCGGATGTTATGGAGCTGTGCAGACAGGTACAGCAAGAAGTACAAACGACCTACGGTGTTACCTTGGAACGTGAGGTACAGTTGGTCGGGCGGTAGGAGGGATACCGTGTCTTTTTCATCAGAATTAAAAGCAGAATTGGCTTCTGTTACAGGGGATCCCTGTTGTGAATTGGCGCAGGCCTACGGCATGATCGAATTCGGACGGGCTTTTTCAGCATCGGCTGTTTCATTGCAAACCGAAAGTCGGTCGGTGGCACAACGGTATGCTCAGTTGTTGCATTCGGTCTGCGGTGTTACACCGCAGATGGAGACACCCCCGCCCGGGAAAGCGGGGCTATATACCGTATCGGTCGTTCCCCAAGAACTCGAACGGGTATTGGCTCGATTCGGACATGGCGAACGGGAGATTGCCCTGCGTATCAATCGTGCAAATTTTGATTGTGATACGTGTGTCACCGCCTTTTTACGAGGTGTTTTTTTGGTGTGCGGTGCGATTACAAACCCACAGGTGGATTACCATTTGGAGTTTAATGTGCCGTATTTGAATTTAAGCCGTGATTTTATCGCTTTGTTGGGCGAGATCGGACTGACGGCAAAAACGGCACGTCGTAAGGGCAACTATCTTGTGTATTTCAAAGAGAGCGAGCAGATCGAGGATTGTTTGACTGCCATGGGCGCTATGAATGCATCGTTAGAGCTTATGAACGTCAAGCTCGTCAAAAGTATTCGCAACACCGTTAACCGTGCCGCAAACTGCGAAACGGCAAATCTGGACAAGACGCTCAAAGCCTCTTTCCCACAGGTGGAAGCGGTACGCAAAATTGAAAAGCGGCTGGGGTTGGATGCGCTGCCGGAAGAATTGCGGGAATTGTGTCGTTTGCGGGTGGAAAACCCCGAATATTCCTTGCGTGAATTGGGAGAGGCACTAGAACCGCCGATCAGTCGGTCGGGTGTGAATCATCGCCTGCAACGGATTTTAGAGATTGCAGAAACGTTATAAAAAGGGGGTCGTTCAACATGGCATTTGCACACTTACATGTTCATAGTGAATATAGTTTGCTGGATGGCGCTTGTCGTTTGAACGGCTTGATCGCCCGTGTTAAGGCGTTAGGGCAAACGGCGGTAGCGGTTACCGACCACGGCGTTATGTACGGCTTGGTGGAGTTTTATAAAGCGGCAAAACGGGAAGGGATCCGCCCGATCTTAGGGTGTGAAGTCTACGTTGCGGCACGCACTCGTCACGATAAGGTTCATGGCGCAGACAGTACTCACCATCATCTGGTATTGTTGTGTGAAAATGAAACAGGGTATGCCAATCTGGTGCGCATGGTATCCGCCGCCTGGACCGAAGGGTTTTACGGGAAGCCACGTGTCGACCGAGAGTTATTGGAACGGTATCACGAAGGTCTGATTGCCTTGTCCGCTTGTTTGGCGGGCGAGGTTCCGTCTGCGTTGCGCCACGGTGACTATGACGCTGCCAAACGGATTGCCTTGGAATATCGGAAAATCTTTGGCACAGAGAATTTTTATTTGGAATTACAGGACCACGGGTTAACCGAGCAGGCGGCTATCAATGGACAGATCGTTCGTCTTTCTCGTGAAACGGGGATCCCGTTGGTGTGTACCAACGATGCCCATTACTTAACACGTGGCGATGCGGCGATGCAAAAAGTATTGATGTGCATCCAAACCAACACGACGGTGGACGAGCCTCATGCCATGGCATTTCCGACCGATGAGTTTTATATCAAATCGGAGGAGGAAATGCGTGCTATCTTTCCGTCTTTGCCGGAAGCGTTCGATAACACACAAAAAATAGCCGATCGCTGTCAGGTGGAATTGGAGTTCGGCAAAACGAAATTACCGCATTTTGAAGCGCCCGGCGGGGATAGCTATGCGTATTTCCGTGAGCAATGTTATCAAGGGTTGTATCGTTTGTATGGTCAACAACCGGCAGAGTCGGTGGTAGGGCGGCTGGAATATGAACTCGAAACCATTCGCCGTATGGGATACGTTGACTATTATTTGATTGTGAATGATTTCGTGCAGTATGCGAAAACCCACGATATTCCGGTCGGCCCCGGCAGAGGATCGGGAGCCGGTAGCTTGTGTGCGTATTGTATTGGGATTACCGGTATTGATCCGATTAAATACGGGTTGCTGTTTGAACGGTTTCTCAATCCGGAACGGATCAGTATGCCCGACTTTGATATTGATTTTTGTAACGAAAAACGTCAGCAGGTAATCGAATATGTTATTCGTAAATATGGTGAGGACCACGTGGCACAGATCGTGACGTTCGGAACGTTGGCAGCACGTGCTGCCGTACGGGACGTAGCACGTGCGATGGGGTTACCGTATGCGGTTGGCGATACGGTGGCCAAACGGGTGCCGTGGGAACTCAATATGACGTTAGATAAGGCACTCAACCAGTCGAAAGAATTGCGTGAGCTGTATGATACCGATGAGCAAGTGCAACAGTTGGTGGATATGGCACGCAAGGTGGAAGGGATGCCTCGGCACGCCTCCACCCATGCGGCGGGCGTGGTGATCACAGCGGCGCCGGTATCGGAATATGTGCCGCTTTGCGTAAACGGCGACATGGTAGCTACACAGTATACCATGACATTGTTAGAAGAACTCGGCTTACTCAAAATGGATTTTCTGGGATTACGCAATCTGACAATTATCAACGATGCGGAGCAGATGATTCGGACGCACACCCCTGATTTTTCCATAAAAACGATTCCGCTAGATGCGCCCGCTGTATATAAAATGATGGCTTCGGGCGCCAGCGACGGGGTGTTTCAGTTTGAGTCAGCGGGGATGAAGCGAGTGCTGACCCAACTCAAACCAGACCATTTTGAGGATTTGATTGCCGTCATTTCCTTGTTCCGCCCCGGGCCGATGGATTCGATCCCTCGGTACATTGAAAACCGCCATAATCCGATAAAAGTGACCTATGCACATCCTCGATTGAAACCGATTTTAGAGGTGACGTATGGGTGCATCGTCTACCAAGAACAGGTTATGCAGATTTTTCGGGATCTGGCAGGCTATTCCCTTGGCCGTGCGGATTTGGTGCGTCGTGCCATGTCTAAAAAGAAACACGACGTCATGCAAAAGGAGCGTGCAATTTTCATCTATGGCCTGACGGATGAACAAGGCCACGTGGTGGTGGACGGCTGCGTGCGTCGAGGCATATCCGAGTCGGTAGCCAATGCGGTGTTTGAAGAAATGGTGTCGTTTGCGTCGTACGCTTTCAATAAATCACACGCTGCTGCGTATGCGCTTGTATCCTATCAGACAGCTTACTTGAAAGCGCATTACCCCCGTGAATATATGGCGGCCTTGTTAACGGCAGCATTGGATAATGGCAAGGTTGCCCGATATATCGGTGAGTGTGAACGGTTACGTATTCGAGTTTTGCCACCTTCGGTGAACCAAAGCGTCGCAGATTTTACCGTTGACGGGCAACACATTCGGTTTGGGCTGTTAGCCGTCAAAAATATTGGACGTGGGTTTATTGAAGAACTGGTGCGGGAGCGCCGAGAGAACGGCAAATTTACCAGTTTTTATAATTTCTGCAAACGCATGTCACCATATCGGGAGTTTAATCGCCGTGCTTTGGAAAGTTTGATTCGGTGCGGTGCTTTGGACGGATTATCCGCAAATCGTCGGCAAATGCTGGAAGCGTCGGCATATATTTTGCAACAATTAGAAGACGTTAATCGGCAAAACGTATCGGGGCAGCTTGGTTTTTTTGATGACCTTGAAACCGTAACGGTCAGTGAACCGGCGTTGCCGAACGTTTCGGAATTTCCTTATGAAGAGCTGTTGGCAATGGAAAAAGAGGTTGCCGGGCTGTATCTTACGGGCAACCCTATGAAACCATACGAAGCATTACATCGTCAGGTGAAAGCGGATCCCATCGATCGGATCTTGGATGCAGTTGCGGACGAGGCGGACACGGCTTACCGAGACGGACAGGCGGTGTTGCTGCTCGGAATGGTCGGTAAGGTGCAAGTAAAGGCTACCCGTTCCAATGCGCAGATGGCGTATGTGGTGTTGGAAGGCTTGCACGATTCGTTGGAATTGGTGCTGTTCCCGAAGGCGCTGGAAACGTGTCGCTCTTTGTTGCGTACCGGAAAAGTCGTGTTGGTAAAAGGTCGATTAAACGTACGAGAGGATGAGGCACCCAAGGTGTTGGTGGCGGATATCAAACCGGCTCCGGAGAGGGTGCCGGAACAGCCAACCGCTTCAACCCAACGGAAGATGACAAATGTCGGCATTTATTTAAAAATCCCCTCGTTGACCGACGAAAAATGGTGCAGAGTACAAAAGGTGTTAAAGGTCTTTGAGGGCAAGACACCGGTGTATCTGCGGGTTGCCAATACCGGCAAATTGATCCGTGTTCCGGCAGATTTATGGGTGACACCCGAACCGGTTTTGCTTGCGGAACTGGAACGGGTATTGGGGAAAGAGAATGTTGCAAAATTATGTTAAAATGTTGCATAATTCGTCAAAAACGACACACACCTCTTGAACCGATTGAATAAGATGTATATAATATTTCCAATTCCATTTTAAGGGGATAAGGATATGGTTGTGAAACGAATTGCCGTATTAACAAGTGGCGGAGACGCTCCCGGTATGAATGCTGCTGTACGTGCAGTTGTCCGTACGGCTCTCGGACGTGGAATCGAAGTGTATGCGGTGCGCCGTGGTTATACCGGTTTGATCAATGGTGACTTGGAACCGATGAATTTGCGGAGTGTATCCGACATTATCCATCGGGGTGGCACGGTGCTGTTCTCGGCTCGGTGTCCGGAATTCAAAACCGAGGAAGGTCTTCAAAAAGCGGTCGAGACCTGTAAAAAATATAAGATTGACGGTGTTGTGGTTATCGGCGGTGACGGTTCTTTCAGAGGCGCACAGGCGTTGACACGTGCCGGTATTCCGTGCATTGGATTACCCGGTACGATTGATAACGACATTGCGTGTTGTGAACAGACCATCGGATACGATACGGCACTCAACACCTGTATGGATATGGTGGACAGACTGCGGGATACGACCGAATCTCATGATCGTTGCAGCGTGATCGAGGTTATGGGGCGGCATGCCGGTGATCTGGCACTGAACGTGGGGATCGCCGTCGGTGCAACCAGT
Organism: Acutalibacteraceae bacterium; assembly: GCA_045601465.1. GTDB lineage: Bacteria > Bacillota > Clostridia > Oscillospirales > Acutalibacteraceae > RGIG3009. Next base: position 10,238 of record JAZRZU010000076.1, read on the forward strand.
ATTTTGGTGCCGGAGATTCCGTTTGATTTCCAAAAAGACGTCATTGAACGGATGAAGAAAACCTCGTCCACCGGTAAAAAGCATTTTATCATTATTGTTGCAGAGGGCGTCGGCGGTGTGATTGAACTCGCCAAACAGATCGAAGCGCAGACCGGTGTTGAGACCCGTGCCACGATTTTGGGGCATGTACAACGTGGCGGAAGCCCGACGGTACGTGACCGTATGCTGGCAAGCCGTATGGGCAACCGTGCGGTGGAATTGTTGTTGGCGGGAAAACGAAACCGTGTGGTGACAATTCAAAACGATCGCATTGCGGATTATGATATTCAGGAAGCTTTGGAAATGAAGAAAACGTTCGACGCTGACCTGTATCGGATCGCTCACGAGATTTCCATATAAAAAATTTTTGTTAAGGTATTGACTTTTTGTCAAAAGGTTGGTATACTTGCCCAGTAAGAAAACAAAGCAGAACGTTTGCCCGTTCTCACCTGCAGATTTCGTTCTCGACAGGTTGATACGTCGATTCTCTTGTAAAAGAGGAAAAGTGTAGTATTTACGCGGGCAGGTTTCTGCCCGCGTTTTTTCACGCAGAATACGGTGGAGGTGTTTACCCATAGCAACGAAGGAATTGCAGATCAATGAACAAATCCGTGACAATGAAGTGCGTGTCATCGGTGAAGATGGCGCCCAGCTTGGCGTGATGTCGGCACAGGAGGCACAAGCTTTGGCGGACGAACGTGGTTTTGATTTAGTCAAAATCGCCCCGACTGCCGTACCGCCCGTATGTCGCATTATGGACTATGGCAAGTATCGCTTTGAACAAGCGAAAAAGGAAAAAGAAGCACGGAAAAATCAGCGACTGGTTGAAACCAAAGAAATTCGGTTATCGCTCAACATTGACGTGGCGGATTTCAATACGAAGGCAAGACATGCCATGCGGTTTTTACAGGATGGCAACAAAGTCAAGGTTTCAATTCGTTTCCGCGGTCGTGAAATGGGACATCCGGAGATCGGTCTGGATACCATGAATCGGTTTGCTGAAACCTGTTCCGAACTCGGTGCGGTGGAAAAACCGGCAAAAATGGAAGGCCGTAATATGCTGATGTTCTTAGCACCGAAAACTGCGAAATAACCAAGGATACAATTAAGGAGGATATTGTTATGCCCAAGATCAAAACTCACAGCGGCGCTAAAAAGCGTTTTAAGCTGACCAAAAACGGTAAGGTGTTACGTGCACATGCCTACAAATCCCACATTCTGAACAAGAAGACGACCAAACGCAAGAGAAACTTGCGCAAAACGGCTGTCGCCGATGTGACCAATGTGGCTCAGGTAAAACGCCTGATTCCTTACAAATAATTGAGAGTTCAGAAACGGAGGATATGAAACATGGCTCGTGTTAAAGGCGCAATGATGACGCGCAAAAGAAGAAAGAAAGTTTTAAAACTCGCCAAAGGTTATTTTGGTGCAAAATCTAAGCTGTTCCGTACGGCAAAAGAAGCCGTTATGAAATCCGGTCAGTATGCTTACATTGGCCGTAAACAACGCAAAAGAGATTTCCGTCGTTTGTGGATCACTCGTATTTCCGCAGCTGCGAAAATCAATGGCATGAACTACTCAACGTTCATGAACGGTTTGAAGAAGGCAAATATCACCCTGAATCGTAAGATGCTCGCTGAGCTTGCCGTATCGGATGCCGCCGCTTTTGCGGGTTTGGCAGAAAAAGCAAAAGCTGCCTTAAATTAAGCTGTAATTGCGCCCGCCGGCATAGCCTGCGGGCGCTGTTTCCTTGTAAAGCAAAGAAACGAGGGTGAAGATGTGGAGATCAGCAGTCGTGAAAATCGGGTGATTAAGGCATACCGTCGGCTGACGAAAGATGCCAAGTATCGTCGTGAAAGCGGCCTCTTTGTTGTGGAGGGAGCCCGTCTTTGCGCAGATGCGGTCCGTTCGGCAGTTGTGATTGAAAGCGCTCTCGTGACAAACCGTGCCGCCGTACAGTATACCGAAATTGTGGATGCTGTGCGAGTTGCGGCCAAAGAAACGTTTGAAATTCCGGATTCGTTGGCTACATATTTGGGTGATACCGATACGCCGCAAGGGGTGTTTTGTATCTGCCGTTTGCCGCTTGACGAGTTGAAACCGGAACCACATGGGTATTATGCGGCTTTGGAAAATATTCAAGACCCCGGCAATCTCGGAACGATGATTCGTACAGCCGAAGCCTTTGGGTTTCGTGGTATTTTGTTGTCGGACGGTTGTTGTGACCCATATAGCCCTAAGGTACTGCGCAGCAGTATGGGCGGTGTTTTTCGATTGCCTTTGTATATCGGTGGCTCACTCGCCGAGCAGCTGCCGATTTTGGAAAAACAGGGCTTTCATTCTTTTGCGTGTGTGGTGGATACCGCAGCGACTGCCGTACAAAAAACCGTATTCCCCGATGGTTCTGTTTGTGTTATCGGCAATGAAGGAAACGGACTGACGGCAGCTACAATAGAGGCCTGTTCAGACCGCATCACCATCCCGATGGCGGGACGTGCCGAATCGCTCAATGCATCAATGGCGGCCGGCATCATATTTTGGGAAATGATACGAGGATAATAGGATGAACAACCGTACACCCTACTGGATGTGGATTCAACAGGCGGTCGGGCAAGGCAGTTCGGCTGTGCCGAAGTTGTTGGATGCTTTTGAATCTCCGCAGGCGGTTCATGCGGCGAGCCGATTGGAGCTTGAACGTGCCGGGATTACCGGCAACGCACTGGATGGTTTATGTCGCAAGTCGTTGGATGCGATGCAACGCATGGCGGAACATTGTGCCAAGATGGGCTGGATCATTACCCCGGACGACACGGCATATCCCGAACCGCTACGGCATATTTTTTCACCGCCGCTTGTTTTGTACGGCAAGGGATTGTTGCCGGATATGAGTATGGAAACCATTCCCACGATCGGCATGGTTGGCACACGTAAAGCCTCCGAATATGGAAAGAATGTTGCGGGCGGTATTGCGGCCGGACTTGCCGCAGCCGGTTGCGTTGTGGTCAGCGGCGGAGCAAAAGGCATTGATGCCGCTTCTCATCAGGGCGCTTTATACGGTGGAGGACGCACCGTTGTGGTACAAGCGTGCGGTTTGGATATGGAATATCCGCTCCCCAACCGCCATCTGCGGCAGCAGGTAGTAGAGAATGGCGGGGCGATCCTTACCGAATATTTGCCGGGTGTTCCGGCATACAGCAATCACTTCCGAGTCCGCAATCGTTTGATCAGCGGTTTGTCGTGGGGTGTTTGCGTGGTGGAGGCTCCGGAACGTAGCGGTGCTTTGATTACCGCACGGCACGCAAGAACGCAGGGCCGTGATGTGTTTGTTGTTCCGGGAAACATTACCTCTCGGACCAGTGTTGGTTCGAATGCACTCATTAAAGAGGGTGCTCAACTGGTCACTCGTGCCGGTGAAATTTTAGCAGAATATCAATTGCGTTGCGGCGGTTGTTTGAATGAGGAAGAAGCCGACCGAGCCCAGATGGCGTTTTATGAACGGCCACAAGTGCCGGTGTCTTCCGTACTTCGGGTGGCGGATCATAAGCCGCACTTGGTAACCCCTTGCCCCGACACGGCAACCGTCGATGCCAAGCGAGTATATGCGTCGTTGTCCGAACAACCGGTGACAGCAGAACAATTGTGTCATGTAACAGGGCTGTCGGCGGGTCGGCTGTTCGCCGCGTTGACCGAGCTGGAATTGTATGGATGCGCACGCAGTTATCCGGGGAAACGGTATTCCCGATAAAGGAAAGGTGAAGACTATGTCAATCTTGGTTATTGTGGAGTCTCCCGCAAAAGCCAAAACGATTCAAAAATATTTGGGTAACGGTTATGAGGTTATGGCCTCAATGGGTCATGTCCGTGACCTGCCTAAGAGCCTGCTTGCCGTAGACGTGGAAAATGGATTTAAGCCACGATATGTCGATATTGCGGGCAAGTCAGCGCTGATTCGTCAGTTGAAAGCCAAAGCAGCCGCCAGTGACGGCGTGATCTTGGCAACTGACCCGGACCGAGAAGGCGAAGCCATTTCGTGGCATCTGGCGCAGATGCTGAAAACCGACCTGAACGAAAAAAATCGTGTTACCTTTAACGAGATTACCAAAACCGGTGTGGCACAGGGTATGGCTGCCCCTCGGTCGTTGGATATGGGCTTGGTAAATGCGCAACAGGCACGCCGTATTTTGGATCGTTTAGTGGGATACCGTATCAGCCCTTTTTTGTGGAAGAAGATCCGCAAAGGGTTGTCAGCAGGCCGTGTACAGTCGGCGGCAGTAAGCATTATCGTTGATCGGGAACAAGAGATCCGTGCATTTGTCAGCGAGGAGTATTGGAATATTGATGCCAAACTGGCGGTGACGGCTAAGGGTAAGCCGTTTACGGCACACCTGTATAAAAACGGAAAAAATAAACTGGTACTCAAAAATGAACAGCAGGCACAGACTGTCTTGGATGCCGTTCGCTCGGAAACCTATGGGGTGGATTCCGTCAAACGTGGGGAACGCAAGTTGACCCCTGCGCCTCCCTTTACCACCTCTACCATGCAACAGGAGGCAAGCCGCAAGCTCGGTTTTTCCTCCAAACGCACCATGAAGGCGGCACAGGAGTTGTACGAGGGTGTGGAACTCGGAAACAAAGGCTCAATGGGTCTGATTACGTATATGCGTACCGATTCGTTGCGTATTTCGGAAGATGCCCGCCGTGACGGAAATGCCTATATTACAGCACGGTACGGTGCTCAGTATTTGCCGGAAAAACCCCGCTATTACAAAAGCCGTAAGAATGCGCAGGATGCGCATGAGGCCATTCGTCCGTCGGTTCCGTCTTTAACACCGGAAGAGGTAAAACCGTTCTTGACAGCCGACCAATTTAAATTGTATGCGCTTATTTGGTCACGGTTTATCGCCAGCTTGATGGCAAACGGTATTCAAGATACCTGTCAGGTCGAGATTGCGGCAGGTGACTATCGTTTTAAAGCATCCGGATATACGGTGCGTTTTGATGGATATATGGCTTTGTACGTCGAGGGCAAGGACGAAGAAGATGAGGAAAACAGCGCCTTGCCGCCTCTTAACGAGGGCGATACGTTGGTGCTGCGTGATTTGCAAAACAGTCAACATTTTACGCAACCTCCGGCACGGTATACCGAAGCGACGCTTATCAAAACATTGGAAGAAAACGGTATCGGTCGTCCGTCTACCTATGCGCCGACCATCAGTACCATTTTAACCAGAAAATATATTGAACGGGAAGGGAAATCCCTCAAACCCACCAGCTTGGGCGAAGTGATTACCGGTCTTATGAAAGAGCAATTCCCCGAAATTGTGGACACGGAATTCACCGCACATATGGAGCATCAGCTAGATACGGTAGAATCCGGTAAAAGCGATTGGGTGCAGACGTTGGATGACTTTTATAAAGGATTCTCCGCCACACTTAAAAAGGCGGAGGAGGCATTGTCGGGTGAACGCATCCGTGTGCCGGATGAGGAAAGCGACGAGGTGTGTGACAAGTGCGGTCGTCGTATGGTGATCAAATCCGGTCGGTTTGGCAAGTTTTTGGCATGTCCCGGCTATCCCGACTGCAAAAACACCAAACCGCTTTTGGATAAAACCGTGGGGCATTGTCCGAAATGTAACGGCACCATCGTTGCCAAAAAGACCAAGCGAGGCCGTAAATTTTTCGGTTGCGAACAATATCCCGCATGCGATTTTGTGACCTGGCAGGAACCGACGTCACACACGTGTCCGCAATGCGGTAAAACGCTGTTCCGGCGCAAAGGAAAAGGCGGCGGGGTCATGTGCCTAAACGAGGGTTGCGGCTATGAAAAAGAAGGACGCAGCAAGAAGAACGATGAAGAATAAAATAACCGTTATAGGAGCGGGACTTGCCGGCTGCGAAGCGGCTTGGGCGGCGGCGAATGCCGGTGTTCAGGTAACGCTGGTTGAGATGAAACCGAAGCAGTATACACCGGCGCACCACAGCCCGTTATTTGCAGAGTTGGTATGCTCCAATTCGCTTAAAGCTTCCCGTATCGAGAGCGCTGCGGGGCTGCTCAAAGAGGAAATGGCACGTATGGGATCGGTGTGCGTAACGGCGGCACGGGAATGTGCCGTACCCGCCGGCGGTGCGTTGGCGGTGGACCGTGATCGGTTTTCTGCCTTGGTGACCGAACGGATTACCAACCATCCGAATATTACCATCCAACACGAAGAAGTGACGGCTTTACCTACCGAGGGCGTGACGGTGGTTGCAACAGGTCCCCTCACGTCGGATGCATTAGCCTCTGCGATTGCGGCGCAATGTGGTTCCGGTTTAAGTTTTTATGACGCTGCGGCACCCATTGTGACGGCTGAATCCGTGGATATGTCCTCGGCATTTCGGGCTTCCCGCTATGACCGAGAGGAAAGCGGGGCGGGCGATTATATCAACTGCCCTCTCAACAAAGAGGAATATGAAGCGTTCCATGCGGCGTTGATTTCTGCTGAACGGGCGCTCTTGCACGAGTTTGATAAACCCACCGTGTATGAGGGGTGTATGCCGATCGAAGTGTTGGCGGGACGGGGTACTGATGCCATTCGATTCGGTCCGATGAAGCCGGTAGGGTTGCGTGACCCCCATACCGGATACCGTCCGTGGGCGGTGGTACAGCTTCGCACCGAGAATGCAGACGGGACGCTATATAATCTCGTCGGCTTTCAAACCAACTTAAAGTTTGCGGAACAAAAGCGGGTGTTTTCCCTGATTCCGGCACTCAAAAATGCCGAATTTGTACGGTATGGTGTGATGCACCGCAATACCTTTTTGGATTCACCAAGGTTATTAAACCGAGCTTTTCAATTAAAAGAGATCCCCACCTTGTTTTTTGCCGGGCAACTGACAGGTGTGGAAGGGTATATGGAGTCGGCTTGTTCGGGCATTTTGGCAGGGCGGAATGCGGTATGCGCTTTGCGGGGCCAAGAGCCGTTTTTGTTGCCGAGAGAAACCATGGCGGGGGCGCTGTCTTTTCATATCAGCGACCCGTCTGTGAAAGCGTTTCAACCTATGGGGGCAAATTTTGGGGTATTGCCTCCGTTGGACGTACATATACGCGACAAGCGAGAGCGCTATGCGGCGCTCGCTGCCCGGGCATTAGAAGCGTTGGAGGGGTATTTAACATGAAGGTAATTGTGGATGCTTTCGGAGGGGATTATGCCCCGTTAGAAACCGTCAAAGGTGCAGTAGCTGCACGTGCAACGTACGGCACTGACATCGTTTTGGTAGGGAACGAGGCGGAGATCCGCCGTGTTGCCGAACAGGAACAGTTGTCGTTGGATGGTGTTACCATTGTGCATACAGAGGATGTCATCTCGATGAATGATATCCCCAAAACCATTTTGCGGGAGCATAAAGACTGTTCCATGGCGGTCGGTTTGCGGTTGCTTGCCGAAGGGCAGGGCGATGCATTTGTGTCAGCCGGCAGCACCGGTGCTTTGCTGATGGGGGCGACCTTCCTGGTAAAGCGCATCAAGGGAGTATCCCGTCCGGCTTTGGCGGCTATTATCCCTTCCAAAAAGACGCCGTTTATGTTGTTAGATTCGGGAGCAAATCTGGATTGCCGTCCGGAAATGCTGTACCAGTTTGCTCAGATGGGCAGTTTGTATATGAGCCTTGTGATGAAAAAGGGCGAAGCGGCGACGGTCGGCTTGCTCAACGTCGGTACAGAGGAGCATAAAGGCAGCGATCTGCAACATGAAACGTATGCGTTGTTACAAAACAGCAACCTGGCATTCGTGGGGAATGTGGAAGCCCGTGACGTACCCGAGGGTGTGGCAGACGTTGTGGTAGCCGACGGCTTTTCCGGTAACGTATTGCTCAAATGTATGGAGGGTACTATCGGTGTGTTGTTGGGGTATATCAAAGCCATCTTCCATACCAATCTCTTTACCAAGCTGGCGGCGCTTATAATAAAACCGCAGCTCGGTGCTCTCAAAAAGAAACTGTCGACCGCCGAAACGGGTGGCGCCCCGTTGCTCGGCATTGCGAAGCCGGTTATCAAAGCACATGGGAACTCTCGTGCGCTGGCGATTCAGAATGCGATTCGTGTTGCGGCGGAATTTGCCGAGGCAGGGGTTATTGAAAAAATCGCCCAGGCCGTGAAAGAGGAGAAACAGACGGATGGTTCTGATACAACTACGTGAGTTATTGAGTGACCGCTTCGGTTGTGCAGCGGAAGAGGTCGAACTTGCCACTTCGTTAGATGAACTGAATTTGTACCCTGCCGACCGTGAGGAAATTGCGGTATGGTTTGGGGAGTTGTACGGTGTCGGCGTTTCAGCGGAGGAAATTGCCGCTTGGGACACCATCGAAGATATTGTAGGCCATATTGAAGACCATATGGAGTGAACGGTAATGAAAGAATCAACCAACTGCATGATGCAAAAGCTGGGGTACTCTTTCCGTAATCCACAACTGTTGGAAACGGCTCTGACACACTCGTCGTATGCAAACGAGGGGAATCGTGGGCTTGACAGCAACGAACGGTTCGAGTTTTTAGGCGACTCGGTGTTGGGGTTTATCACAGCGGAATATTTATTTTCCCATGAGGGTGGACAGGAAGGGGAACTAACTCGTCTGCGTGCATCGCTTGTGTGTGAGAAAGCGCTCAGTGCCTACGCACGAAAATTGGGGCTTGGTGAGCATCTGCTTCTCGGGAAAGGGGAGCAACGTGGCGGTGGCGCCCAGCGTAATTCCATTTTGGCGGATGCGTTTGAGGCGGTTATTGCGGCGCTGTATTTAGACGGTGGGATAGAAACGGCAAAGGCATTTATTTTACCGTTTTTACAAGAGGAATTGGCGTTGCAACAACGACGTCCGCAGTTTCGGGATTATAAGACGGCGTTGCAGGAGATCGTTCAGCAAAACCCGGAAGAACAGGTTGTATATGAACTCAAAAGTGAATCCGGTCCGGACCATAACAAACGGTTTTCGGTGGAGGTACATCTAAACTCCAACATTATCGGAACGGGTAGTGGGCGCAGTAAAAAAGAAGCCGAACAACAGGCAGCGCGGGAAGCGCTGAAATTGATGGGCTATGATGATTAAAACGCAAAAACGTGCCAATGTTTCGATTTTTGTCCCCCATGCGGGTTGTCCTCAGCAATGCACGTTTTGCAATCAGCGTCATATTGCCGGACAAAGCCGATTCCCAACGGCACAGGATGTGGTGACGGCTTGTGAAACCGCAAGGCGGACGATGCGTGCTGATACGAGGGCACAGATCGCTTTTTTTGGCGGTAGTTTCACAGCCATTCCACGAGCCGATATGGAACTGCTGCTTCGTGCGGCACAGCCGTATGTGAAAAGTGGGGAGTTTGACGGGATTCGGGTATCCACCCGTCCGGACGCTGTCAACTCAGAGGTGTTGACAGTCTTAAAAGAATACGGCGTTACGACGGTGGAGCTTGGCGCACAAAGTATGGACGATGCAGTGCTCAGCTGTTGCCAACGTGGTCATACCGCCAAACAGGTGGAAACCGCCGCCGAAGCTATTAAAAAGGCGGGGCTTTCGCTGGGATTGCAGATGATGACGGGTTTGCCGGGTGATACCGATGATGGGGCGCTTTTAACCGCTAAACGGTTGGCAGATCTTGGTCCCGATGAAGTGCGGATCTACCCGACTTTGGTGATCGACGGGTCACCGCTTGCAGAGCAGTATCGTGCAGGTGCCTATCGACCGCAGACGTTGGAGCAGGCGATCAACCTGTGCGGAAAGCTGCTTGTGTTTTTTGAGGAGGAACGGGGAATTCCCGTGATTCGAGTGGGTTTGCACGATGAAAAGACGATGCGTAAGCATTGCTTGGCAGGCCCTTGGCATCCGGCATTCCGTGAAGTGTGCGAAAGCCGAATTTTTCGAAAAAAAACAGAAATTTTGTTAAAAAACGCACCAAAAGGTGATATCATACTCCTTGTACACCCCAGTTGTGTGTCCCGTATGGTGGGACAACGACGGGAAAATATCGTAGCATTTGAACAACAAGGATATACCATAAAGGTCGTTGCCGATGTGACAGTAGCGGTCGGCGAAATCCAACGAAAGGAAGTCGCAATATGATCCTCAAAGCCTTAGAGATACAGGGGTTTAAATCGTTTCCGGATAAAACTGTTTTGTCGTTTGGCTCCGGTATTACAGCAGTTGTCGGCCCTAACGGAAGCGGCAAATCGAATATTAGCGATGCGGTACGTTGGGTGCTGGGTGAGCAATCCAGCAAGACGTTGCGTGGCTCCAAAATGGAGGACGTTATTTTTAACGGAACCTCTAAACGCAAGGCGGTTGGCTTTGCGGAGGTCTCGCTGATTATTGATAATACCCAGCGGTTGCTGGATTTTGATTCTAATGACGTCAAGGTCACACGGCGGTATTATCGGTCGGGTGAAAGTGAATATTTGCTCAATAATGCAACCGTGCGTTTAAAAGATATTCAACTGTTGTTTATGGATACCGGTCTTGGCCGGGATGGGTATTCGATGGTTGGGCAGGGCAAGATCGATGCCATTGTTTCTTCCCGTTCGGAGGAGCGCCGTGAGATTTTTGAAGAGGCGGCGGGTATTGCCAAATATCGTTATCGCAAGAATGAGGCGGAACGGCGGCTCAAAGCGGCGGAAGAAAACCTGTTAAGATTGCGGGACATCTTGCAAGAGTTGGAAGAACGGGTCGGTCCGCTGAAAATTCAGTCGGAAAAAGCAAAGAAGTATTTAACCTATGCGGCGGAGAAAAAGGAACTGGAAATCGGTGTGTGGTTGAATACAATGGCGAACTCTCGTGAAATTTTACGGGAAATGGATGCCAAATTAGAGCTGGCACGTACGCAGTACGAAACGACCGGCGGGGAGATCGCTGAGGTTGAAAACCAGTTGGAGGCCTTGACCGAGGCCGGACGGGCGTTGTCGGTCGAGATGGAACGGTTGCGTGTGGAAGCCGCACAGTTCGAGGAAGAAGCGGTGCGGTGCGAGGGCAATGCCAATTTGGCACGCAATGATATAGCGCACAATGAGGAAAACATTGCCCGAATCCGTGGAGAGGTCGATAAGGCGGATGAGGGAAATCAAAAAATGGAGGAGACCATTGCCGCCCGTCGGGAAGAAATCGCTGCCAAAGAGCAGGAAATTGCCGAAGCGGAACGGTTGCAGATGCAGCTGACCGAGCAGTGGGATGCGCTTCTTCGCAACAACGAAGAGGTTTCCGGAAAAATCGAAGAACTCAACCGTACCGCTGCGGAATTCGCAGCGCAGTTAGCGGATATTCGGGTGAGAACCGTAACAAACGAGTCCTCGCTTACCGAAATCACCTTGCGAGTATCCAAAGTAACGGAATTGCTTACCGGTCGTGCCGAACAACGGGAGCAGGCTCGTCAGGAATTACAAGCTTGTGAAGCTGATTTCAAAGTGCTTTGTGAAAAAATTGAAGAATTGCAAAATGCCCTGCGTGGGTACGAGATGCGGTACAATTCTCGTCTGGCTAAGCTGGAAACGGCACGTCAGGAAACCGAAAAGCTTAACTTAGACGTGGAGGAGAAGCAACGGCGCATTCGCTTATTGGAAGAGATGGAGAGGAGCTTAGAAGGCTTTTCCCATAGCGTAAAAAGTGTTGTCAAACAGGCAGAACGTGGCGAATTGCGTGGCATTCGGGGGCCGGTATCTCGGCTGATTCATGCGCAAGCAAAATATGCGTTAGCGGTAGAAACAGCGCTTGGCGCTGCGGCACAGCATATCGTATGTGACCGTGAGGAGGATGCCAAACGGGGAATTGCGTATCTCAAAGATACGAAGGGCGGCCGTGCAACCTTTTTGCCGATTCAGTCGATAAAAGGGACGTTGTTAAACGAGCCCTCGTTGGAGGATGAGGCGGGGTTTGTCGGTCTTGCTTCGTCGCTTGTTGAAGTAGAGGATACGTATGAGCAGATCGCACGCAATCTGCTCGGCCACGTGGCGGTCGTGGAAGATTTGGATTATGCGGTCGCTATTGCCCGAAAATTTAAATATCGGTTCCGTGTGGTCACGTTGGACGGGCAGGTGGTCAATGCCGGCGGCTCGCTCACGGGCGGTTCACACGTTAAAGGCGCCGGATTGCTTTCCCGACGCAGTGAAATCGAGCGTTTGAAAGAGGAACAAAAGAAGATACAGGTGAAAGCCGAGCAAGCACAAGAAATGCAAAAAGCGTTGCAGCAAGAGGTTGCTGCTTCCGAGGCGGAGGTTTTGGGTACCCGAGGCGAATTATCCACCGCTGCGGAGGATAAAATTCGGTTGGAGGGTGAACGCACTCGTCTGTCCGACTGGGAGCAAGCTTGTGTTATGGCTGTGCAAGAGTGTACCGCCGAAATTGAAGAACTCAATCGCCGTGCGGAGGTATGTCGTGCGGCAATGAGTAGCGCCGCCGAGGAAAATGAAGCGGTGGCGGCACAAAAGAACACGGTGGAACAGCAACTGTTGTCGTTGGATGGCGGCAGACAAAAACTCACCGAGCAACGGGAACAACTTGCCGACCGTATCGGTGACCAAAAACTGGCGGTTGTGGCTTTCCGCAAAGAAATCGAAGGTATTGAGGAAGCCATTGCCGAATTGCAGGCTCGACAGGTTGATCAAAGCAGTGTGCGACAGGCGATGGAAAAACAGATCGCAGCATTGCTCCAACAAAATCAGGAGCGAGAAGCACAGGCTTTGTTGCTTGTTGAGCGTGCCGAACAGTTGCGTGGGCAGGCTCGTCAAACCATTGAAACGGTTGGCGGGTTATCCGAGCAGCGGATGCAAGGAGAGGCCCGGCAGACCGAACTGCGGCAGAGAAGCCGTGATAAAGCGGATGAGCGTGAGCGTATCGGGCGAGAAATTACCCGTTTAGAAGAAAAATGCACCACTGCCCAAAAACAAACCGAGGAGATCGCTTCTCGGTTGTTTGAGGAGTATGAAATGACGCTCAGCGAAGCCGAGGCGACCGCTAAGCCGATTGAGGATCTATTGCAAGCGACCCGTCGACTGACCGAATTAAAGAACAAGATTCGTGCGCTTGGTAGCGTGAATGTCGATGCGGTGGAGGAATACAAAGAAGTCAGCGAACGGTATGAGTTTTTAAGCACACAGGTGCAAGATGTAGAGGTATCCCGTGAAGAGCTGTTAAAGCTCATTGGTGAATTGACTACACGGATGCGGGATATGTTTATTGAACGGTTTAATCAAATCAACGTACATTTCAACACCGTATTCAGCGATTTGTTCGGTGGCGGTAAAGCGGAACTTGTACTAACCGATCCGCAGGATATTTTACATTCCGGCATTGAGATGCATGCACAACCGCCCGGAAAGGTTATTCTGAACATGGATGCCCTGTCCGGCGGTGAAAAATCGTTGGTGGCGACAGCGTTGTTGTTTGCCATTTTGAAGGTGACGCCTTCACCGTTCTGCGTGTTGGACGAGGTGGAAGCGGCGCTTGACGATGTCAACGTTGACCGCTATGCGCAATACTTAAGGCGCATGTGCAACAAAACACAGTTTATCGTGATTACGCACCGTCGTGGTACGATGGAAGAGGCCGATGTGTTGTACGGCGTTACCATGCAAGAGCAGGGAATTTCCAAGCTTTTAGAATTGCGTGCAAGCGAGGTTGAGGCGAAGCTGGGCATCACCGGCAGCGCACAGTAAGAAAGGATACAGTCATGAGCTTTTTCAACAAACTTGGTGAGGGATTGCGAAAAACACGGGATTCATTGGTTGGCGCCGTGAATAGTGTGTTACATTCCTTTACCCGCATTGATGAGGAATTATTTGAGGAATTAGAAGAAATCTTAATCAGTAGCGACGTCGGTGTTGCTACCGCCTCTACAATCTGCGGGCGGTTACGTGAGTTGGTGAAAGAGCAGGGGGTTACGGAACCCACAGCCATTCGTGATCTGCTTAAAGGCATCATTGCAGAGATGCTGGCGGGAGGAAACGCATTGGATTTGAGCACCAAACCGGCTGTTATTTTGGTGATCGGTGTTAACGGCGTGGGGAAAACCACCTCGATCGGAAAATTAGCGGCGCAGTTTAAAGCGGAGGGCAAACAGGTTATCCTCGGTGCGGCTGACACCTTCCGTGCTGCTGCGATCGAGCAGTTGGAGATTTGGGCGCAACGTGCGGGTGTGGAAATCGTGAAACACTCGCAGAATGCCGACCCCGCTGCCGTCGTGTTTGATTCGCTGTCCGCTGCCAAGGCTCGTGGCGCAGACGTGATGATCTGTGATACCGCCGGTCGACTGCATAATAAAAAGAATTTGATGGAAGAACTGGGTAAAATTCGGCGAGTTATCGACCGTGAGTTGCCCGATGCTGCTTGCGAAGTGTTGTTGGTATTGGATGCCACGACGGGTCAAAACGCTGTTAATCAAGCACGGGAATTCCGTGAAGCAGCGGGTATCACCGGCATTGTGCTGACCAAACTGGATGGTACGGCACGTGGCGGGGTGGTATTGACCATCCGTGAAGAACTTAAAATTCCGGTGAAATTTATCGGCATCGGCGAGGGTGTGGACGATCTGCAAGTGTTTGATGCGAATGCTTTTGCCGAGAGCTTGTTTGGAGGATGATGGTATGCGGTATATACTGGCTACCCATAATCAAGACAAAATTATTGAAATGACCCGTATTTTGCAACCGCTTGGTATTGAGGCGGTGATTGACCGTGACCTCGGTATTGCGTTGCCGGAGGTAGAGGAAACCGGTACCACATTTGCGGAAAATGCGTATTTGAAAGCGGCTTCCGCTTGTGCTGCGACAGGTTTACCCGCCATCGCGGATGATTCCGGTATTGTGGTAGATGCACTAAACGGTGCGCCGGGCGTGTATTCTGCCCGATATGGCGGCGAGGGCTTGGACGATCGTGGGCGAAATAAATTGTTGCTCTCTGAATTAGAGGGCGTTCCCACCGCACAGCGTACAGCGCATTATGCCTGTGCGATTTGTTGTGTGTTTCCTGACGGACGTGCTCCAATTACAGCAGAGGGTACGATGGACGGCGTAATCGATACTTTTGAGCACGGCAATGGCGGGTTCGGCTATGATCCGTTGTTTTTGGTGGGGGAAAAAACGGTGGCGGAGTTAACTGCCGAAGAAAAAGACGAGATCAGCCATCGTGGGAATGCGCTGCGTGCTTTTCGGGATATCTTAAAAGAACAGTTAGGAGAAATACTATGACCAGTAAACAACGTGCGTATTTGCGGGGACTTGCGAATTCGCTGGAAGCCATTGTACACGTCGGAAAAGGCGGTGTAGGGGATACCATCGTAAAGCAAGCAGATGACGCATTAACGGCACGAGAATTGATTAAAGGAAAGGTGCTGGAAACCGCGCCCGAAACTGCCAGAGAAGCAGCCGAACAGGTTGCGGCTGCTGCGGGGGCAGAAGTAGTCCAGGTGA
Source organism: Acutalibacteraceae bacterium (assembly GCA_045601465.1). Lineage (GTDB taxonomy): Bacteria > Bacillota > Clostridia > Oscillospirales > Acutalibacteraceae > RGIG3009. Next base: position 25,697 of record JAZRZU010000076.1, read on the forward strand.
TTGGGCGGGTATTTGTGTTGTATCGCCGCAATGACAAGGAACCCAAAATCGTGCTTCCCAAAGAAAGGAAGAAATGAGCATGCGTGAGCGTATCGCCGTATTTGGCGGAACTTTTGACCCGATTCATAACGGACACGTTGAACTGGCACGTCATTTTGCCGAAACGCTTCATTTGGATCGGGTAATTCTCATGCCTACTTTTATACCGCCACACAAGTTAAAGTGCGACATGGCACCGGCGGTAGATCGATTGGCGATGTGTCGGATTGCCGCTGCGCCGTATCCGGAGCTGACGGTTTCCGATATGGAAATTAACCGACGGGGCGCCAGCTTTACCGTGCTTACTTTGGAGGCTTTAAACCGACAATATCCGGAGAGTGAGCTGTTTTTATTAACCGGTGCCGATATGTTTCTCACACTCGGCACGTGGCATCGCTTTGCGGATATTGCCCGTTTGGCAACGTTGTGTGTTGCACCACGCAACGACGCAAGTTTGGAAGAGCTACATGCCTATGCGGCAAAACTTACAAAAAAAGGCGCACGATGTTGCGTGGCTGCCTTTACGGTAGCCCCGTGGTCGTCGACTGCCGTTCGTGAAAAACTGCAACGTGGCGAATCGGTGGACGAGGCGCTTTCCCCCGAAGTAGCGGCTTATATCGATGCGCATGGCTTGTACACCAAAAAGCGGGAATACAACAGTTTGGAAGAACAGTACGTGGATATTATTCGAGGCAGATTGACACCTCGTCGCTTTGAACATTCGTTAGCGGTTGCTAAAAAAGCACGACAGTTAGCCGAAAAATATGGGGCTGACCCCGTCAAAGCGTACCAAGCCGGACTGTTACACGATATTTTGAAGGATACTGACGGCGATTCTCAGTTGCAAATTTTAAAAGATTTTGATATACTGTTAGATGCCGTGGAACAACACGCTCCCAAATTGTGGCACGCACGTGCCGGAGCCGTGTTTTTAGAAAAAATTCTCGGCATTGCGGACAGGGATATTTTGAATGCAGTGCGGTATCATACCACCGGTAGAGCCGGTATGTCGCTGCTTGAAAAAATGCTGTATTTGGCTGATTTTACGTCAGACGATCGAGATTTTCCCGACGTAGAGGTAATGCGGGAATTGGTAGATAACGATTTGCAAGCGGCAATGGTATACGCCGTGGAGTATACGATCCAGGACTTAAAAGAGCAAGGGCGGCCGGTTCATCCGGATACGTGGGCATGCTATCAAGAGATAACGGAAAGGGATGGCGATACGAATGGCAAAGGATAAACGCAACAAAGCACCCAGAAAGCGGCGCCGTATGAAACTCAGCGGCAAACGCTTGGTGTGGATCGCAGTGGCGATCTGCTGTGTTCTCGCCGTTGTATTTGGAATCGTTTTGGTAAATGCTGTTAAAAATTCCAACAATAAAAAAGACGGTTCCGAGTCGGATGTCAATAAGATCGACACCACCCCGATATCGCAACAAAAAAAGGTGGCATACTATGTCGTAGGGTTGTTGGGGGAGGAAGAAACCTCGCCGACCACATCTCTGTTCCTGTTGTGCCACGACAAAAAAGAACGTGCTATCAACGTCTTGGAAGTGCCGCAAGCAACCTATCTCGGCGATAGCGAGTTGTGGGTGGAAAAGCAGGCGGGTAAGGTGTGGGGAAACCCGGCACCGTTGGACTGGTGCGATTTTGAGGGGAAACGACTCTATAAAGCTCAAATTGCCGAGTGCAAAGAGCAAGGACACCCCATTTCTCAAAAAATCGGTTCTGCGTCCTATAATCTCGTTTCGATTTTTAACGAACAATATGCGTTGCCGGTGGATGGCTATTTTGTGATCCCGCAGGACTCGTTTATTAAACTGGTGGATCTGCTCGGTGGTTTGGACGTTCGGTTGGATGCCGCCGTCACGCTGGGTGAAATTAAATTCGGAGCCGGTGTTAAGACATTGGACGGCGCCAGCGCTTTGAAGTATATTACCATGGGGGATACTACCGTCTCGGCGGATCTCAAACGGATTGAACGGCAGCGCCGTGTTTTTGTTGCGTTGTTCCAGCGCTTATGCGCACAGTCAGACGAACAGTTAACCAAGGATTCGTTGGTTCCGTTGATGCAAGGGTCAACCCCGTTCCGCACACGTACCACCACTGACGAAATGCTGGAAATTATCCGTGCGTGGCGGTCGGTTTCGCCGGACAAGATAACGGCGATGATTTTGCCGGGCGCTATCACAAAGTTTGAAGGCGTTTCCTATTACAGCATTAACCGTGCGGAACTACTGAAAATGCTTAACACGCATTTTAATCCCTACGGAGAGGATATTACCGAAGCGCATTTACAAGTCGTTGAGCTCGGTGGCGGTACCGCAGCAGACGTGAATATGCAAACGATGGATAAGGTTGCTGTCGAACAAAAAGGTGTAACCGAAAACGACGAAAACGATAAATAACGGAGAATGGATGCAGCATGGAGACGACACAGCTTGTAAAAGCAATTGTACGGTCGCTGGATACTCATAAAGCACAGGATATTCGTGTTTTGGAAGTTGGTGCGGTCAGTTCGATTGCGGATTACTTTATCATTGCTGCCGGTACCAGTACCACGCAGGTTCATGCGTTGGTGGATTACGTGGATACCGACATTGGAAAATTAGAGATGCAACCCCACCGCATTGAGGGATATCAAACCTCTTTGTGGACGTTGCTGGATTATGGAAGTGTTATTGTTCACATTTTTTTGGACAGCACCCGTGATTTTTACGATTTGGAACGGTTGTGGAAAGATGCCCGCCCGGTAGACCTTGCACAGTTTTTGGAGGATTGAGAGAAGTTATGAGAAAATACGATTTTACGGCGATTGAAAAGAAATGGCAGACGAAATGGCAGACGGAAAATACGTTTGCGGCATCCAATGATACGGAAAAACCCGCCTATTTTGCGTTAGTGGAATTCCCGTATCCGTCGGGTCAAGGTCTCCACGTCGGACACCCCCGTTCGTATACGGCGTTGGACGTTGTGGCACGAAAACGTCGCATGCAGGGATACAACGTGTTGTATCCCATGGGTTGGGATGCTTTTGGTTTGCCCACCGAAAACTATGCCATTAAAAATCACATCCATCCCGAAGTGGTAACCGAAAAGAATATTGCACGGTTCAAATCACAGTTGCAAGGGTTAGGCTTGTCGTTTGACTGGACAAGGGAAATCAATACCACCGATCCTTCTTATTACAAGTGGACGCAGTGGATCTTTTTACAGCTGTTTAAGCAAGGGCTTGCCTACAAAAAAGAAATGGCGGTCAACTGGTGCAATTCCTGCAAATGCGTGTTGGCAAACGAAGAGGTTGTCGGCGGTGTCTGCGAGCGTTGCGGCGGTGAAGTGGTGCGCAAGGTAAAGAGTCAATGGATGCTCAAAATCACCGCTTATGCGCAACGGTTAATCGATGATTTGGAATTGGTGGATTATCCCGACCGTGTACGGGCGCAGCAGATCAACTGGATCGGCCGCTCTACCGGCGCTCAGGTGACGTTCCAAACGACGGCGGGTGAACCGGTTGTTGTATATACGACCCGTCCCGACACCTTGTTTGGTGCTACATACATGGTGGTATCGCCTGAACATCCGTTGGTGGAAGCTTGGATGGCGGCGGGGAAATTGCATAATGCCGACGAGATTCGTGCTTATCAAGAGGTGGCTGCCCGTAAATCGGATTTTGAACGGACAGAGGTTGCCAAAGATAAGAGTGGTGTGCGGTTGGATGGCGTGATGGCCATTAACCCTGTTAACGGCAAGGAAATTCCGATCTTTATTTCGGATTACGTGTTGGTATCGTACGGTACGGGCGCTATTATGGCGGTTCCGGCGCATGATACCCGTGACTGGGAGTTCGCCAAGAAGTTTGATCTCCCCATTATTGAAGTGGTGCAAGGCGGCGACGTCAGCACGGCGGCATTTACCGATTGTGAAACCGGTGTGATGGTGAATTCCGGTTTCTTAAACGGGTTGTCGGTGGAACAGGCAAAACAGGCGATCATTGATTACCTGGTAAAAGAAGGAATTGGCGAGAAAAAGGTCAATTTCAAGTTGCGTGACTGGGTGTTCTCCCGTCAACGTTACTGGGGTGAACCCATCCCGATCGTACATTGTCCTTGCTGCGGTCAGGTGGCGGTTCCCGAAGAACAGTTGCCGATTCGGTTGCCGAGGGTGAATAGCTACGAGCCTACCGATAACGGCGAATCCCCGCTTGCAACCATTGATGAGTGGGTCAATACCACCTGCCCGAAATGTGGCGGTCCCGCCAAACGTGAGACCGATACCATGCCGCAATGGGCCGGGTCGTCTTGGTATTTCCTACGGTATTGTGACCCGCATAATGACACGGCATTAGCTTCCAAAGAAGCGCTGAATTACTGGATGCCGGTCAACTGGTATAATGGCGGTATGGAGCATACAACGCTTCACTTGTTGTACAGCCGTTTTTGGCATAAGTTCTTGTATGATATCGGCGTGGTGCCGACGGCGGAGCCGTATGCGATGCGTACCAGCCATGGCATGATTCTCGGCGAAAACGGTGAGAAGATGTCGAAATCCAGAGGCAACGTTGTTAATCCCGACGAGATCGTGCAGGAGTTTGGTGCCGATACGTTGCGTGTATATGAAATGTTTATCGGCGACTTTGAAAAGGCGGCACCTTGGTCCAGTTCCAGTATCCGTGGCGCACAGCGTTTCTTAGAGCGTGTATGGGCATTGGCGGATAATCTGGCTGACGGCGATGCCATTCGTCCCGAACTGGAAATTTCCATCAACCGTACCATCCGTAAGGTGGGCGAAGATATTGAGAATCTGAAATTCAACACGGCGATCGCTGCCATGATGGCGTTGCTCAACGATATGGGCAAGGTTGGCGGGCCGAACCGTGCCGAATATGCGGTTTTGGTGCAATTGCTCAATCCGTTTGCGCCGCATATGACCGAGGAGTTGTGGGAGCAGCTCGGATACACGGATGATTTGGCATATACCGCATGGCCCGCATACGACCCGAATAAATGTGAGGCGGATACTGTCGAGATTGCCGTGCAGGTCAATGGAAAGATCCGTGCTCGTATTATGGTTGGTATGGACGACGATGCGGCAACCGTATTGGCGCAAGCAAAACAACACGCCTCGATTGCATCCGAGCTTGAAGGCAAGCAGATTGTCAAAGAACTGTATGTGCCGCAAAAACTGGTGAACCTTGTCGTTAAGCCGTTGTAATTTTTTCGAAAAAGCACTTGACGAGGATATCGTTTTGTTGTATACTACCGATAGTGTCATTATGGGTCACTATGAGAATTACCCCTGCTGTATAGGCGGAGGGAGGGAATAAGAATGTCAGAAGTTAAGGTAAAAGAGAACGAATCCCTGGACAGCGCATTGCGTCGTTGGAAGAAATCCTGCGCACGCTCCGGTGTTCTTGCCGAGGTGCGTAAGAGAGAGCATTATGAAAAGCCTTCTGTAAAGCGCAAGAAAAAGTCCGAGGCTGCTCGTAAGAGAAAGTTCAAATGATTCAAAAAAGCGGGCATTAAGTTGCCCGTTTTTTTCTTTTTGAAAGGATAGAGGAAATGGCAGTATTCTACCCAACGATTTATAAAAATCGCATTACCGATATTACGCTGCAAGAACTGCAAGAGTGGGGCATTCGTGGTTTGATTTTAGACGTGGATAACACGTTGACCACGCATGGCAGTCAAGAATTGTCGAGTGACGTGCAGATGTGGCTTGATGAAATGCAAAAAGCCGGTATTCGCATGACGGTGGTGTCCAATTCTTGGGAATGGCGGGTAGCGCCGTTTGCTCAAAAGATTGGGTTGCAGCATACATCCCTTTCCTGCAAGCCGTCTCCTTTCGGTTTTTGGCGCGGTGTTAAGCGGTTGGGGTTACCTAAGGCGCAATGTGCGGCGATTGGCGACCAGGTGTTCACCGATATTATCGGCGCAAATTTGTGTGGCATTACCTGTATTCAAGTCATGCCCATCCAACTCGAAACCGGTAAGCCGTTTTTAAAACTCAAACGGCGCTGGGAGAAAAAATTATATGAAAAGCGAAAGGGGCAACAGCGATGACAGCACGGTTTGGTCCGGCCGGTAACAGCGATTCTTTTTATGCGACCGGTCACAAAGCAACGGTGGAAGCACCCAAATGGTTGCACGAGCTTGGACTGACAGCGTATGAATATCAATGCGGACGTGGTGTGCGGGTATCACCACAAACCGCTGAGGTAATGGGCAAAGCTGCCGCCGCATACGGCATACAGGTATCGCTTCATGCGCCGTATTATATTTCATTGGCATCTGCGGAACCGGAAAAGCGAGATAACTCCATTCGGTACATTGTGGAGAGTGCGAGGGCTGTGACCGCCATGGGCGGTAACCGTATTGTGGTGCATCCCGGAGGGCTGGGAGGTTTGTCGAGAGCCGAGGCGACGGCGCTTGCTTCCAAGACGTTGCTGCGTGCGCAGCAGGCATTGGATGAGGAGGGGTTGTCGACGGTGCATATCTGCCCTGAAACGATGGGGAAGATTAATCAGCTTGGAGATCTGGACGAAGTATTGCAGTTTTGTCAGGTGGATGAACGGTTTTTCCCCTGCATTGATTTCGGACATCTCAACTCCCGTACGTTGGGCGGTTTAAATTCGAAGGAATCTTTTGCCGCTGTATTGGACATGTTAACCAATGTACTGGGAGAGGAACGGGGTAGCCGATTCCACGCGCATTTTTCCAAGATCGAATATACAGCAGGTGGCGAAAAACGTCACTTAACGTTTGAGGATACCGTGTACGGACCGGAGCCGGCACCACTCATGCAGCTGGTGCGTGAGCGTGGTTTGACACCAACGTTTATCTGCGAGTCGGACGGTACGCAGGCGGAGGATGCTTGCACGTTGATGCGGTTATACAAGGGGACGGAAAATGAGGACACGCATTGAAAAATTACAGGCGTTGATGCCGCCTGATTCGGCAGCGTTGGTGGCAACTCCCCATCATCTTGGGTATCTGACCGGATTTCCGTCGGGGGATAGCTTCTTACTGGTAACGCAGGAGCGCAGTTATTTTTTGACCGATTTTCGGTATATTGAAATGGCAAAAAACACGGTTTCGGGCGCTGAGTGTCGGATGATTACACGGCTGGGCGAAACGGTTGCGGAGCTTTTAAAAAAACAGGGTATTCGCAAGCTCTACGTTGAAACCGAAACCACCTCGTTACAGTTTGCCGGGCGGTTACAAGCACAGCTGCCATCGGTGAATATACCGCAATCCGCAGAACTGGATGACTGGCTTTCCGACATGCGTATGGTGAAAGACGAGGGTGAAGTAGCCAAAATTTTACAGGCGCAAGCCATTGCAGAAGAGGGATTTTTGCATATTGTGGAGTATATCCGTGAGGGCAGAACCGAACGGGAGATTGCGCTGGAATTAGAATTTTATATGCGTAAAAAGGGCGCCGAACGCATGGCGTTCGACACAATTGTGGTATCCGGTAAAAACTCCTCGTTGCCACACGGTATCCCGACCGAACGGGCGGTGCGACGAGGTGATTTTATCACGATGGATTTTGGCGCTGTGGTAGACGGGTATCACTCGGACATGACCCGCACGGTTGCGGTCGGCGAAGTGAGCGAGCAACAGCGGTTGGTGTATGATACCGTTTTGCAAGCGCAGTTGGCGGCTTTGGCGGTATTAAAAGAGGGCTGTCGTTGTGCGGACGGTGACGCCGCCGCCAGAGGGGTGATCGAGGCAGCCGGATATGGGGAATGTTTTGGACATGCCACCGGTCACGGTGTCGGGATACAGGTGCATGAGGCGCCCCGTCTTTCGGCTGCGGCAGGCGAGGATTGTTTAAAAGCAGGACAGGTGGTAACGGTAGAGCCCGGTATTTATTTAGAAGGGCAGTTTGGCGTTCGCATTGAAGACATGGCGTTGATCACCAAAGACGGTTATTGTAATTTGACCAAAAGCCCGAAAGAACTAATTTTCATAAACGGATAACCGGCGGAATAGACTTGTACTATCAATCACGGTAAAAAGGATGGGATAGTATGTTTGTTGTTTCCGTAAAGACCGGTTATAAGCAGATCTTGGCAGCGCTCGGTTGCATAGCTGTTTTGGCGGTTGCGTTGGTTGCCGCATCGGTTATGCCAAAGTCGATGTCGGTTTCCGGGGCGGTGCAGGTGAATGACGTTGCGGGGCGGGTGGCATATCTACGTGCGCATGGTTGCGAAGTGGTAGAAGCCAGCGAAGAGGTGCGGGAGATACAATTGCCGGATGAACCGGATGAGACAATCACCCGTTATTGTCAGCAGGTTGGCGTTTCGTTTGAGCCGTATTACGGCAAGCGGGTACGTCTGTACTCGTACGACACGGCGAATGATTCTAAGGCGCACTTGTATGTGTACCGTGATCGTGTGGTAGCGGGTGACATTGAAGAAGAAGGCGTGTTTAAAAAGTTGCAATAAAGGATGTGACACGGTGCAACGTTTGGATAAGTTAATTGCTTCACAGGGTATACGAAGCCGCAGCGAAACCGTGCGGCTGATCCGAGCAGGTCAGGTGACGGTAAACGGCGAGGTGTGCCGTGATCCGTCCAAAAAGTTCGAGGAGTCCACCTGTGCGGTTTGTGTTGCAGGAGAGCCGTTGCACTATCGGCAGTTTACCTATATTATGATGAACAAGCCGGCGGGAATTTTATGCGTTTCCCGTGACCCCAAAGCCCCGACGGTGCTGGATTTGTTACCGGAGGAGATGAAACGCAAAAACCTGTTCCCAGCCGGTCGTTTGGATAAGGATACGGTCGGGTTGGTATTGTTGACCGATGACGGCGAGCTGGCACACCGTATACTGTCTCCGAAAAACAATAAGATTAAGCGGTATCTGGTGCGGTTGGACGGACCGTTGACTGAGGCGCATTGTCACCTCTTTGCCGAGGGGGTTATCTTGGCAGACGGCACCCGTTGCCGAAAGGCGTCGCTTATTATTTTGGAGAACGGGGAACAGCCGTTGGCGGAGATTCAAATCACCGAAGGGCGATATCATCAAATCAAGCGGATGTTTGGTGTCGTGGACCGGGGTGTGGTGTGGCTCAAACGGATTGCAATTGGGGGAGTTGTGCTGGACCCAACACTTGCGGAGGGCGAAAGCCGCTATTTAACCGATAAAGAACGGGATTCTCTGTGTTTTCAGGGGGATTTTGTTCAACACCACTAAAAAATTAAAAAAAGTTTGTGAATATTAAGAATGGTAAAACCGAAAGGTTTCTGTTAAAATAGGGAAAGTGACGTCAGGGCTTTTGACGTGTACCACCTTTAAAGACAAAAGAATGTGGAGGTTATTAAAAAATGGCAAGTTTGTCCTTGAAGAACATTTATAAAAAGTATTCCGGCGGTGTTATCGCGGTTTCCGATTTTAACTTGGAAATCAAAGACAAAGAGTTTATCATCTTGGTTGGTCCTTCCGGTTGCGGTAAGTCCACCACCCTGCGTATGATCGCCGGTTTGGAAGAAATCACCAGCGGCGAGCTGTACATTGGCGACCGTTTGGTCAACGATGTTGCGCCGAAAGATCGCGACATTGCGATGGTGTTCCAGAACTACGCTTTGTATCCGCACATGACCGTGTACGAGAACATGGCATTCGGTTTGAAACTGCGCAAAACTCCGAAAGAGGAAATTAAACGTCGTGTAGAAGAAGCTGCTCGTATTTTGGATATCGCTCACCTGCTTGACAGAAAACCGAAGGCTTTGTCCGGCGGTCAGCGTCAGCGTGTTGCGTTGGGTCGTGCTATCGTGCGTGAGCCGAAGGTCTTCTTGCTTGACGAACCGCTGTCCAACTTGGATGCGAAATTGCGTGCTCAGATGAGAACGGAGATCTCCAAGCTCCACCAGAAACTGGGTACCACCTTTATCTACGTTACCCACGACCAGACCGAAGCTATGACCATGGGTGACCGCATCGTTGTTATGAAAGACGGTCTTATCCAACAGGTTGATTCTCCGAACAACTTGTACCTCCGTCCCAACAACATGTTCGTTGCCGGCTTTATCGGAAGCCCGCAAATGAACTTTGTTGATGCGGTAATCTTGAAGGAAGGCGACCAATTCTACGCAGAATTCGGTTCCGAAGATACCAAGACCAAGAAGGGCGTCAAATATAGAATTCCGTTGCCTGAGTCTAAAAACAAGAAGGGCGTTTTGGAAAACTACGTTGAAAAAGAAGTCGTCATGGGTATCCGTCCGGAAGACGTTCATGACGAAGCACGTCACCTGGAAGCTTTCAAGGATTGTAAGATCCGTGCAAAAGTGGAAGTTACCGAGTTGATGGGCGCGGAAATCTTCTTGTATGTTAATGTGGAAGGCAGCAATTTGACTGCTCGTGTCGAACCCACCTCGACTGCTCGTCCCGGTGATGAGATCGATATGGTTATTGACAATACCAAGATCCATCTCTTCGACAAAGAAACCGAGAAGACCATTGCCAACTGATTTTCATTCACTTTTAAACAAGGTGCGGGGTTGTCCTATTAGGACAACCCCGCACCTCGTTGTTTTCCCGAGCATGTGTGTGAAACGTGCGGGTTTTATCGAAAATGACAATATTTTTTTCACTTTCTCTTGAAAATTTCTTAAAAAACGTGTATTATGATACTATCTATATATATGATTAAATGCGGGTGGGAAAAGCTCTTTACTTTACCGTGTAAGGAAAACTTTAAGCAATCAACAAGGAGAAATGAGATATGGCGAGTCGGTTGTTTTTAGAAATGGTTAATCAAATGAAAACGGTTATGGATCGTACCATCGGTGTCGTGGACGAAGAATGGACCGTCGTTGCGTGCAGTGACTTGGGCCGTATGGGACAAGAGTGTGAGACGTTGCCCTTAGACGCATTTGAGCAAAACGAAGCCTTTGTCGTTGACGGTTATACCTACCGTGTGTTTGGCACACAGCCGCAGGGTGTCTTTTTGGCGTTTGTGGAAGGCACAGATGAGAGTGCGAAAAAATATGCAGAGTTGTTGGCTATTTCACTTGCCAACGTTAAGCAATATTACGACGAGAAATACGACCGTAGCAATTTTATCAAGAATGTTATTTTAGATAACATCCTGCCCGGCGATATTTATCTGAAAGCCCGTGAGCTGCATTTCAACAACGACGTGAGCCGTGTGGTATTGTTGGTGCACATTCATACACAATCGGAAGTATCGGCATTTGACGTCATTCAAAATCTGTTCCCTGAAAAGAATCGGGATTTTGTTATCAATATCAGCGAGACGGATATTGCAGTTGTCAAAGAAATGCATACGAAGGTTGACTCCAAGGATTTGGAGAAGCTGGCGCAATCCATTGCCGATACATTAGGCAGTGAGTTTTATACCCAAATCAGCGTAGGTATTGGTACGCCGGTTGAGGGCATTAAAGAACTGGCTCGTTCCTTCAAAGAGGCACAAGTGGCATTAGAGGTTGGCAAGGTGTTTGACACCGAGAAGATGATCAGCAGTTATGATAATTTGGGTATTGCCCGTTTAATCTATCAGTTGCCGACAACCTTGTGCGATATGTTCTTGCGTGAGGTGTTTAAGCAAGGTTCGATTGATTCCTTAGACCAAGAGACGCTGTTTACGATTCAACGATTCTTTGAAAACAACCTGAACGTATCTGAGACTTCTCGAAAATTGTTTGTACATCGCAATACGTTGGTGTATCGTTTGGAGAAGATCAAACGTCTGACCGGGTTGGATTTGAGAGAGTTTGACGATGCTATCGTGTTCAAAGTGGCATTAATGGTCAAAAAATATCTGATGGCGGAACCGGTGAAATACTGACAGGGGCCCCTACGGTATTTTCCACTGAACACATCAGTAGGTTTCCAGCACTGCCAATATCTGTGGGTTGTTTTGCACTCGGCAGTACGGTATGATGGAAAAGGATTGAAAAAGGAGGCGATTACGAAGTGATTGAGTTTCGGGACGTACATAAAACTTATGAAACCGGCAATGAGGCCCTGAAAGGGATTTCGGTTAAAATCGAAGAGGGCGAATTCGTTTTTATTGTGGGTTCTTCCGGCGCCGGAAAAAGCACCTTTTTAAAGTTGATTATGCGGGAAGAAGTTGCGACATCCGGCGAGGTTATTGTCAGCAATTTTAAACTGTCCAAGCTCAAACGCCGCCAAATCCCCTACCTGCGTCGGGCGATGGGAATCGTGTTCCAAGATTTCCGTCTTATCAACACGATGACGGTGTTTGATAACGTGGCATTTGCGATGCGTGTCGTGGGGGCTTCCCAGCGGGAGATCCGTAAACGGGTACCGTATGTGCTCGGACTGGTGGGTTTGCAGAACAAGGCAAAGAACTTTCCGATGGAGTTGTCCGGTGGTGAACAGCAACGAATCGGCTTAGCACGGGCACTTGTCAACAATCCGTCCTTGATTATTGCAGACGAACCGACCGGTAATATTGACCCGGAATTGTCGTATGAAATCATGGAGTTGCTCACTGAGATCAATCGGCGGGGTACTACCGTGTTGGTGGTTACACACGATCATGAGCTCATCAAATCCTTTGGTCGCCGTGTGATTGAGATTCATGACGGTTTGGTAACGGCGGACAGCAAGGAGGTGCCCCATGAGGTTTAATACGTTTCGGTATTTGGTTAAAGAGGGGTTCCGCAGCCTTCGTCAGAATTTGTTTATGTCGGTTGCCTCGATTTTAGTGTTGGTTTCCTGTTTGTTGCTTACGGGGTTTGCATATTTGGTGTATGAAAACGTTGAGTATGCGTTTGATTGGGCCTATCAGCAGAACGTGGTGGTAGCGTATGCCAAGGATACCGTAACCGACGAAAGGATAACGGCGATGAAAGCCGAGTTGGAGGCTTTGGACAACGTTGCCAAGGTGGAGTATATCTCCAAAGAGGCTTTATTGGACCGCTATAAAGACGAGTTCGGCGATGTTTTAGAGGACTTGGAAGCGGATAACCCGTTACAAGATTCCTTTGTTATTCATTTTGACGACCTGAAACTGTTTGACAATACCGTTGCGGCGGTGAAAGCGGTGGATGGTGTCGATAAAGTTGACTATGATCAGGCGTTATCGCAGACGCTTGTTAAAGTGCGTGACGTGGTATTGACCGTTGGGTCATGGGTCATTGCGTTATTGTTGGCGGTATCACTGTTTATCATCGCTAACACCATTAAGCTGACGGTGTATAGTCGGCGTTTGGAAATCTCGATTATGCGTTCGGTAGGCGCTACCCGTTGGTTTGTGCGTTTCCCGTTTATGGTAGAGGGTATTTTGTTGGGATGTGCTTCGGGTACTTTTTCCTACGGCTTACTGTTTGGCGTATACGAAGTCATTCGACGGAATTTTACATTTACCAGCAGTTTAACCTTAATGCCGTTTTCCATGGTATGGTGGCAGTTGCTGCTTGGTTTCTTGGTGGGGGGCATGATCACCGGTTTGGTGGGAAGTGCCGTTTCCACCGGACGATATTTGAAGGAACACACTGAATAAGCGATACGACAATTTGCAAAGGAGGATGAACGATGCGCAAAGCCATACAGCGTATACTGGCAATGGTTTCGGTGGCAGCGGTACTGTTGATGTTGCCGTTACCTTCGCAATCGGTTTCAGCCGCCAATCAGCTGGATGACATGCGGGACGAGTTGCAAAAGTTGCAACAAGAAGCCGATGAAATCGAGAAAAAATTATCAGGCCTCGGCAGCAGCATTGCCGACCAGCAAATCGAGGTTAATCAACTGTATAAAAAGGTTAGTAACTTAGAAAAACAGATTGATGCTTACAAAACACAAATTGAAGCAGTTGATAACGATATTGTGCAGAAAAATGAACGTATAGCGGCTTTGAACACCGAAATTGCTGTTAAGGAAACGAAAATGCAAGAAATCCTTAATAAGCTGAAAAAACGTGTGAAAGCGATTACACAGACGACGCAGTATTCGTCGTTCCAGTTGCTTGTGAACACGGCGGATTATGCCGATTATCTGCTCAAAGCCAAGATCATACAGGCAGTAGCAGAACATGACCAGGCGTTGCGTGCGGAGGCGGAAGCTGAAAAACATGCCATCCAAGTGAAAAAAGATGCGGTGGAACAAGAAAAAGCGGCTTCTGAGGCTGCAAAAGCGGAGCTGGAAACACTTAAAGGAAGTTTGGATAAACAATTTGCCACGCTGGATTCTTTGTATACCACGGCTAAGACGAAAGAAAACAATCTGTTAAAACAGCAGAATAGCTACGAGAAAAAATTACAACAGATCCAAGACGCAGAAGATCAACTTGACCGTGAGATTGATGCGTATTTAAACGGAAAACCGGCTGCTGATAAGTACGGTGGAAAAATGTATTGGCCGGCACCGACCATTAAGCGTATTTCTTCCGGTTACGGAAAACGTGGAAGCGGTAATCACTACGCCATCGATATTTCCAACGGTCGCTCGCTGGGTGAACCGATCGTGGCGGCGGCAAGCGGTACCGTTATGAAGGTGCAATCGATGCATTACAGTTACGGCAACTTCTGCATGATTGACCATGGCGAAGATGAGAATGGAGTGCGCATCGTCACCCTGTATGCACATATGCGGTATACACCGAGTGTTAAGGTTGGCCAACGTGTGGTTGGCGGTCTTACGAAACTTGGTCAGATTGGGAATACCGGCGAATCGTACGGTGCCCATTTACATTTTGAGGTGCGTGAAAATAACAAGCGCGTGAACCCCTTAAACTATGTGGTGCAACCGAAATAATGAGAATGGTGGTGAGGGAGCATGAATAAAAAAATTTCACTGGGGGTCGCCATTGCGATCGTTTTATTGGCGGTTGCGTTGACTGTTTCGGCTACCATGGTGTTGGCCATGCGGCAGTTTAGCTCTCTCGTCAGCGACGTTGGCCAACGACAGGCGATGTATGATTACATTGACGAAATCGACTCAGCTGCCCGGAAAGATTACACCATTGATGAAGAGAAGCTGCGGGCGGCTTTGGCCAACGGGTATATTAACGGATTAGAGGATCCGCATGCGAGATATCTGTCAGCCGATGAGTACCAAAAAGTACAGGCGCAGTTGGCGGGTAATCGTACCGGCTTTGGCTTGACCGTTACGGCAAAAGACACCGAGCTTTTGGTGTTGTCGGTGGATGAAAATTCTCCTGCCGCATTGTCCGGTATCAAAAAAGGCGACGTCATTACGGCGGTGGACGGTGAAGCGGCAACCGCAGCTTCTTATGCTGCCGTGCAGGCCAAAATCGAATATGCTGAAAAACTGATCGTTACGGTGAAGCAAGGCACGACACCCACAGCGGTGGAGTTGTCCGCCAACACGTATACGGTGGTGAGTGTTACCGGTCGGTTGGTTTTGGAGTCGGTTGGATATATTCGCATCAACGAATTTAATAATCTTACGGCATTACAGTTTAAAAATGTATACAACGAATTAACGCAACAAGGCGCTTTGTATTTCGTGTTCGACGTGCGGAATAATGCCGGCGGCCATATTGAAGCGGTAAAAGAAATTTTGGGATATTTGTTGCCGACGGGACCGTATGTTAATTTTGCCAAAAAAGACGGCGATACGAAATTCAGCGCAACCGACACGTATGAAATGACAGCACCGTCCGTAACTCTTGTCAACGGAAATACGGTTGGCGAAGCGGAGTTATTTGCTGCTGTTTTGCAAGATTTCGGGAAGACACGTTTGGTGGGTACTTCTACCCAAGGGAAAGCCGTTGTACAAGAGTATGTCACCATTCAGTCGGATAAAGGCGCCGTACAGTTGTCGATCGGCCAGTTGTCCCGGATACATAAGGGTGACAGCTGGAAAGATACGGGACTGCTTCCTGACCAAACGGCAGATTTAGAATACAATAAGCAACTGTATTTTAATCTGTTGACCGATGAGGAGGATACGCAGTTACAGGCCGCTTTAACCTTGCTTAAAAGTAATACCTATTTGCCGGTTGTCAATGCGACAAATCAAACAACCACAACGACACCGTAAAAAACGGAGAGTAAAAGCCCGGATATGCTTTACCGCACATCCGGGCTTTTTTGTATTGAAAATAGATTGTAAGTGGTTTTATAAGGAAGGCGCCCCTTTGTCGAGCGGTCGTGCCAAAAGGGTTTCAGGGCTTGTTATGGTATGGCGGTTATGCCTGTTTATAGCCTTGTGGGTTTTGAGATTGCCACCGCCACGTATCACGGCACATATCTTCCAGTCCGAACTCTGCTTCCCATCCCAGCAGAGCTTTTGCTTTTGCAGGATCGGAAAAACAGGTGGCGACATCACCGGGACGGCGGGGGACGATGGTATAGGGGACGTCGATGTCGTTGACTTTTTGGAAGGTGTTTACTAAATCCAGTACGCTGTATCCAACGCCGGTGCCGAGGTTGACGGCTTCGACACCAGTATGCTCTCGCGCATAGTTTACGGCGCATACGTGGCCACGTGCTAGGTCGACAACGTGGATATAATCCCGCACACCGGTACCGTCCGGTGTGTCATAATCGTCACCGAATACCGATAATTGTTTGAGTTTGCCGACGGCAACTTGGGATACATACGGCATGAGGTTGTTGGGAATACCGTTTGGATTTTCCCCGATGCGGCCGCTTTTATGTGCTCCGATCGGATTAAAATAACGTAACAGCACGACCGACCATTCTTTATCGGAAGCGCAGAGATCTTGTAAGATACATTCGATCATGAATTTTGTTCTGCCATACGGGTTGGTAACGGCGCCGACCGTCATGGTTTCGTCTAACGGTGAGGGGTTGTCCATACCGTATACAGTGGCGGAAGAACTGAACACCATCCGTTTACAGTCAAACTCGTTCATGACTTGACATAGCGTTACCGTGCCGCTAACGTTGTTATCAAAATATGTTAGTGGTTTGGCTACCGATTCGCCCACCGCTTTCAAGCCGGCAAAGTGAATAACGGTATCAATGTCGTGTGTTTTGAAAATATGACGTACGCCATCGGCGTCCCGAATGTCACATTCATAGAATGGGAAATCTTTGCCGGATAATTCATGAATACGGTTAAGCACTTCTTTATTCGCATTATATAAATTATCCAATACCACAATATCGTGGCCGGCGGCAAGCAGTTCCACGCAAGTATGACTGCCGATATATCCGCAACCGCCTGTAATAAGAATTGACATTTTGCCTTCCTCCCTGTATAGTAGAAGATATAGGATATACGTATTGTATCATCTTTATCTGTTTTTTTCAATGGGGATATAAAAACAGCGAAAAATTGTGTTTAACACAACACACTTGTCACAGCTTTGGGAAAGCAACGAGGGGTATAAAAGAGGAAAGAAATGGGGTAGAATGTATGAAGCCGACGTTAGTGGTAATGGCTGCCGGTATGGGGAGTCGTTTTGGAGGACTCAAACAGTTAACACCGATTGGACCTAATGGGCAGTTGCTGATTGATTACTCCGTGTATGATGCCATTGAAGCGGGATTCGGAAAAGTCGTTTTTGTTATCAAGCATGCCATCGAAAAAGAATTCAAGGAATTATTGGGCAACCGTATTGCACAAAAAATCCCGGTGGAGTATGTGTATCAGGAAGTGGATAAGCTACCTGATGGGTATACGGTTCCCGAAGGGCGTGAAAAGCCATGGGGAACCGGACATGCGATTTTATGTTGTCGAGGTGTCGTCAACGAACCGTTTATGGTAATCAATGCGGATGATTTTTATGGACGGGAAAGTTATCAGATATTGGCTGAGTTCTTGAAACAGGACCAAAAAGGTCAAACGATGTCCTTCGCCATGTCTGCTTATATTTTGGAGAATACCTTGACTGAAAACGGTTACGTGTCTCGTGGCATCTGCTCGGTAAATGAAAATGGAAAATTATGCGGGTTAGTGGAACGCACACACATTGAGTTGGTGGACGGCAAGGCGCAATACAGCGACGACGGCGGTAAAACGTGGACAATGCTCCCTGAGGGAAGCGCAGTTTCCATGAACGCTTGGGCGTTTCCGGTGGAGATGTTGGAGCATTTGGAAGCGAGATTCTGTGCATTTTTACAGACAGCTGTTCAAGAAAACCCCACCAAGGCAGAGTTTTATCTGCCGTTTGCGGTGAACGATATGATGGGGGATGGAGAGGCTGAGACCATGGTGTTTCGCACCCGTGACCGTTGGTATGGGATGACCTATGCGGCGGATAAGCAGGATGTTGAGAAGGCGATTCAAAACATGACGGAGCAAGGGATATACCCTGCTGAATTTTAAAGAATGGTATCGCAGTTGCCGCTCTTCAAACAAGAAGGGCGGCATTTTTGCGGTATAAAAACAAAAAAGCTGTCATTATGGTATAATGACAGCTTTTTTTGATGTAGGTGATATGTAGGGGCTAGCATGACACCTTATTCATGTGGTTTGCAGACGTCCACCCAAATGCCATTGGTATAGTTTTCTAATTGGGGCAGGGTGACTTGAATGGCGGAGTTTGAGCTGCCGGCTGCGGGATAGACGGTGTCAAAACGGTGCAACGATTCGTCCAGAAAAATACGAACGGTATCCGGCAGCGCAAAGGGGCAAACACCGCCGACGGCATGGCCGGTTAAGGATAATACTTGGTCGGGAGGCAGCATTTTTGCCTTAAAGCCAAAGGTTTGCTTGTATTTTGCATTGTCAATCTTGGTATCGCCTGCGGCAACCACCACCAAACAGCCATCACCATCTGCAAACGACATGGTTTTGGCGATGCGTTCTGGGGCGACACCCAGCGCCTCAGCCGCTAATTCGACGGTAGCGCTGGATACAGAAAATTCCAAAATATCGTGTTCTCTGCCAACGGTGGCAAAAAACGAACGGACAAGATCAATGGACATGGGGTTACTTCCTTTCTTCGGGTGTACTTGCATACGCAAATCAAGGCCGCTTTTTGCGTTGCTTTCAGTATACTG
>JAZRZU010000077.1:0-6034 GCA_045601465.1 Acutalibacteraceae bacterium
ATACCTACTACAAGAACATATAAAGACTTGTGCTGCTGAATTAATTCAAACAAATCTGAAATCCAGTTCATAGAAACCTCTTTTGTAAGTCCGTAAATGAAAATACCTCAAAAATTTAGTTTTCTTCAAAAAAGGGTTGCAATTAACCGTTGCAACCCTTTGGTCCGAGTGACAGGGATCGAACCTGCGGCCTGATGGTCCCAAAGAGTTTCTGGAACGTTTTTCTGCTAAGAAAGCGTTATTTCGGCTCTTTTTAGCCTATATTTTGCCTTTTTCTGCCCTTTTTGCTCTGATTTTTACGATGAAATTTTCTGTTCTTTTTCCATAAGTGGTCAAATAAGTGGTCAAATACGAAAGCCACCCGAAAACTTTTACGAATTCGGGTGGCTTATTTTTGTCTCTTGTCACCGTCAGTTTAACTCTGTTCGGAAATAAAGTCAAGTCATTTGCAGATTAATTTGTCACCTATTTATCCTCCTCGGTTGTTGTATATATAGTGTCACAAAATCGAAAGATTTTTCGTTATTAGTATGTGGAGGTGTATTCAAATGGGATTACGAATAGTTTTTGCAAATCGGTATATTAAACAAGGAGATGTGTTTCACTTAGCCAAAGAGTATTATAGATACATAGTGAAGCACCCAAAGATAGAGAACCGAAAAGACTGGTGTCAACTTAAATCTGCAGCGGAGAATATAATCGTTTGGCATCGGATGAAATCAAGTTACTGTGAACCAGTTAGCGAAACCGATTATCGAGATTTTTTACGATTCTATACTTCCCTTGAGGTGAAAGATAGAAATATATTGTTTGTACCATCAAGAAAGTCAAGAATATATTTAATTCGTGTAAATAAAATAATAAATCAAAATCAATAGTCAACCCAAGCTATCATAGAAAATGTGATGGCTTTTTATTTCTGTAGAAAGGAGAATGCAAAATGCGAGAGCAAACAAATCTAAATGGTGTGAAATCAGTTGCAAAAGCGTTGCTTATGCTTGACATTCATTTGACTGACTACTCACCTGTAATTGTTCAGCACCCCTTCACATCAAGCGGAATGGTGGCAGCTCCCACTGAAAACGGACTCGCAATGTTGGATATCACCCAAGGAGATGAGAACTTAAATGCATGGCGTGGGCTGATGGTGAAGCAAATCGATCAAGCAAAAAATGCCTATCATATTTATATGATGCTAAACAAACCATACGCACTTTCATTCCTCAGCCTTGCAGAACCCCATCTGTCGCAAAAGGACTTTTCTGAAATATTAGCAGATGCATGGATCCGGTCAGAAAATCCAAATATGGATAAGAACTTCGTAAAGAAAAACCTCGTGGATATGTTCAAGAAAGCAGACAAATCCATTTTGATGGACGGCGAAGAAAAAGAACAGTTTGATAGTTTTGAAGATACCGTAACTATATATCGCGGTGTGACTTCGTATAACGCAAAGAACATCAAAGCTCTATCTTGGACAACCGACTATCAGACGGCCGAATGGTTCGCACATAGATTCGGTGAAGACGGAACGGTATATCAAGCACAGATTGGCAAGGAACATATCCTTGCTTTTTTTAATGGCAGAAACGAGTCGGAAGTAATTGTGGATCCCAAGCACCTAACCAATATCACTGAAGCTCAAGATATGAGCAATGGAATGACAATGAAACAGTAAAGGAGAAGAACTCAAATGAAAGAAACCTATAAAGTAAAATTACCCAAGCATATCGTTATCGGCGATCCGAACTACTTTAAAGAATTTACCGGTAGCGAATTGGAACGGCTTACAGTCGACTACGACGTATCAAAGAACTTTACGGATGCAAGAGTAACTATTGAGTCTTCCCCGTGCGAAGATATGCCGGAGTTGACGTTGCTTGATATGACCATCTATCTTGCACCGAAGTCAACGATGCATACCTACCTCGAAGGTATGATCTATAAGTCGCAAAACCATACAGAGAAAGATATCGGTGTCGATACGGCCAAGTATCTGTTAGAGGTGGATGGTAAAAGCGACACCATCTATACTGCAGCAGACGGATGCTGGGGTTCGTTCCAAGAAATTTTCCGTGAGATGAATGGTAAAAAGATGGTTGATGCTGTAATCATCAACCTTGGCTTCCCCGATGACTTTGAGGATATTGATAGACTGCGAGAGCGAGTCAATTATTTCTTCGAAGAAGTAGAACAAGTACCAAATGCATTTGAGGACGAAGACGAAATAATGAATATTGGAGGGATTCAGCAATGATAAATGCTATTATCAATCACAAAGACAATACAGCAGTGGTCGAATTTCCGATGGATCTGTACAAGCTGTATCAGGACCTTCACGACATCGGTTATCAAGGCGGCCCACACAGAGTAAAACTGACCGATAATGAAGAAGACGATATCCGTGTGAAGCTTTATTCCGATAACGACTTTGGTAACCATCTGATTCGACTGTTCAAGGAAACCGATACATTGGAAGACGTGCATACGGTGGTTGGTGCAATCGACATCGCACCGGATGAAGTTAAAGAGCAGCTTGAAGAATATGTGCTTCACGACCAGCTCGATACCAAAGAGGAATTGTTCAGAACCCTAAGAGAACTGAAAGAAGCCAACGCACCAATCGTAACTACTTTCTACTGTCCTTTGAGTGGTCAGTTTTATGATACGGAAGATGGTGGTATGAATGATGTGGACGGCCGATATCTGAGTGACTATCAGGATGAAATCCAAGAAAAGTTGGAACGTGAGCAGAATCCCGATTTTGAACTCGGCGACTACATCACTGACCATCCTACCGCAAACGCTAAGTTAAAAATGGCGGTGTGGTCTGTCGAGGAAATCGGCGGTGTTCTTTACGGCAGAATTGATTGCCGTTCTGCTGAATCTTTTACGGCAGAAGAAATCGCAGCTATCAAAGACGGTATCACCGGTCAGAATAGTGATGGATTCGGCGAAGGTTTTGAACAGAGAGAAATCCCCACAGACGATGGAGATATGTATGTCTCGTTCTGGCACCCCGGCGATGATTATTTCATCTATACCCAAGAGGAAATGGATGAGTATGTAAATCAAGGCGAAGGCTTCAAGATGGGAGGAATGTAATATATGGCTGTACGCTTTTCGGCGGTTAAGTTAACTGCCAATGAACAGGAATGCAAACTGCTTGTAAGCGGTGTGCCTACAAGTCTCAGTGACCTCGAAGGTTGGAGAATGTTTGAAAACTTCGTAGGAGAGTTTGACGAAGATACAAAAATCAATGTTCAGGTGGATACCTATCTGTACGGCGAAGGTGAAATCTTTGATGCAACTCCCGAAGAAGTGGCATATATGATGAAACGACAAGCAGATGATTCCGATTTTCTCAACAGTAGGTGCAGCAATCTCGGAGTATTGGAATACGATGCAGATTGGTCACCGACAGAACTATTTGGAATGGAGATGAACTGATATGAGTATTTACTCAGATTGGAGCGCACAAGCAAAACGCTCAAGAGAACAGTATCCGCCCGGCACAAGAATCGAACTGCTTGGGATGGAAGATCCGTTCTCACCCATCGCACCCGGAACCCGTGGCACAGTCGACCACGTTGATGATGCCGGACAACTTCACATGCGATGGGATAACGGACGAACACTTGCAGTTATCCCCGGCGAAGACTCTTTCAGAAAACTGACTGAGGAAGAAATCGCAGAGGAACAGAAGCAAGAAACCGAACAGGAAAACAACGAGAATATGGACGAGGACGATAGCGCCCCCGTCATGAGTATGTGAGGTGAAGTAAAGAATAAAAGGTAGAGGTCGGATGCCATATGAGTATCCGATTTTTTGATATGTTCTCTGGCATCGGAGGATTCCGTTCGGGACTTGAACGAATAGGCGGTTTTGAATGTATCGGACATTGCGAAATCGATAAGTATGCAAACCAAGCCTATAACGCCATTTACGAACCGAAAGGAGAAATCTATTATGAAGATGCAAGAACAATCAACCCTAACGAATTACCCGATATCGACCTTATTTGCGCAGGATTTCCTTGTCAGGCTTTTTCAATTGCTGGACTGCGAGGTGGATTTAACGACTCAAGAGGAACTTTATTCTTTGAGATTGCCCGAATTGCCGCCGTTAAAAGACCTCCATTTTTGCTCCTTGAAAATGTTCCCGGACTCCTATCGCATGACGGCGGCTGGACGTTTGCGACCATCCTCACTTCGCTTTCTGAATTGGGGTACGATGTCGCATGGCAAGTGCTTAACAGCAAGAATTTCGGAGTTCCCCAATCCCGAAAGAGAGTGTATATTATCGGATATCTTAGAGAACGATGTCCCGGAGAAATACTTTCTTTCACAGAGTCAAATGTTAAGGCTCTTGAACAAATCCTTCCCGGACGTGAAGGTGACCGAGTTTACTCAACAGACGGAGTCTCTATCACCCTCACAAGTAATGCCGGAGGATTCGGAGGTAAAACCGGACTATACGAAATGAGCTTGCCAATTAAGTCTCTGACCAAGTCGGGATATCAGATCGCACACCCCGGAGATAGCATTGACCTTGCCTATCCGAACCTTAATACACGGAGAGGTAGAGTTGGTGATCAAATCGCTCATACCATTACACCCGGTGCAACACAGGGTGTATTTTTTATTGATATGAACGAGGGTGCAAAGTTGACAGAACACGCTCGCTGTATTACAGCAAGGCAAGATTCGGGAATCAGCAAACACAAAGGCGAACATTCGGGTGTATTCATCGAAGAAACAAGAGCTGTCCTTACTCCCGACCGTGAAAACAAACGGCAGCAAGGCAGACGTTTCAAAGAGAATGAAGAACCGATGTTTACAATCACCGCACAAGATAGGCATGGCGTAATGCGCTACGGTAGAGTTCGCAGACTGATGCCTATTGAGTGTTGGCGCCTACAAGGTTTCACAGATGAGCAGTTTTACAAAGCGGTGGCAACAGGTCTCAAGGATGGTCGTCTATACAAGATGGCAGGTAATGCAGTCAGCGTACCAGTCATTTCTGCTTTAGGAATGTTCATCAAATCAATCGCAGAAAAGCATAACATTGGAGGTGAAAACTAATGTTGACTAAGAAAGTCATGACACTTGAACTATCAAGGGAAAACGAATTCTCCGATGGGTACTTGTATAGATCTCTTGAACTTCCGGCATACGAACACGAAATCAGGGATGCACTACAGCAACTCCGTCAGAGAAGTGGTGACATTACGTCTGACCAAATCGCCATTTATAACAGCAAATATATTCCGCAGCTTGAAGACAAGAGATTTGACAGTCCTACAGTTGACGAACTGAACTTCTTTGCCAAGCGCCTTGCTGAAATGGATGAAACCGACTTGGCTATCATGCAAGCGCTTTGCTCTCGTTATATCAAAGACGATGACGAACTTGTTAGCATTAAAGACCTCATCAATATGACATACGGATTGGACAGCGTATCTGTTCTTTCCAATGTCACAAACGATGAGCAGCTTGCAGACTTCGTTATGGAAAACGATATGCAAGACGATGTTGCAAGTATTCCCCCAAACGCAAGGTATCTATTAGATAAGGCAAGGATCGGTCAGTTACAGCGTGAAATGGACGGTGGCGTATACAGTGGCAATCTATATGTATGCACTGACCATTTTGAGATGCCTAAGGTGTATGACGGCCACACACTTCCCGAAACACCACACGAACCGTGGTTTGCTTTTAAGTTAGAGGTGGCTCAAGCACCTCAGACTGATGAACCTTTAACTGAACCAAGCGAGTGGATATCTCTTCCTATGACGGAAAAGGCGATGAAAGAGGTTGCCAAAAGACACAATGCAACGAGTCTCAAAGACCTTGTATATTATGATTTTGTGTCAAGTGTGGCGCAGATCACAACGGATGATTTCACAAACATGGCAGATATCGAAAAGCTGAATGCGTTGGCTTTCACTATGGCTGAGATGTCGCCGGATGAACAGATTACTTTCAAGGCAGCTCTCGAAGCTGAAAGAAAGCACGGTATCAACCTTGACGA
>JAZRZU010000078.1:0-4471 GCA_045601465.1 Acutalibacteraceae bacterium
TTTGTCTTCCTAAGACCGCTTGGCCTCCGACTTAACGGGAGTTAGGACGCCGGCTTTTCTTTGTTATTTCTCTTTTTTCTTCTCTTTGGCTCGTTTATCCTGAATGATCTTCATGTGTTCTTCGGTCACTAACTGCACATCGTTTTCTTTTGCCCAGTCGACACAACCTTTAAGCACCAACGGCAAAAACACCCGAGGTACCGCCAACACGGTCATCAACGCTTCATCCGTAAACCGAACGGTATCATCCGCACGGTCAGCGGCATACCGCACCGATTCCAACGACGCTTGCCGCATCGGCAACAACTCAGCTCGCATTTTTGCTTTGCGATGGAACCAGAAATTCTTGCTGTCCCGATACCCGTAATCCACCGGCAACGACGGAAAATCCTTGGCTTTCACACCCCGAATAATGGCGTCCCGATATGGCTTTTTCATGAGAATCTTGTCAACACGCAAAATAAAATGCGCCCCAAACTCACTGGTAATACCGTTAAAATCATGGTACGGAGGCGGATAGCCGTGAAGCTCGCCCGCCGCATCCTTGTCCGCACCATCCAACTCCCGCATCCAGGTACATTCCACCGCCTGAATCGCATCGATCAGCACCATCGGCCGACACTCGCCCGTCTCTTCTTCCAACAAGCTCTTTTCCAGTTTGAACCGACATCTCGGCATCTTTTCCTCCGGCTTATCCCCCGGCCAAGACAGCTTGACCGCCTCTTTGAAAGAGGAAGGCTTGTCATCGATAAAATTCAGCGTGCATTTGCCGTTACGCAGAATATTTTGCGCCGTGTTGGAGGAATTGCGGCAGCAAAGCAGCATCGCATAATATTCCTTCCCCGCTACGTAATACGGCTGGACCAGCGAATACGGACCGAGGCTGGTACTCCCATCCTCGCACAACGTACTAATCACCACGGTAGGCATCGGAAAAAACAACGACGTCTGATAAAAATTATCCACAATACGCAGATTCTCAAAACTACTCATACCGCTTCTCCTTTATACACAAACTCGTACTATGTTCATCATACCAATCCCGCCTCTCACTGTCAAGGCGGATATCTCGTTGCATACCACGTGACAATATGGTATAATAACCTCAAACCGACGGCGGAGAACGCCGCCGAAACGCATTTTCGTTTGAGAACATTGAATCATTAAACATGCCGCATTGCGATGCGGCAACTGCTTCGCAGATTCAATCATCGACTTAATACCGATATTTTTAGGATGTACATCGTCGAATAAACAAAAATTTTAAAAATACTGAGAGATTTTTCTCGTTTCGTCGTCTAATTCTAACAAAGGGGTGAATTAGATGAAAAGAAAAATCACGATTTCTTGTGTTTGTGTCTTTGCGGGATTGGCATTATGTATCGGAGCGTTTTGGTGTTTGCAACCCATGCGCCATAAATTTAAAGACCGCTTTATCATGAGAAAACATAAAGCACGCACGTTACATAAACATATATGAAACAAAGCCTTTCGAACGATACCAAAGTAAAGCCAATCACAGAAAAAACGACCGTAACGGGAATTGGTATCGAGTGGGATACAGGCTTTTTGGTTCCGCAACGCATTGTGTAAAATATCCATGTGGTAAATTTGTACAAACATATTTAAAATGTTACAGTCAAGGAGGAACCTATGAAGAAAAACGTTTTGTGGATGTTATGCGGTTGTGCCATAACGATAGTGTTCCTATCCGTTGTCACGTTTCTCACCAGTTATCGGAGAAACGTGGATGACATGTTAAGCACATCGGTTTTGTATAAGCACGAAGATGCCTCAACACATCTGTCTGCCGATCTGTGTGCGTATTTAACCAGGGGAACCCGTTCGCTGTATTTCGGAGAGTTACCCGCACAAGAAGCCATCGAAATCAACGCTCCTTCCAGAGCCACCTTGTACGTTTACCCTTTTGACGAGGATTCGATCATCATCCGCTACGAACCCCGAAACGGTATCAAAAGAACCTACAAAAAATCCGGATATGGTGATTTTAACCGTATTCTGAAAGCGTTCTATGAATTGACCGACAACGAAAATTTTAACGAAACCATTACCTATCCGTCATCACGTTAAACGCAGGAGTATGGAGAAAATTATGAAGAAAAACGTTTTGTGGATGTTGTGCGGTTGCGTCATAACGATAGTATTCCTATCGATTGTCACGTTTCTCACCAGTTATCAAAAAAATGTGGACAAAATGTTCTACATTTCGGTAAGTTATAAAGGCGAACAGCTTTATACGAGTCTTTCCTCGGATATCGGTGATTATCTGACGGATGCGAAAAAAACAACCCTATATTTTGAGGAGCTCCCCGCACACGAGCCAATCGAAATCAATGCTCCTTCCAGAGCCACCTTATACGTTTACTCTTTTGACGAGGATTCGATCATCATCCGCTACGAACCCCGAAACGGTATCAAAAGAACCTACAAAAAATCCGGATATGGTGATTTTAACCGCATTTTAAGAGCGTTCTATGAAGTAACCGGCAACGAAATTTTCAACGAAACTATTACCTATCCATCATCACGTTAAACGCAGGTAAAACAGCTTTGTAACGAAAGGAGTCTGCCTTGTGTATAAGATAAAATTTATGTTTGATTACGGTGCCAACTCCTGCCTTTGGGGGGTAAACGGCGAAGGATTATTATCGTTAGAACGCTTTCCGATTTCCAAAGAATTGATGGACAAATTAGAAAGTTTGAGCATCGAGTTTAATTCTATACTCAACTGGGATGACCCGGCATCGGGATTTGTTTGGACTTCAGAGCAAATCGAGAATTTTCGTTTGAGAGCACAGCAAGCATACGATGAACTCAAATCCGAATTAGGCGAAAAATATGAAATTGAAAATTGGATCCATATAAGTCTTGGACTCAAAGATTCCAAATAACTCCCCTTAACCGATATCACACGGAGGGAAGCAGATGACGAAATTAAAAAACAAAAAAATGATCGTAGCAGGAGTTGCCGTTTGTACGTTATTGTTGGTATGTAGTTTTCCCGCTTTTTTGATTTATGAAAACGTAACGTATAAAAAATATGCAGGCAAAGAGATCTATTCTAATAAAAACCACGAACTTATTTTGACGTATCACAACAAAAATATCGATCTGTCTTCATACGATACTTCCGCTTTGGTTACTCAATTACAGTATCGGCATCGGCAATTGTATTTTGGGGATATCCGCAGCGACAAAAACGAGCGTATCCGTTTGACGTCCCCTGAAATTACGATTATACTTTCTCCGAAAGATGACAAAAGTGTAGTGTTAGAGTTTGATATGCAAAGAGGAATAGACCGAACATATACACTCACTGATGTGAATTTCAATCAACTGCTTGATGTTTGTTACAAAGTAACCGGTGACGATATCTTCGTGGTTTCGCAAAAATAACCCTCACGGTTCCGTCGCCAAAACAATCTCCCCCTGTTGACAAATATGTTTCCGCACAAAAAACGGTTGGTGTAAAAGCCAACTGTTTTTTATCTTTATAATTGCATTAAGATGTGCTATAATTAAAAATCATACATCGTCTATCGCCTACTGCTAACATTTCCTGCGATCACCCCACAAAAAGGAGAAACGCCTATGTCGCAACAGCGTATCCCCGTGCAACGGGTCATTGAAAAACTGGATCGATTGTTTGACAGCCGAGACCTTGTCGGTGCCGGCCGTCTTTTGGACTACTGGCGAAAAGAGGCGGTATCGTTGCGGGATTTGGAGGGGGAATTATCCCTCGTCAATGAACAGTTGGGCTATTTTCGCAGAACCAACGAATCGGCAAAAGCCGAAGAAGCTGTCACACGTGCGCTGTTTTTAATTGACCGTTTGGGGACGGGCGATACGGTATCCGCCGCCACCGTGTTTCTCAATGCGGCCACCACCCTCAAAGCGTTCGGCAAAGCTGCCGACGCTTTACCGCTGTACGAGAGGTGCGAGCGCATCTACAACGCCCATCTACCAAAGGACGATGCGTTGTTCGGCGGGTTTTATAATAACTACGGATTAGCGCTTGCCGACCTGTGTCGGTTGGAAGAGGCGGAGCAGGTATACCGCAAAGCCCTCGCCATCATGCTGGCGCGACCCGACGGCAAACCGGAAGCCGCCATTACCTATCTCAATTTAGCCTATCTGTATGCCGCTTGGATCGGCCGCCCGACAGCCGACGTCGAGCAATGTTTATCGTCGGCCGAGGCGCCGTTGTTTGACGACAGCATCCCCAAAAACGGCCACTTTGCGTTTGTGTTGTCCAAATGTGCTCCGTCGTTTCGAGAATTTGGTAAAGAAGCGGTAGCCGTCGCAGCAGAACAGTTATGTGAGGTGTGTTATGAAAGGGCTTGAACTGGCTCGCCGTTACTATGAAGAATGTGCGAAACCGCTGTTGGAACAACAATTTCCCGACGTACTGGACCGTATTGCGGTCGGCTTGGTCGGTGAGGGGTCCGAG
>JAZRZU010000079.1:0-2787 GCA_045601465.1 Acutalibacteraceae bacterium
TCCCAGGCGTTATGACCGGCGCCGTAGCAGATGGTCAGTTTCACGTCCGCACCGGCACGGGTCAGCTCCCGCAGCATACTCACGCTCTCCTCAAAGGGGACGATGGGATCGTCGTCACCGTGATAGATGCGGATGGGCAGGTTTGCCAGCCGCTTGGCGTTCCATACGATGCCGGTGCCGCAGATGGGTACGATGGCGGCAAAGCGGTCGGGGTCGGCCATAGCCAGCATCCAGGTGCCGGTACCGCCCATGCTCAGACCCGTTAGGATCACACGGTCACGGTCCACGGGATAGGTGTCGCAGATATAGTCGATGAAATGCAGCAGGCTCTCGGTATAGCAACCCCAATAGTCCCAGCCGGGGCACTGGGGGGCTACGAAGATGAAGGGATAGTCTTTATCCTGCTCCCGCACGTACCGCATATAGCCGTGGGTACAGGCCACCTCCAGATCGTCACCACGCTCACCGGCCCCGTGGAGGAAAAAGACCAGGGGATAGGTCTTGTTTTCATCGTAATCCTTGGGCAGGTTGACCGTATAGCCGAAATTGTGCCATTGGTCGGAATCCCATTTGTGTTTGGTGTACATCACAGCACCTCCGCCAGATTGATTTATAGAGAGTATACCATAATCAGACAAAAATGTAAACCAATATCGTGGTAAAATCCGGTGTATCCTCATAATAATTGGCAGGGGAGTTTGGACAAAATATACAAAATATTACGCCGTAAAATGGAAAAATTGCCGATTTTCATCATAATCAATTGACTTTTGTTGGAAAATGAGGTTTAATATTGGTGAGGAAAAACTGAAGACGTTTTCAGTTTTTTCTTTTGCGTAAGCCGTCCGATCCAATGATAGG
Organism: Acutalibacteraceae bacterium; assembly: GCA_045601465.1. GTDB lineage: Bacteria > Bacillota > Clostridia > Oscillospirales > Acutalibacteraceae > RGIG3009. The sequence goes on from JAZRZU010000079.1 coordinate 862, forward strand.
TGCCAACTATGACGATTAAAGACGTAGCGAATTATTGTGGCGTATCCATAACCACCGTATCCCGTGTGCTGAACAATCACCCTGACGTGCGGGACAGCGTGCGGGAAAAGGTGCTGAAGGCGGTGCAGGAACTGCACTATGTTCCTAACGCCAGCGCCCGTGATCTCGGCAAGGCGCAGGAGGATACCATCGGCGTTATTCTTCGAGGCGCAGAGAATCCCTTTTTGACGGCGGTAATGCGTTCGGTGGAAAAGGCGGTGGCCGATGCCGGTTATACGATGGCATTGCATCAGATCGGTACAGACGACGATGAAGTCGCCGCAGGAGCCAGCCTTGTGCGTTCCAAGCGGTTGCGTGGCCTGATATTTTTAGGCGGCAGCTTTGATTACACCCCCGAACGGGTGGCGGACTTAGGCGTTCCCTTTGTTTGTTGCACATTTACGGGGCGTTTTGGTAGCGTAGATAAGGAGACCTATTCTTCGGTTTCTATTGACGATTATGCGGCCGCCTACGATGCGGTGAAGAGATTGATCGATTGCGGTCATCGTCGCATCGGCGTACTGTTGGGTAGCGCCAAGGATCGCTCGATCAGCGAGCTGCGTTATCGTGGCTATTTAGCGGCCCTGGAGGATGCGGGGATCCGGCCGGAACCTGCCTGGGTGGCAGAGAGCGGCAGTTTTGAAATGGTTGACGTATACGAGGCGACACGGCGGTTGATTGCTCGTTGCGGGGACATCACGGCGCTGTTTACGATATCCGATCTGATGGGTATCGCTGCCATTAAGGCATTGCACAGCACCGGCGCCCGTGTGCCGGAGGATTGCTCGGTTATTTCCATCGACGGCTTGGAGATGACCAAATACACGGTGCCGACGCTCACCACGCTGATACAGCCCGGTGACGTGCTGGGCGCCGAGGCGGTGCGGATTCTGGTCGCTGTCCTGCGGGACAACGCTCCCCACTGCCACGTGCGGCTGACGACCACTCTGCGTGAGGGGGAAACGGTTGCGCCGCTGAGGATTTGATTTTTACACCCTCGGGTGTGAAAATAAAAAAGTATACTCGCATGTAACATGCGAAAATAATGTAAGGAGGACACTATTATGAAAAAAGCGCTTTCCCTGTTGTTGGTCACGTTGATGTGCATCGGCATGTTTGCCGGCTGCGGCGGCGAAGCTGAGAAAGGCTCTGTTTACTGGCTGAACTTTAAGCCTGAGTCGGATGCCGTTCTGCAGGAAGTTGCTGCTATGTACAAAGCGGAGACCGGCGTGGATGTCAAGGTAGTTACTGCTGCCTCCGGCACCTACAATCAGACCCTGCTGTCCGAGATGGACAAGACGGATGCCCCCACCCTGTTCGTCATTGGTAACTCCAATGCCGTGAAGGAGTGGAAGGACTACGCCCTGAACCTGAAGGACACCGCCATTGCCAAAGAGCTGAACACCGATGCGTATAACCTGTATGATGACGAGGGCAACCTGGTCTCCATCGGTTATTGCTACGAGTGCTACGGCATCATCGTTAACCCCGACCTGATCAAGGCCGCCGGTTACACCATGGATGATATCAAGAACTTTGCCGGCCTGAAGAAGGTCGCCGAGGATATCCACAAGCGTGCTGCTGTGCTGGGCTTTGATGCTTTCTCCGCTTCCGATATGGACGATTCCTCTTCTTGGCGTTTCACCGGCCATATGGCTAACCTGGAGTACTACTACGAGTCCCGTGATGCCGGCGGCTGGAAAGAGTGCCCCGCTGAGATCAAGGGTACCTACATGGAGAACTTCAAGAACCTGTATGACCTGTGCATCAACAACTCCCTGACCGATCCCAAGGAGCTGGCCACCGGCGGTCACGATGCTCAGAACCAGTTCATCTCCAAGAAGGCCGCTTTCTACGTCAACGGCTCTTGGGAGTATTCCGCTGTTG
>JAZRZU010000080.1:0-30040 GCA_045601465.1 Acutalibacteraceae bacterium
GCAGACCTTTTTCGGCCGTGCGTTTTGTATAATTTTCCTCATTTGGCGCATACCAACCGTAGAGATATTTTAGGAGGATGGCTATGCCGGAGAGAAAAGGAAACAATACCATCAGCCTGTCGGGGCGGCCGACCGTGCTGGGCTATGCGTCGGTGGTCGGTAAAAAAGAGGGCGAAGGCCCATTGGGAGAAGGCTTCGATGCGGTGTTCACCGATACCCGACTGGGAGAGAAAACGTGGGAAAAAGCCGAGAGCCGCTTACAAAAAGAAGCGTTTACCCGTGCACTGAATAAGGCGGGGTATTCACCGTCACAGGTAGAAGTGCTGTTCACGGGTGATCTTCTCAACCAAAACATCGCCTCGACGTTTGGTATGCGGGACAGCAATGTGCCGCTGCTTAACCAATTCGGCGCCTGTTCTACCATGGCGCAAACGTTATGTTTGGCGGCCATTTTCGTGGACAGCGGTGCCGCCGACGTGGCGGCCGCAGTCACGTCCTCACATTTTTGTACTGCCGAGCGTCAGTTCCGTTTTCCGCTGGAATACGGCGGACAGCGTCCGTCCACCGCTCAATGGACCGCCACCGCTTCGGGTTGCGTGGTGGTAGGGCTTGGCGGCGGCAAGGTCAATATCGCAGACGTGTGTATCGGCTGTATCGTGGATATGGGCATCACCGATACCAATAACATGGGCGCCGCCATGGCACCGGCGGCGGCGGATACCCTGCAAAAATTTCTTCAAGATACCGATACTCGTCCGGAGGACTATGATTTCATTGCCACCGGCGACCTTGGCGCTGAGGGGAGCGCTCTTTTTAAAACGCTGATGGCACGTGAAGGTGTCAAAATGGGGGAGGAATACTTTGACTGCGGTATGTTATTGTACGACCGTAAGCGGCAGGACGTGCACGCCGGCGGAAGCGGTTGCGGTTGCTCCGCCTCGGTGCTGTGCTCGCTTATCTTAAATAACATGGAAAGCGGAAAATGGCGAAACGGCTTGTTTATGGCGACCGGCGCCATGATGTCCCCGACCTCGTCGCAACAAGGCGAATCCATCCCCGGCATCGCCCATCTCATTCATTTGACCCGCACCGAATAAGGTTTGTCCATTTGTCAACAAAGCACGCTCACCGATTTTCGGTGAGCGTGCTTTCTATATGGGTATCCTGACTTGTCGGTCACTCTCAGGGTGCTTTTTGATTTTTACGGAAAGGGATTGCAAATGGACAGGCAGTTTGGTATACTGAAAGTAAGAGAAAAAGGGGGGCTGTACACGTGGCACGAAATCGAGTTAAATTAACCATCTGTGGTTCGGAGTTTTTGCTATCGTCCGATGAATCGGTGGAGTATATGCAAGCACTTGGTCGAGAAGTGGACCGTGAAGTCAAGAAGTTGATGGAGGAGAACCCCCGTCTGTCCATGAACATGGCGGTGGTGCTGTCGGCGATGAACAGCGCTGACCGTGCTCGTAAAGCCGAACAGGCGGCTGACAACCTGCGCACACAGGTCACCGAATATTTGGAGCAGAACGAAGCGTTGCGTGCGGAAATGGAAGCGCTTCGTCGGTTGTATTCCTGATGACTGAACTGTTAGCCCCGGCCGGTTCTTGGGAATCCATGGTTGCCGCCGTTCGTACCGGTGCGGATGCGGTGTATTTGGGTGCCGGGCAGTTTAACGCTCGCCGCCATGCCCAAAACTTTTCCATACAAGACACTTCGGATGCCACCCCCTCGCTAGCCCAGGCGGTGGCGTTTTGCCATGCCCGTGACGTCAAGGTGTATCTCACGTTAAATACCTTGGTACGGGATCGGGAATTGCCCGATGCGTTGCATCTGGCAAAGTCCGCTTGTGAATGTGGTGTGGATGCCCTCATTTTACAGGACAGGGGTTTGGCACGTGTTCTGCGGCAGTATGCACCGCAGATGCCGCTTCACGCTTCCACACAACTATCCTGCCATACGCCTGCCGGTGTGCGTCAACTGCGGGATCTGGGTTTTCAGCGGGTGGTGTTGGCACGTGAAATGACAAAGGACGAAATTGCACAATGTACCGAGCTCGGTTGTGAACTCGAAGTGTTTGTGCATGGTGCTTTGTGTATGTCGGTGTCGGGTCAGTGCGAATTTTCTGCCATGCTGGGCAGCCGAAGCGGCAACCGAGGCCTTTGTGCACAACCGTGCCGTCTGCCGTTTGCGGTGGGTCATCGTCCCGCCGAAGACGAAGCCGTACTCAGCTTAAAAGATAACTCGTTGTATGACCACGTTCCAACCTTACAGGAAATGGGCATTGCTTCACTCAAAATCGAGGGGCGCATGAAACGTCCCGAATACGTTGCCGCCGCAACGGCGGTGTTGCGTGACCTGCTGGATGGTAAAAAGCCCGATGAACAGGTGAAAGCCGACCTGCGTGCCGTGTTTTCTCGGTCGGGTTTTACCGACGGATACTTTACCGGTGTGCGGGACGGTGATATGTTCGGTTCTCGCCGTGCGGAGGATATTGCACCGCAAGCGGTGCTCAACCGACTGGCGCAACTGTATACCCGTGAACGGCAATCCGTTCCCGTCACCCTTTCGCTGAAAGCCAATCCGTTAACGCTCACCGCAACCGATGAAAAGGGACATACTGTGACCGTCGCCGACCCGTACACGCCAACCATGGACAATGCGTTAGACAGTGACCGCTTGGCGATGCAACTGCAAAAAACAGGTGGTACACCGTTTACGGCAACCGCCACAGCAGAACCGGCCGCTGTCCCGTTGTCGGCGGTGAATGCGTTGCGTCGTCGTGCGCTGGAAGCGTTATACGAGAAACGGACGGCGCCGACCGCTATTCCCTTTACCGAAACACCGTTGTCAAAACCGGCGTTTTCGGATTCCATCTTGTCTGGCTTGGTGGCACGTGTCGAGTCGGTAACGCAGATTAACGGGGAAGCCGATGCCTGGATTGTACCACTCGGCAAGACCCCTAACGTCCCGTACTGGGGTGTGGAGATTCCCCGTGGCATCTTTGGACGAGAAGAAACGGTGCGCAAACAGTTACAGCGAGCAGCAAAAGCAGGCGCTGCTTTTGCGCTGTGCAATACGGTGGGAGCCATCCCGCTGTGTAAAGAAGCAGGACTGCGTCCCGTCGCCGGACCGTTTTACCATATCACCAATGCCGAGTCGTTAGCCGCTGCCGTGGAGGATGGGGCCGAGGCCGCCATTTTATCCTTCGAACTTACCTTCCCGCAGATGCAGTTTGCGGGTAGTCGTTGCGGTATCTTTGCCTATGGCAGACAACCGCTTATGTTGTTTCGAAACTGTCCCGTGTCCGCCAGCGTTGGGTGCTTATCCTGCGGCGGTAACAGCGTGGTGGTCGACCGCCGAGGCACCGAGTTTCCGATACGGTGTGCTGGGGAGTGTAGTGAATTGCTCAATGCCGTACCGCTTTATTTAGCGGATCGTTTGGCGCAGCTCCCGCCTCATGCTTTTTTGTATTTGCATTTTACCGACGAAGCCCCCGCACGGGTATTGCGGGTACTGGACCAATACCGAAACGGCGGGAAACCGCCCGCACACTATACCAGAGGGTTGTATAAACGAGGCGTGTTATAATAAAAACGGAACGAGGTTTCTCGTTCCGTTTTTTGTTATCCCAGTTGTTCTCGAATCACCGCCGCAACCATTTCTGCCTGTTGCTTGACAAGCTCGGGATTGTCGCCTTCTGCCATGACACGAATCAGCGGTTCGGTACCCGACGGACGCACCACAATGCGCCCGGTGCCGTCCAATGCGTTTTTGGCCTCTTGCATGGCATGCTTTATAGCGCTGTTGGTGTAAAAATGCACCTTTCCTTCTGCTGACACCGGCAGATTGATACTCAACTGCGGGTATTTGGTCATCACCGAGGAAAGCGCCGATAATTTCCCGCCGCACCGTTTGAGATAGGACAGCAGTTGTATGGCGGTCAACTGTCCGTCACCCGTGGTGGCAAAATCACGAAAGATGACGTGTCCCGATTGCTCGCCGCCAAAGGAGAAATCCCCCAACAACAATTCCTCCAACACATACCGATCACCGACTTTGGTGGCGATGAAATTTAAGTCGTGGTCATGACAAAATTTCGTAAACCCAAAATTGGTCATAATGGTGCCGACCACGGTATTCTCCGCAAGCTTTCCACGCTCTTTCATATCCAAAGCGCAGATCGCCATGATCTCGTCGCCGTCCACCTCGTTGCCGTGTTCATCCACGCATAAACAACGGTCGGCATCTCCGTCGAAGGCAATGCCGAGATCTAAGCCATTTTCCACCACGTAACGGGATAACGTATCCAAATGCGTCGACCCGCAATTTTGGTTGATGTTGTTGCCATCGGGGTGGTTGGACAGGATATGCGCCTCTGCACGCAGCTCACGGAACAATCGCTCTGCGGTTACCGAGGCGGCGCCGTTTGCGCAATCCACCGCAATACGCATGCCGTCCAACGTGTATAACACGGTGCGTTTGAGGTAATCAATATAATCCTTGGCGGCATTTTCGGCGGTGGTCACACGCCCGATGTTTGCACCCGTCGGCAGGGGTATTTCCGCCACCTCGTTTAACACCAGTTGTTCGATCTCTTCTTCCAATGCGTCCGGCAATTTATAGCCATCCCCTGAAAATAACTTGATCCCGTTATGCTCGGCGGGATTGTGGGATGCGGAGATCATGATGCCCGCATCCGCCTTGTATTTCCCAACCAAAAACGCTACCGCCGGTGTAGGGATCACGCCCAACCGAATAACGTCAGCGCCGACACTACACAAACCGGCGGTTAATGCCGCATCCAGCATATCCGATGACGCACGGGTATCCTCACCAATGAGAAAAACCGGTCGTCGCCGACCGTCTTTTGCCAGCACCACCGCTGCGGCTTTTCCGATCTTATAGGCTAATTCACAGGTCAGCTCGGTGTTCGCAACACCTCGTACACCGTCGGTTCCAAATAACCGTCCCATACTTATTCACTCCGTTTCTGAACGATGGTTTCTCGGTTTTTATAAATATGATTGGCGGGTATCACCCCACGCACACACGACGTCGGATAAATCTGACTGTTTTTCCCCACCACCGTACCGGGGTTCAGTACGGTATTACATCCTACCTCCACGTAGTCTCCTAATAACGCACCACACTTTTTCAGCCCCGTCGGCAGGTCGGTGGTACCCTCGTGAATGAACACAAGGGATTTGTCGCTTTTGACGTTGGAGGTGATGGCACCGGCACCCATGTGCGCACAATGTCCTAAAATGGAATCCCCCACGTAATTGTAATGGGGGACCTGCACCCCGTCAAACAAGATGACGTTTTTCAGCTCGGTGGAATTTCCCACCACCGCTTTTTTTCCAACCAAAACGTTTCCTCGAATAAAAGCACCCGGTCGCACCTGGGCTGCCTCGTCAATGATGCACGGCCCCGTGATGGTCACGTATGAGGCGATTTTTGCGGATTTGGCGACCCAGATATCCTCGCCCCGCTTTTCAAACAACTCCTCAGGTAAGCTTTTGCCTAATTGCAAGATATGCTCCCCGATATGCGGTAATGCATTCCACGGACTTTCGTATAGTGACAAACACCCGCCCGCAATACTTTTTGACAGATCAAACAACTCATTCGTTAAAATCATGCGCATCCTCCTTGTAACATAGTGTGTGCGTCACGGCTTGACCCTTGCCTTTAAAATCTAAAAATACAACTTTACCGTCCGTTTATACAAATCAAAAACGGGAAAATCTTGACGCAGGGCACAAAAGTCGGTATACTAAACCAAAGAGGTGAACGATATGGCGAAAGTGTGGCAGACGGTGATTGTCGGTGGCGGCGCAAGCGGACTTGCGGCGGCTGTTTTTTGCGCACGTGCGCAGGGCGGCGAACAGGTATTGGTGCTGGAAAAAGCGCCCCGTGTCGGCAAAAAATTGTTGGCAACCGGCAACGGGACTTGTAACATTACCAACCGTCTGGCAACACCGACTCATTATCATGGGGCGGAGGCCGCTTTTTCCACAACGGTGCTGGATGCTTTTTCACCCACCGATTGCCTTTCGTTTTTTGACTCACTCGGCATTGTGTGTACCGAACGGGAAAACGGCCGCTACTATCCCTTATGTGAGCAGGCGGCAGCGGTGCTGGATTGCCTGCGCTTGGAACTGGAAAAACTTGGTGTCACGGTATGCACAGAATGTGCGGTGACGGCGGTAAAACCCCATAAAAACGGGGTCAACGTGCATACGGCAGCGGAAACCTTTGCGGCGCAAAACGTTCTGCTTTGTACCGGTGGTGCTGCCTCGCCGTCGCTCGGCGGCTCGGTAGACGGGTATGCGCTTGCCACGGCACTCGGCCACCATAAAACACCGTTGTTTCCCGCTATCGTACAGGTCAAGACCGACGTGACGTATGTCAAAGCCATGAAAGGGCTGCGCACCGACGCAGCTGTTACCTTTTTATTGGACGGTAAACCGCTTTGCACCCATACGGGGGAATTGCTGTTCACGGAATACGGCATTTCGGGGCCGGCTGTCATGCAGATCTCTCGTGTGGTGGGGGACTGGGAACGTCGTAAAAAAGGAACCATGCTCGCAAAGCTGGATCTACTGCCGAGCATGAGCGAGGAAGCGCTGATACGCCATCTCGCATCCCGCCCGTCCCGCACAGCGGAAGACTTTTTAACGGGATTGTTACATAAACGCATTGGTCAGACGGTTTGCCGTGCCGCCGGTTTTTCGCTGGGGGATACGGTGGACGACGTTTCCCGTTTGGTCGAAACCATTAAGCGGTTCACCGTTAGGGTCAGCGGTACGCAAGGGTTCGGCGGCGCACAAGTCACTGCCGGCGGTATCGACACCCGTGAAGTAGACCCGTATACGTTGCAATCCCGTTTTGCCAAAGGGGTATATCTGCTGGGTGAATTGCTGGACGTGGACGGCGATTGCGGCGGGTATAATCTGCATTGGGCATGGGCATCGGCTTATGTGGCGGCAAAGGCGGTGAGCCGATGATTCGTGTTGGGGGGCTCACGCTTCCGTTATCTTATCAAGACCACGACCTGCGCCGTGCCGTTGCGCAAAAGCTCAACGTGTCCACCGATAAACTTCTCACATGTACGGTATATAAACGCTCGGTGGATGCACGCAAAAAGAATGCCATCGTGTTTCAGATCACCGCTGCCGTTACGTTGAAAGGATCTGAAACGCCGTACTTATCCTATCCGTCGGTGTCGGCGATGCCTGTCGGTACGGTGGAGGTTATCAAACCCACACGGCAGCCGTCCTGTCGCCCCGTTGTGGTGGGAGGCGGTCCCGCCGGTTTGTTTGCCGCTTTACTCTTGGCACGTGCGGGATTACAACCGTTGTTGTTGGAACGTGGCGAGGCGGTGGAACAGCGCCGCCAAACGGTGGAACTTTTTCGCCGTACCGGTGTGCTGGACACCCGGTCCAACGTGCAGTTCGGCGAGGGCGGTGCCGGTACCTTTTCGGACGGAAAACTCAATACCGGCATTAAGGATGTCCGCATCCGTTACGTGTTGGAAACGTTGGTGGAAGCGGGCGCACCATCCGAGATTTTGTGGCAGGCAAAACCGCATATCGGCACCGATCGGTTGTGCGAAACGGTCAAGGGTTTGCGAGAACGTATCGTGTCGTTGGGCGGTGAGGTGCGGTTTGGTGCTACCGTCACCGACCTTCATATCGAAAACGGCAGATTGTGCGGTATTACGGTAGGGGATAATGAAACGATTCCCTGTACCCATCTGATTTTAGCTATTGGTCATAGCGCTCGTGATACGGTTACCATGCTCAAACAGCGTGGTCTTCCCATGGAGAAAAAACCGTTTGCGGTGGGGGTGCGCATCGAACATCCTCGCCGTATGATCGACCGCAGTCAATATGGTCGTTTTGCCGACCACCCCGCTTTGGGGGCGGCGGATTATAAACTGGTCACCCATCTGCCAAACGGCAGAGGCGTGTATTCGTTTTGTATGTGCCCCGGCGGTGTCGTGATAGCGGCGGCATCCGAGGAGGGCGGTGTGTGTGTCAACGGCATGAGTGAGTTTGCCCGTGATGCCGAGAACTCCAACAGTGCTTTGCTGGTCAACGTGTTACCGGAGGATATACCGAGTGACTCCCCGCTTGGCGGTATTGCCTTGCAACGGCAGATGGAACAAGCCGCCTTTCAAATCGGCGGTGGGAATTACCATGCCCCCATTCAGCTGGCGGGGGATTTTGTGCGGGGCAAGGCGAGCAGTACGCTGGGAGAGATTCAACCCTCTTATCGTCCGGGTGTTACCCTGTGTGATTTAAAAGATTGTTTACCCCAGTTTGTGGCGACGGCACTGCAACAGGCATTGCCCCGTTTCGGGAACATGATCGAAGGCTTTGACCGTTATGATGCCGTGCTCACGGGTGTGGAAGCCCGTAGTTCCTCACCGGTACGGCTGTTGCGGGATGAGGGGTGCGAATCGGCGGTGCGTGGTATCTACCCTTGCGGTGAGGGCGCCGGATATGCGGGTGGCATCACGTCTGCTGCGGTGGACGGGATTCGGTGCGCTACCGCCCTGCTTAACAGTTTATAAACGTAAAAACGGCTCGACAGTTTCATGTCGAGCCGTTGCATTTGCATAAAATTTAAGGTTCGGTATTGCCGGATACCGCTTCGATCATTTCCGAAATTTCACGGAATATTTGCAATTCTTCCTTGCCGCCTTCATCACGGTCGGACAGGATGACCAAAATATACGGACGTGGCGCTTTGATGATCGCCATATCGTGGTAAGCGCCCTCCATCCAGCCATACTTGCGTACCACCGGATACTTAGAGCGAATCATGGGATTGATGGTGCGCAGCATATGTTCTTCCAGCGTTTTGCCGTATGCATTGTCCCCGTTAATGTAGGTATACAGGTCTTTCATGTAGGTGATGGCATCCACGGCGCAGATGTTGGAGCTGCTCACATTCTTGATACCGTTCACGTCGGTAATCCCGATCGCCGCCGCATACTGACGAAATCCCGCAGGCGGATACTTTTGACGCAGCATCCGAAAAGCCACGTTATCGCTTTGACGGATGGCGAGCTTTATCAGTTGCTCATGGGTATATTGCGTGCCGAACGGAGCGTTTTGAATACTGCCGGTACCGCCCACCAGTAAACCTTCGTGGTAGGTCAAGGTATCCTGTAAGTCTAAGTCACGCTGTTCCGCCAATTCCAATACGTAGCGGCAGTAGGGCGCTTTTATCACGCTTGCCGCCGGGAATGACTGCGTACCGTTATACAGATAGGTATACCCCGACGTAATGTCATAGTACCCGACTGCAAACGTTCCCTCGTATGCCGCCATCTGCTCGTCCAACGCTTTAACCTGTTCATCGGTTAGCGTAAACCCGTCGGATTCGGGCGGCGGGGTAGGGGTGACGGTGAGCGTTCCCTGAATGGGTGTAATGGTGGTCATGGAGGTGGTCGGCACGGGGGCTGTCGTCGTGGTCGTGGGTAACACAGAGGTCACCGTGGTGGACAACCACTCGGTACTGGTGGTCGTTGCGGGGGTGCCTTGACCCACACAGCCGGTTAGACACACCGCCAGTATAAAAAGTAAGACAAAAAATCGTTTCATGATATGCCTCAATCATCGGGTGTTTCGGATAACACAGCATCAATGAGCGACTGCCGTTCGGCATCCGAAAGCGGAGCTTGACCATCAAAATATGCCAAATATTCCACGTTGCCGTTGGTCCCGTGGATGGGGGAAACGGTGAGTTTTTTGAGATATAACCCATTCTCTGCCGCCGCATCCGCCAAGCGATTCAGCAAAGGCGGCAGATCGTTTGGGTCTTTGAGCACACCGTTTTTGCCGAGCTGTTTGCGTTCTGCCTCAAACTGCGGTTTGATCAGGGTAATGACGATACCGTCGGGAATGAGAATACGCCGCATGGCAGGGAAGATCTTGGACAGCGAGATAAACGACACATCGGCGGTCACCATATCGCAAACACCGCCAAGTTGTTCGGCGGTCAGGTTGCGGGCGTTGGTGCGTTCCAGCACCGTCACACGGGGGTCATTACGTAGTTCCCATGCTAAGATGCCGTATGCCACGTCCACCGCATACACGTGGGCAGCGCCGTTTTGCAGTAAACAGTCGGTAAACCCGCCGTTGCTCGCCCCAATATCACATACAACCTTGTCTTGTACGACAGGGGAGAATACGCTCAGCGCTTTGGCGAGCTTGTAGCCCGAACGGCTGGCATATTGTTTGGGCTTTTCCAGCAATGTCAGCACCGTATCCGACGGGACAGCCATACCGGGCTTGTCCGCCGGTACGTGGCCGATCCAAACACGGCCCGCCATAATCACACCCGTTGCTTCTTCTGCCGACAGGTTAAATTGCTGTCTTGTTAAACTGTCCAACCGCACGGTCTCCACGCTGATCACCTCGTTTTTTACTATTGTACGCAAACTGTCATACCATGTCAATAAAAAAGGGTGGACTTTTCGTCAAAAACCAAGTAAAATATAGATTATAATATTTTTGAATGCGGAAAGGAGTTGACGAAACGTGGAACGGTGGGATTTGTTTGATTCCAAAGGGCAACCGCTTAAACGCACCGTGCGCCGAGGCGAACGCTTGCATGCGGGAGAATACCATAAGGTCGTTCATATTTGGGTCGTCAACTCGGTGGGACGTGTGTTGGTGCAGCTGCGTTCGCCCCGCCGCAAACTTATGCCCAACATCTGGGCGGTCACCAGCGGTTCGGTGGTGGCGGGTGAGGACAGTCTGAGCGCTGCGTGCCGTGAATTGCAGGAGGAGCTGGGTATCTCGCTTCCTGCATCGGATTTTGTGAGGCTTGGCCGATTGGTACGGCGCAATTCGTTGTGCGACGTGTGGCTGGTGTGTAAGGATATTACGGTACCGGATATGCGCTTGCAGCGTGAGGAAGTGGCGCAAGCTCGTTGGGTGACGGTGCCGCAGCTTGTCACCATGTTGCGAGAACGGCGATTTCACCATTACGGAGCCGCCTATTTTCGGTTTGTCTTTGATGCGATCGCTCGTGTTATCGGCACCGACCTTGCCGAAGGAGAAGATTTTAAATGTTTGTCAAAAAGTTGATTCAACGCTTCGTACCGCAAGCCGATGCGGTGGAGCTTCCGTCGGTGCGTACCGCATACGGAAAGCTCGCCGGTATTATCGGTGTAGCGGCAAACGTGGTGTTGTTCTTATTTAAGTTGTTGGCAGGCTTTTTGTCCGGCAGCGTATCCATTATAGCGGATGCGTTTAACAACCTGTCGGATGCGGGTTCGTCGGTGGTCACGTTGGTGGGATTTCGTCTGGCGGGTTCGCCGCCCGATGAGGAGCACCCGTTTGGTCACGGACGGGTGGAATACCTGTCCGCATTGACGGTTGCCGCTTTGATCATGTTTGCGGGTGTCGAGCTGGCGGGAAGCGCTGTCAAAAAAATTATGAATCCGTCACCCTCCGCTTTTTCGTGGGTGACCGTTGTGATCTTATTGGTATCCATTGCGGTGAAATTGTGGTTGGCGCAGGTCAACCGCCACATCGGTAAACGGATTCGCTCCAACACGTTGATGGCTGCCGCCATTGACAGCCGTAACGACGTGGTGTGTACGGCGGTGGTGTTGTTGGCGCTCATCGTCCATCGACTAACGGCTCTGCCGATTGACGGTTATGTGGGTGTAGCGGTTTCGCTGTTTGTCACGTGGTCGGGATTTTCGGTGCTCAAAGACACGTTGTCACCCTTGCTTGGTGAAGCCCCCGACCCGGAATTGGTGGAGAACATTCGCCGCATCGTGCTGGAAAACGAGGGGATCGTCGGTATCCACGACCTGGTGGTACATAACTACGGTCCGGGTCGTTGTATGGCATCGTTACACGCCGAAGTACCGGCGCACACCGATATCCTGCAAAGTCATGAACTCATTGATGAAGTCGAACGTCGTTTGGTCGAACAGCTCAATATCATGGCATGCATCCACATGGACCCCGTGGACACCACCGATGAGCAGGTCAAAGAACTGCGTATCTTGACCGAAACGATTCTGGGTGATATCTGCGCTGAGCTCAGCCTTCACGATTTCCGTTTGGTGCGTGGCGAGCATCGCATCAATGTCATTTTCGATTTAGTGGTACCGTTCGGCTATCACACCGAAGGATTACAAGCCGAGATACAGCGCCGCTTGCAAATGGTGGATGACCGTTTGTTTGTGGTATTAACGATGGAGCATAGCTTTGTATAACATGAAGAATTACTATATACTCTACAATGGATTTTGGAACACGACCCCACCCGACACCGTACAGCGCTTGCAAGCCGCCCTGGTTCGCAAGGGCGTGTCGGTCACGGTGCTTAAAAATACCGAATGTGTGATTTCAGTCAGTCCGACGGTATCGGTATCCCCGATACAGCCGGGCGACGTGGTGCTGTTTTGGGATAAAGATACCCGCCTGGCTCGTGCGTTGGAAACAATGGGCGCACGGGTGTATAATTCGGCGGCTGCCGTTGCCTTGTGTGACGATAAAGCCGAGACACATCGTGTGTTAGCGTCCAACGGTATTCCCATGCCGCGCACCCTGTTAGCCCCCATGACCTACGTTGAGGTCGGACAAGCGGTGGAATCGTTCTTGTGCGCTGCCGAACAAGCCCTTTCGTACCCGCTGGTGGTCAAGGAATGTTTCGGCTCACTTGGCGAGCAGGTATACCTTGCCAAAACACCGACCGAGCTGCGTAAGCTCGTTTACGGTATGCAGCATCGTCCCTTCCTGTTACAGGAATTTATACAACAATCTGTTGGTGAGGATAAACGACTGTACGTGGTGGAAGACCGTGTAGTGGCGGCAATCCGTCGGCAAAACACCGCGGATTTCCGTGCCAACCTTGCCGCCGGCGGGAAGGCGTTTGCCTATACCCCCACCAACGAGGAGGAAGCGCTTGCCGTGCGTTGCTGTCAGATACTCGGCTTGCGGTTTGGTGGGGTAGATCTGCTTGCCGGGGGACTGGTATGTGAGATCAATTCCAATGCACAAATGGCGGGCATTACCGCTTGCACAGGCATTGATGTTGCCGATGCTGTGGTAGATGCCGTGTTGAGAACAGAAGAAAGGATGGCATGATATGGAGCAGCTAAAAGACGTGTTTGCGGGTAATTTGATTCGTTTGCGAACCGAGGCGGGCATGACCCAAGCTCAGCTTGCCGAGATCGTCAACTACTCGGATAAATCCATTTCCAAATGGGAACGAGCCGAAGGCTTGCCGGATTTAGAGGTCACCAAACAGATTGCCGACCATTTCGGTGTGACGGTGGATTACCTTATCACCTCGCACGACGCATGGACGAGTAAACGGTTGAAGCCCCGTTACGATCGTTCCATGATTACCGGTGTTTGTTTGGTTGGCATCTGGACGCTGGCGGTGTTGCTGTTCTTGCTGCTGCATTGGGTGTTACAGACCTATGTATGGCTGATCTTTTTCGTGGCTTTTACCGTTTCACTTGTGACGTTGTTGGTGCTCAACAGCGTTTGGAAGAAGGAACGATACCACGTAGCCGTCGTATCGTTGCTGGTGTTGTCGGTGTTCGCCATGGTGTACTATTTGCTGTCTTCCTACACCGCTATTGAGGACCTGTGGACGCTTATTTTTCTGTGGCTTCCTGCTCAACTGGTGGTGCTGTTTAGCTTCCGCATCCGCCGAAGAAAAAACGAAACGAAGAAATAAAAAATGCGTAGACGGAAATTCCGTCTACGCATTTTTTATTTGTATGTATTGCAAAGTTTCTGACAACGTTTCGGCTTGTGCGATGAGCCGTAACACAGCTTGGCACAGATGCCCAGTCGTCATGTCATCGCAGTATTCGTGCGCTACTGTGTGGCAAAGCCGTTCGGCATCCCGTAACGGACGCAAAGTACAAGCCAACGCATGGTGGCGTGGAAACTGTTCAAAAGCCTGCCCGACGGATTGGCACGCTACGGCTGCTGTATGGAAAATTTGACGACAGGGGATGGGTAACGGCTTGCGTTGGCGAGTGACGAACAAGGCGGTGTTTTCCGCCTCCCGCCATAACCGTTCACCCAGCGACCGCAACCGCCATAGATCTTCCCGTTCGATGGGGGTGATGAAAGCTTGTCGGAGTAAGGCGGCCGTGGTATCCCCCGCAATGTCAGCTGCGGCACGCCGTGCCGCAACAGCCGACGGCTGAACGGGTTTGCCGACCACGATATTTTCTAAGATCGTTGCGGCATTCACGGTACACGCACGACACCGTTCGTAAACATCTTCGGCAATCGCCATTCTTACCACCTCGTTACACGCTATGCTCCGACACGATCGGTTATGTCAAAAAAATCGGACGAGCATACAATGATTAAGGAGAACAAACACGGGACAAACTATTTGTGTAACGAAAAAAAGGAGGTTTATACGATGACGAATATACGACGTGGCGATATTTATTATGCGGATCTGAGTCCGGTAATCGGCTCGGAACAGGGCGGAACACGTCCGGTACTCATTGTGCAAAACGACGTCGGAAACCGCCATTCTCCCACCGTCATAGCGGCTGCCATTACCAGCCGACAGGATAAAGCACGGTTGCCCACGCATATTCAGGTCAATACCGAAGGCAGCGGGTTGTCGAGGGATTCGGTGGTGTTGCTCGAACAGATTCGCACGTTGGACAAACGCCGTTTGCGTGAACATATGGGACACCTGGATGAACTGTCCATGAACCGTATCGACCATGCGTTGCAAATCAGCTTTGGACTGAATACTTTATCGTAAACGATACCGTCAAGAAAGCGCATATTGCCATATGCGCTTTCTTTTTTTCGACCTTTTTAGGGGGAACGAGGTTGTATACTGATACTTTGAGGTGAAGCTGCTGCAAAACGGTTGCAGCGAATGCTTCGATTATACAATCAGGATTTCATCCGAGAGAAAGGGGCAGGTTGCGGATGTTTCGTAAACAAGAATGTGTTGCCATGTTGCTGGCAGGAGGACAAGGAAGTCGGTTGTATGCGCTGACCAAAACGGTGGCGAAACCGGCGGTGCCGTACGGCGGCAAATACCGCATCATTGATTTCCCGCTTTCCAACTGTGTCAACTCCGGCATCGAAACGGTGGGGGTTTTGACACAATACCAGCCGCTGGAACTGAGTGACTATATTGGCTCGGGACAACCGTGGGATCTGGATCGCATGGATGCCGGTGTGCACGTGTTACCGCCGTACCAGCGCAACAAAGGCGCCGACTGGTACAAAGGAACCGCTAATGCCATCTATCAAAACATGGTGTTCATCGAACGGTACGATCCCGAATATGTATTGGTGTTGTCGGGTGACCATGTCTATAAAATGGACTATGCCCAAATGCTGGCAGAACACAAACGCACGAAAGCCGATTGCACCATTGCGGTCATTGAGGTGGAATGGGAGGAAGCGAGCCGTTTCGGTGTGCTCAACACCAATCCGGATGGCACCGTTTATGAATTTGAAGAAAAACCAAAAAAACCCAAAAGCAATTTAGCGTCCATGGGGATCTATATTTTCAACTGGGCAAAGTTAAAACACTATCTAACCGCCGATGAAAACGACCCGAAATCGCAAAACGATTTTGGCAAAAACGTGTTACCGGCGATGCTGGTTGCGGGTGAACGGATGGTTGCGTACCGTTTTGAAGGGTATTGGAAAGATGTCGGCACCATTGACAGCTTGTGGGAAGCGAACATGGATCTGCTCAATCCCAAAGTGCCGTTGGATTTATCGGATGACAGCTGGCGCATTTATTCCCGTACGACCGGCTTGCCCCCACACCATATCAGTTCAACCGCCCAGGTACAAAACAGTATGATATCCGAGGGTGGCAACATTCACGGCAAAGTGGATTTCAGCGTGTTGTTTGCGGGTGTTACGGTAGAACAAGGCGCTCGTATCCAAGACTCCATCATCATGCCGGGTGTGACGGTCAAAAAAGGTGCGGTGGTGCAGTATGCCATCGTGGCGGAACATGCCGTCATTGAGGAAAATGCCACGGTGGGGGAACGTCCCGAACAATCCGCACGATTAGAAGATTGGGGTGTGGCGGTTGTTGCGGCGGGTGTTTCGGTCGGCAAAGGAGCAACGGTAGCGGCGAAAACCATTGTGGACAGCGACGTCAAAGGGGAGGAGGCATGAGATGAGTATCAATCGAAATACCGTGTTGGGATTGCTTTTTCCGAACCGTCACGATGCCGCTTTGCCGGAATTTACGGCGAATCGGTCGATGGGCTCGGTTCCGTTCGGCGGTCGGTATCGTTTAGTGGATTTTACGTTATCCAATCTTGTCAATGCGGGTGTTACCAAGGTCGGTGTGGTGACCAAGAGCAACTACCAATCCTTGATGGATCACTTAGGCTCCGGCAAAGCGTGGGATCTGTCCCGCAAAGCACAAGGCTTGTATTTTCTTCCACCCTTTGGTGTGTCGGAAGAACAATACGACGGCAAGATCACGCCGCTTTTAGGAATTCGCCGTTTTTTGGAGAATTGCCGCCATGAATACGTTATTTTATCCGATTGCCACGTGGTGGGGAATATGGACTATGGAAAACTGCTGGACCGTCACATTGAAAGTGGTGCTGAGATCACGGTAGCGTGTTTGCGTGGGATAGTCCCCCATCCGATTGAAACACCGCTGATCACCGCAGAGGAGAGTGGCCGTATTACCGACGTCGTCATCACCGATCGAGCCGTCGGCGAAGCACTTTACGGTATTGGCTTGTACGTGGTCTCCCGTTCACTACTTATGCAACTGGTGGACAATGCGGTCAGCCGTAATCAACACAGCTTTGAATGGGATATCCTGCAACGTCACGTGCGTGACCGTCGGCTGTATGTATATGAGATTCCCGAATTTGCGATGGTGATCTCGTCGTTGGCGACGTATTTTAAAGCCAACATGGCACTGCTGGACACGGCGGTACGGGAGCAGTTGTTTGTATCGGCTCGTCCTATTTATACCAAGGTGCGGGATTGTGCGCCGGCACTTTACGGTCTGCACGCACAGGTTTTCGACTCGCTCATTGCTGACGGTTGTAAAATTGACGGTGTGGTACGGGATTCCATTTTGTTCCGTGACGTACGGGTCAACCGTGATGCCACGGTGGATCATTGTATCATCATGCAAGGCAGTATCGTCGGTGCGGACAGCGGGTTGGAATACGTCATTACCGATAAAAACGTGTGTGTACGGGACCGCCGTTCGCTAAAAGGATGTGCGGAGTACCCCATTTCGGTGAAGAAAGGGACGATGGTGTAGGATGAAAGTTTTATTTGCGACGAGTGAAGCCCGTCCTTTTGCCGCCTCCGGCGGCCTTGCCGATGTTTCGGCCTCGTTGCCTCGTGCTCTGCGTGCACGTTTGGTCGGTTGCCGAGTGGTCATGCCGCTTTACGCCTGTATACCGTCGGAACTACGAGAAGAAATGACCTTTTTGACCAGCTTTTCGGTGCCGGTGTCGTGGCGCCGTCAGTATTGTGGTGTATTTCGGGCAAAGGTCAATGGCGTTATCTACTATTTGCTGGACAACCAGTATTATTTTAAGCGGGAGGGACTGTACGGTCATTACGACGATGCGGAACGGTTTGCCTTTTTCTCCCGTGCCGTATTGGAGATGCTCAAACACATTGATTTTGTTCCGGACATTATCCATTGCAACGACTGGCAGAGTGCGCTGATTCCCGTCTACCATACGCTGTTTTACGGCTGGGAACAACCGTATTCCGCTATCCGCACGTTGTATACCATCCATAACGTTCAGTATCAAGGTATTTACGGCATGGAGATCTTGGGCGACGTGTTCGGTTTGCCGCATGAAGCACGGGATGTCGTACAATACGGCGATTGTATCAACCTCATGAAGGCGGCGATCGAAACCGCCCACCGTGTCAACACCGTCAGTCCTACCTACGCCAAAGAATTGCTGCATCCATGGTTTTCACACGGGATGGATCATATCCTGCAAGCACGCAGTTGGAAACTATCCGGTATTTTAAACGGTATTGATACCGATGCCTACGACCCCGCTGCCGACTTGCACCTGTTTTCACCGTTTTCAGCGGACGAACCGACGGGCAAAGCAGTCAACAAAAAAGCCTTGCAGGAACGTCTGTGTTTGCCTGTCAAAGCCGACGTTCCCTTGATCGGCATGGTCAGCCGCCTTGTTGCGCATAAAGGATTGGATCTGGTACAATATGCCTTTGAACAACTGTTACAAGAAGATGTACAGGTGGTGATACTGGGTTCGGGAGAGTGGAGGTACGAAAACTTCTTTCGGGATATGTATCATAAATACCCCGAAAAATTCTGCTTATGTTCGGGCTTTGTTCCGGAACTTGCCCAGAAAATCTATGCGGCGAGCGATATCTTTTTAATGCCGTCCAAGAGCGAACCGTGCGGCTTATCCCAAATGGTTGCCTGCCGATACGGTGCGGTTCCCGTCGTGCGTCAAACCGGCGGGTTACAGGATTCCATTCGAGATTGCGGGGATGGCGAAGGGAATGGGTTTACCTTTCAAACCTATAACGCCGACGATATGCTGTATGCCATCCGCCGTGCATTGGAAATGTATCGCCGCCCCGCCGAATGGGCAGCCGTTATGCAACGGGCGATGCGTAGCGATTTTAGTTGGGGGCGATCGGCAAATGCGTATATTCGTTTGTATAAATCCCTCAAAAACAGTTGAAAAATGACGAGTGTTGCGGTATACTGAAACACAGAGAGGTGAGGCCTTGTGGAACAATACCGTTCTGTGGCAATTATTATTCCGTCACTCAATCCCGATGAAAAATTACTCAGTCTGCTTCACGACCTGCAAGAAGCGGGCTTTGAGCGTCTGCTCGTCGTCAATGACGGCAGCAGTGCGCAGTATGATTCGTATTTTCAAACGGCACGGGACAGCTATGGCTGCACCGTGCTTGTTCATGCCGTCAACCAAGGCAAAGGACGTGCGCTCAAAACCGCCTTTAATTACCTGCTGAACGAGGCGGTGGACTGTCCGGCAGCGGTCACGGTGGACTCGGATGGTCAGCACCGTATCGCCGATATTCTTGCGGTCGCACGTGCGGCGGTGTTGCAACCTCATGCGCTCGTGATGGGTTGCCGTGACTTTTCGGACAACAATCCGAACATTCCGACTCGCAGTCGTTTTGGCAATCGTACCACCAGTCGGGTGTTGCGCTTGCTTTGCGGCATTACCTTGTCGGATACGCAAACCGGTTTGCGAGGATTCTCGGCGCATGCTATGCGTTGCTTCTTAGCGACCAAGGGCGAGCGGTTTGAGTATGAAATGAATATGATTTTGGATGCGGGAGAATTCGGCATTTCGCTTTTGGAGGTACCCATCGAAACGGTATATCTGGAAGAAAATAAATCCTCGCATTTTAATCCGCTGTTGGATTCCTTGCGTATTTATGCCGTCTTTTTCAAATTCATCGTGGCATCGCTTTCCTCGTTTTTGGTGGATATTTTGGCATACAGTGTGCTTTTGTGGGCGATACAAAAACTGGTACCGGGACTTATCGTGGAAACCGGTATCGTGATCGCTACCTATGCGGCACGTGTGTTGTCGGGATTGTTTAACTTCACCGTCAACAAAAACACCGTGTTTAAAACACACGGCAAGGCAGGCGGTATGCTCGTGAAATACAGTATCCTCAGCGTGCTGATTGCCAGCCTGTCCGCTTTTGCGACCAGTGGCTTGTTTACGCTGCTCGGTTGGAATACCACCTTGTTGAAACTCATAGTGGACACGGTGCTGTTTTTGCTCAGTTTCCGTTTACAGCGTGGCTGGGTCTTTAAATAATACATAAAAAAGCGAGCAAACTGACCGTTCGCTCGCTTTTCTTTACCCTTGTAAACTTTTTTCTGCATTCTTGACCACGTTTTGCAAAGATGACGCCAATAACGGGTAGGCCTTTGCCAACGCATCGGGTAATAACGAAGGCATTTTCGGTTCGCTGTATGCCTCTTTTGCCGCTTTTTGGATGCGTGCGGCATCGATACCCATTGCACCGTTTACGGTTGGATTCCAGCAAAATTCGGCAACCTCAAACATCGCCTGCGGATTTTTTGCATTGGCGGAATACAAGCTGCGAAACACCGTGTAAATCGCCAGGTTTAAATACGAAGACACTTCGGTGGTGAGTTGTTTGTGCTTACACCGTTTGAGAACGTCAAACAAGACGCTGATGGCGTTGAGCGTTAACCGCTTGTTGAGAAGCGGTAATAACGCATCGGGTGTGTTTTCGCCCTTAGCATCCGCTTCGCCCTCCGGCAGATCGTCTACCGTCAACATGGCGCCCGATTTATCGGGTGTGCGTCCCAACAGGTAGTCGCAGGACACGTTATAATAATCGGCAACACGCACGACGAATTCCAGCCGACATTCCCGTACCCCTTTTTCGTAGTGCGAGAGTAATGCCTGCGAGATCTCCAATGCGGCGGCTGCTTGTTTTTGACTAATCCCACGTTCCTTGCGTAATAGCGTCAGGGTGCGGGCAAAGCTTGTAGCCATTTCGGCACGCTCCGTTCTGTAAAAAATCCTCCGAAATTATACGGTGGGTTTTTCATTATAACGCAGATACTACAATTTGTAAAGTATAAATTTTCCGATAGCGGGAGGAACATTCTGTGAAAAGCTATAAAATCCATCTGGTGCGTCATGGTCTTACCGCCGCCAATGAACAGGGGCTATATATCGGCAGGACGGATCTGCCGCTGTCACCCGCCGGTCTTGCCGACCTGCTTGCCAAAAAACAAGAAGCGGAGTATCCGACGGCAAAATACTTTTATACGGCACCGCTTACCCGTTGCCGTCAAACTATGGAAGTACTGTATCCCGGTTGTCAGCCTGAGATTGTGGAACTGTTAACCGAGTGTGATTTCGGCGAATGGGACGGCAAAAGCGTGGAGCAATTAAAACAGGACGATGCGTTTGCAGCGTGGTTGTCGGGCGCACAGACGACGATTCCCGGCGGAGAGGACACTGCCGCCTTTCAGGCTCGTATCATGGCGGGTTTTGAAGCTGTGGTGGAAGATGTGATGAAAAAAGGAGACGGCGATGCCGTTATCTGTACCCACGGTGGTGTCATTATGCTGATTATGGCAGCGTATGCATTACCACAAGCTGACGTGTCGCAATGGGGGAGTGAACCGGGTTGTGGTTTTACCCTGCGTGTATCGCCGTCGCTGTGGATGCGTGAGCCGGTGGCAGAAGCCATTGACTATGTTCCGCTTATTCCGCAAAAATAAGAATTAAAGATAAGAAAAGCGGCTCGAATCGTTTGCGATTCGAGCCGCTTTTATCGTTGTATGTTGCCCCGCCCTGCCGTAAGATCCCCGCATAACCTGCTACTTGGATGAAGCAGGTGGGTTGCCGCCCAATACTTTCACGCTCCCTGCGTCCCAAAAAATGGGGAGGTCTGCAATCCCGCATCGGAGCAAGGCTCCCGTTTTCAAAGTGTAGTAGGGTTAAAAGGGGATCGGTCCGCGCACAGAGCAGGGGGACAAACGCTTTGATCAGTTGTCCGCCGGAGCGTCCAACTCCTCGATATCATACAGATCAGCTAACCGTTCCTCAAAGATACCGGCGATCTCCTCAAACTCCTCGTCATCCTCAATGGGAAGTAACAGATCCTCACCGTTTTCTTCTTTGACCGTCAAGATCACCAACTCACCATCGTCGTTTAACAGCTCGGTTGGGTCACGGTAGATGGGCAATAACGCCACGTATCGGCCGTCGTCGGTTTCAATAGCATCGACAATTTCAAATTCATGTTGATTACCCTCGTCGTCCACGACGGTAACAATATCATTTCCGTATTCTTCTGACATATGCGATTCTCCGTTTCTTTTGTGGTACTTCTATACTACCGTATTTTCACCGCTTCGTCAAGGGCGAAAAATGTCAATAAAAATATTTAAAAAAGTTTAAAAAAACTATTGACTTTCACCAAAAGCTATGGTATATTGTAGATGAAAGAAAGAGAGAAGAAAAGACGAGATCGAAGAAAAGGAGTGAGTCCCGTGGGCTGAGTACAACCCGAAGGGAAACCGAAAAATCGATAAAGGGGTGAGTCCAAAGTTCTACTAACGAATGACCCTAAAAGCATCGACAACTTTCGAAAAAGGTGATTCAAATGATTCGAATGCGAGGCTTCTTTAAAATTATTTAAGAAGGGGATAGTCCCATGTACTAGAAAAGAACCAATCGCAAATAACGATCAATGAATTGTAATATAAAATGACACAAGTTCCCCCCGAAGCGCAAAACGCTTCCGGGGGTTTGTTTTGCTTGTGTAAAAAGAGTATTTTCTGTTCAGAACGGGGTATACTGCAAAAAAAGGGGGCGGTGACGTGAAACCGACGGCAAAATATCTGATCATCGGCTCGCTTGCCGGACTCGCCAACGGTTTGTTTGGGTCAGGCGGCGGCTTGTTTTTGGTACCGCTTCTCATTGGCTGGACGGATATGGAGGAAAAGCATGCTTTTGCTACCTCTATCGCCATTATTGTGCCGCTGTCTGCGGTATCTTTTTTGGTATTTCTTTTACGAGGAGGCACCGATTTCACGCAAGCCGTACCGTATCTCATCGGCGGTGCTGTCGGCGGTATCGTATCCGGTATCTTTTTCAAGAGAATATCGGCGCCTTTACTCCATCGCTTGTTCGGTCTTTTATTACTGTACGGCGGTATACGGGCGGTATTGCTGTTATGAAAACGCTTATTGCTGTGACGGTGGGTCTTATGACCGGCATTATCAGCGGATTTGGTATTGGTGGCGGGTCATTGCTGATCGTCTATCTCACCACCTTTGCCGCCGTTAATCAATACCAAGCCGGTGGTATCAATCTTCTGTATTTTTTGTGTTGTGCGCCAACCGCCTTGATCTCCCATATTCGTCACCGCCGTGTGGAATGGAAAGCGGTGCTGTGGTGTACGCTCACAGGTGTTGCGGTGTCGGCAGTTGCCGCCTTTGTGGCTGGGGAATTTTCGGTGGATCTGTTGCGACGCCTGTTCGGCTTATTATTACTGTATATCGGGGTGCGGGAATTGCGCACCCAATCAAAAGAAAAACGGCGGTGAAACACCGCCGTTTTTTTTATTCCAATATATAGATATATACCGGTCGTCTGCCGAACTGGAAACACTCTTTTCGGGAATCCATATACAAATCGGCAATTACGGTATTGTTGAGGCACGCACCGCCGGTATCCCTGGCGACACCGTATCCGTACACGTAGCTGCCGCTTTGCGTCACAATAAACAGTTTCGAACCATACGGGATGATCTTCGGGTTGACACCAATGGTTCCCACGGCAGGTACCGTACCGGTTGCGGTGACGGCGCCCGGTTTGGCGGTATATGCGGTGGCGTTACCGGTCAAAACGTGTTTGTATTTGGTCGGCACACCGTTTTCATCCAGTTCCAGCGGGATGGGGGAGATGGAGTGTGCGCCCTCACCGATGGTCGCAAATTCGGTCACCGGTTCGGCGTTCACCGTTTCGCTCACCACCTCGGACAGCACCAATTTCCCGTCCTTAAAATATTCACGGTATACCGTCGTCTTGGAACCGTCAACCCCCGCTTGCTGCACCAAACGACTGCCGGCGGGAATGGATGAAGAAAACGTTAACGAGGTTTCGTGCTTAATTTTTGTGGTTTCGGTGCGTAGTGAACACGGAAGCGGTTTGAGGTTGATCACCATGCCGGCGCATAACGCATCTTCGGTCTTCTTGGTCATCGTGTGGGTCAGCGGATTGATCTGAACCGATGCCAATGCATCCGCTACTGTACCTCCCGTAACGTGCAGCGTTTTCGGTTGCTGTCCTTCTACCGCCACCGTCACCTCAAATGCACGGTGAATATGGATATGCCCATCCGAGGTGGATACGATATCGTTGGGTCGTACCGCCACACCGGCACTTGCCAGAATGGCTTCGGGTTGCTTACTGAACGTTAATACCGTTCGCTTTTGTCCGTCGTCCACAATGGTGGTAGCGGTTAAAAAAGCGGTCGTCACCGTGAAGAATATGATCGACATAACCAGAATACTGATCGCAATACAAGCAAGTCGATGCTGTTTCATAACGGCATAGCTTTGCTCGCAGATCGCTTTCATCTGTTGCTTCATACAACTCCTCCATGATAGAAAATATCACGACATTTGGGAGTATATCCAGTATTATCCATTTTGTCAACCCTGTGACAACGTTTCCCTTTGTGCAGTTCATACAAGAATCGTAACCGTGTTGTGTTACCGTAAAACGCCACAGACCGCCCACTTTTTCGATCAAAATCGGCAAGTGGTGTTGTTATTTCGCTTGTTTTCGATTATTTTCCTTATGCAATTTGCCCGAATACGCTCGGTTTTCCCACTGGATCTACGAATGGACAAACTGAATATTTTTTCACAATTTTTGTGCAATCGTACAGAAGTTATCCCAAGAAAAACCGCCCTCAACAGGGAAAAACCCGTTGAGGGCGGTCCAATATACCGTAAATGTATCAAAAACTATGAGTAAAGTTCCAAAAATGCGAAAATTTATTCTTTTCCAAAATATAATTCATACCAAATCAGGAACATATACACCGTCCAGATCTTACGGCTGTTGTCCTTTTTGCCGGCATAATGCTCATCCAAAAAGCGTAACAGCAGTGCCGTGTTGAAGAAGCGTTCGGCATGGGCGCCGGTAAAGGCGGATTTGACCTTTTCGTAATAGGTCGCTTGCCGCAGCCATACCCGAATGGGCACCGGAAATC
The DNA here is from genome assembly GCA_045601465.1 of Acutalibacteraceae bacterium. Classification (GTDB taxonomy): domain Bacteria; phylum Bacillota; class Clostridia; order Oscillospirales; family Acutalibacteraceae; genus RGIG3009. Next base: position 24,801 of record JAZRZU010000080.1, read on the forward strand.
CCAGCTTGGCACGTGCCGTATCTTTTTCGGGAATGTGCCGCCGTGCCGCTTGACGTAAGGCATATTTGGTGGTGCCGCCCGCAATACGGTGTTTTTGCGGGATGCGGGACGCTACCTCAAATACTTTCTTATCCAAAAACGGTACACGCAATTCCAGCGAATGTGCCATGCTCATGCGGTCGGCTTTAAGCAGAATATCGCCCACCATCCAGCGATTGATATCCACATACTGCATCCTGGTCACGTCGTCCAACCCCTCACAGCGAGCAAACCATTGCTTGGTGTGTTCGGTGGGATCGGTAGCCGGGATGGATTTGAGTAATTTGGCTTTCTCATCCTTTGAAAACATATACGCATTGCCGATAAACCGTTCTTCAACGGTTTTGGAACCACGAATCAAGAAAGACTTTCCTTTAAAATCAAACGGTATGGCACGCACCATCGTCGCAACGGCACGACGCAATGCAAGAGGTAGCTTTTGATACCCGTTTAAGGAAAGCGGCTCGTGATAAATACGATATCCGCCAAACAGCTCGTCCGCACCCTCGCCCGACAACACCACCTTGACGTGCTGGGAAGCGAGTTTCGACACGGCGTAGAGAGCGACGCAAGCGGGATCGGCAAGCGGTTGGTCCAGTACGTATTGCACTTTCGGCAACGACTCCCAGTATTCTTGCTCGGTGATGATATGACGGTGATGCCGTATACCGATCTTCTCGGCTAACTCAGCGGCAAAATTCGTTTCATTATAATGCTGGCCGTTGTCAAATCCAACGGTAAAGGCTTGCTGCCCGCCAAAATAAGAGGCGACAAAGCAAGAGTCCACACCGCCGGATAAGAAACATCCCACTTCCACGTCGCTGATGCGGTGCGCTTCCACCGAATCGGTAAAGGCTTCATCAATTTGGTCAACCGCCTCGTCCAGCGACATCGTCTCGTCGGGGGTAAAGGTTGCTTCCCAGTAACGGGTCTCGGAAACCTCACCGTTACGATAACGCAGATAATGCGCGGGTTGCAGACAATAGATTCCCTTGAAAAAGGTTTCTTTGGGCAGAGAATACTGGAAAGATAAATAGTTGTCCAGCGCCGCTTCGTTGAATTCTTTGGGGCAGTGGGGGTGTTCCAGCAAGCACTTGATCTCCGAGCCGAACAGCAAGCGTCCGTCGGAGAGGAGCGTGTAGTGCATCGGCTTGATACCGAAATAATCCCGTGCCAAAAACAGCTCTTCTGACTGCTTGTCCCATACGGCGAACGCAAACATCCCCCGCAGACGGCATAACAGGTCAGCGTCCCATTGCTCAAAACCGTGCAGCAATACTTCACTGTCGGTCTCGGTCTTGAACACGTGACCCGCTTCGAGTAATTCTTTACGCAATTCACGGTAGTTGTAGATCTCGCCGTTAAACATCAGCACCTTGGTGCCGTCCTCGTTTTCAATCGGCTGACTGCCGCCCTCTAAGTCAATAATGCTCAGCCGACGAAACGCCATCGCCAGATTGTTATCCATATACACACCCTGAGAATCGGGTCCTCGATGGGTGATCTTATCTGCCATTTGTTGCAGTAATTGTTCACGATTGGCAACTTGTCCGGTGAATCCGCAGAATCCGCACACGGCACATCCCTCCGATTTTTCACAATACTCTTTATAGTATAACAGATATCCTTCAAAAAAGAAATAGAAAAAATAAAATCCCCAAAACTGAGAACGCCACCATCAGGTGGCGTTCTCAGTAATTATATCCTTTTCCAGGTCCTTGGACTGAACAGAACGATAACCGGCAATATTTCCAGTCGGCCCAGCAGCATACACAGCATTAAGATAATTTTGGAAAAGACGCTGAATTCTCCAAACGTCGCATACGGGCCAACCGCTTCAAATGCGGGCCCGATATTGGAAATACAGGCGAGTACCGACGAGAAATTACTGAAAAATCCGTGCGTTTCGGTGTATGTACCGGCGTCGGAGGCGATGGTGAATACTTGCCCGTTTACCGGGTCGAGTGACAATAGAAACACGGCGGCGATCAGAATAAAGAAGTACAGCGAAATAAAGGCGAACACGTCTTGGATGATTTTATCCTCTAACAGCTTCCCCTCGTATTTCGATTTGGGTACGTACCGAGGGCTGATGAGCTTGCGGATATTATTGGCGGTGCCTTTCATGGCGATCACAATACGAGAGATCTTCATACCGCCGGCAGTAGACCCCGCCATTGCCCCTATAAACATGGCAACCACCAGAATCGTTTTGGCGAGCATTGGCCAAACGTTATAGTCGGTGGTAGTAAATCCGGTAGTGGTTATGAGGGATGCCACTTGAAAGAAAGCGTGCCGAAAACTTTCTTCGGTGGTGTAGTTTTGTGGGAACGATTCGAACCGCCCCAGTAAACTCAAAAAGATAAAGGTCACCGCAGCACCAACGATCAACAGATAGGTACGCAGTTCTTCGCTTTTGAATACTTCCTTAAATTTTCTCAGCAGTAACAGATAATACAGCGTGAAGTTACAGCCAAATAAAATGAGGAATATCGCCATCACGTATTGTGAAAAAGCCGAATACAGCTCCATACTGCCGGGCAAGAACCCGAACCCACCCGTACCGGCGCAACCGAAAGCGGCTAATAAACTGAAAAAGAATTGATCGTTTTCATATCCGGGGATGGGCTTATCCAACATTAAAATAATGACTTCCAGTACCGTCAGCCCCAAATAGATGAGGTACAAAATACGGGTCGTCACCTTCATTTTGGATGCCAGTTTTCCCACCTGCGGGCCGGGACTTTCGGCACGTAACAGATGCATGGAATAGCCTTGGTTACTCTCAGGGATAAAAATCAAAATAAAGACCAGGATACCCATGCCGCCGATCCAATGTGAAAAACTTCTCCAAAACAGCGAGGAATGAGCCATCGCCGTCACGTCCGGTACGACGCTTGCCCCCGTTGTGGTAAAGCCCGACAGGATCTCAAAGCAGGCGTCTGCGTAGTGCGGAATATCTCCGTTAATGACAAAGGGGAGAGCGCCAAACAAAGCCATGACGACCCAAGTCAGCGACACTAAGGCAAACCCCTCTTTTTGGTATAAGGAATTGCGACGAGGTTTTGGTAGTTGCAACAATGCGCCGATAAAAACCAATAATAAGATCGGAACGAGAAACGCCACTTTGTTGGTAAGTGATTCCCCATACACAATACTCACGACAAGAGGGGCAGTCATGAGAATTCCCTCTAATATCATAATTTTCCCCAATATGGTACCCAATTTACAATAGTTCATCTCATCACCCTGTTTACTGGAAGATATCTGCTAAATCATCCAGATGCTTTTGCGTGGTTACCACAACGACACTGTCGTTTTGCGTGATGACCGAACTACCGTCTGGGATCATCACCTTGTCGTTGCGGATGATGCAAGCAAGCAGGCAGTTTTTTCGTATGGAGAGATCCTTTAACGGAATGTTATAAAACGGCTCGTCTTTCGTAGCGGCAAATTCCAATGCTTCCACACGGTTGTTAACCAAGCGGTGCAGGGTCACAATGTTACTTCCTCTCGTGTTGGAAAGTGCTCGGACATACCGCAGTACCTTGTTAGCGACCAAATTCTTTTCTGAAACGTTGGTGTGTGCTTCCACGTCCTCAAACATCCAAAAGAGATCGTCACGGTCGATCTTGGTAAAGATGCGCCGTACCCCTTTTTCTTTGGCGAAAATGGATGCCACAATGTTTTCTTCATCGATTCCCGTTAAGGTGATAAAGGCATCCATCGCTTCAATGCCTTCTTCCAGCAATACTTCATGGCTGGTTCCGTCCCCGTTGACAATACAGGTGTTGGGCAGTTGCTCGGCTAAGCTTTCCGCCAGTTGTTTATCCTGTTCGATCAACTTGACGTGGCATTTACTCTTGGATAACGCATCTGCTAAATAATATCCAATACGGCCGGCGCCCACGATCAAAATGTTTTTGATGGGTGCTTTGACAAGGTGCAGTTCTCGTAAAAATTCACCCATCACCTTGGCATCGGCGGTGAAATGAATTTTATCGTTTTCTTCAATAACGCAGTTACCGGAGGGGATAAACACATCCTCATTTCGCTGAACGGCGCAGATGAGGACTTTTGAACGGAATTTTTTGGCAGCGGAGATCAACGTCTCACCAATGAGGGGACAGCCCTTTTCCATGACCACTTCAACCAAATTGACCCGCCCTCTGGCAAACTTTTCAATCTGCACGACCGAAGGCAGATTGATCAAATTAAACAACTCGTGCGCCGTTTCCAGTTCGGGGTTTAAGATCATCGAGATGCCCAGCTCATCCTGCATTTCCATAATTTGCTCACGGTAATACGGGTTGCGCACACGAGCGACCGTGTTGGGAACGCCCAGCTTTTTCGCCACCAAACAAGCCAAAATATTCAACTCATCGCTTTTGGTCAGCGCAATCACGATATCTGCCTCGTTGACCTGCGCTTCCTTTTGAATATCCATACGGGCGCCGTTGCCGACCACCCCTAAAACGTCGTATTTTTCAATCATACTTTCCACGACTTCTTTTTTCTCGTCAATAATCGTGATGGTATGGTCCTCGTTGGAACAATCTGCCAAAATCGTTCTGCCGATCTTACCGATTCCAATCAGTACAATTTTCATTTTCATCCTCCGCAATCGTTGTGTTGCCGTTTCTTATGATTTTTACACAGCGGGATATTGTCTTTTTTGATTATCAAAGTATACCATATCTTATAAAAAACTTCAACTGCTAAAAACGAAACGGCACACCGCCAATTTCTCTTTTCTGCACAATCATAACCACCAGTAAACTGGTGGTATGCACAGCCCCTAGAAGGGGCAACTACAGGCTTAGCCCCTGAAAGGGGCACTGAAGACTTGGCACCGCATTACCATCACGGGCAGCCGCTCAAGCGGCTGTCTTTTTTTGCCTACTTGTTCTTGCGACCCGTAAACGGGTCGGTATACTCTTTGAATGTCATCTGATCACTGACATAATCTTCTTCCAATTGATTTCGTATATATTCTGCAATTGCCTTTTTATTACGCCCCACCGTATCTACATAATATCCGCGACACCAAAAGTGTCGCGACCCATATTTGTACTTCAAATTTGCATGTCGATCAAATATCATCAAACTGCTTTTCCCCTTGAGATATCCCATAAATTGTGCTACACTTAAGTACGGTGGAATACTCACAAGCATGTGTATATGATCTTTACACGCCTCCG
>JAZRZU010000081.1:0-1722 GCA_045601465.1 Acutalibacteraceae bacterium
AGACGCTTGAGTTTCGGCACAAGCAAAAGGATTGGCGGGCAGGACCTCCGAAAACGCAGCACAGCTACCGAACCATTCCGCTGACCAGTTTTGCTTATGTGATCCTGCAGACTGTCTACGAAAACTCCAAGAACCAAAAGAGATCGGAAACCCTCTCTCAAGAACTGGAGTATATAGACAGGCACACAGGAGCAAAGTCTAAGCTTGTTATGAACGATCTTGTCTTCATCAACTGGAGAACGGGCGAGCCGGCCAAGAACAGTTCCTATGATACCCATCTGTATAAGCTGTGCGACGAGGCAGGCATCAAACGTTTTTGTATGCACGCCCTACGCCATACATACGCAACCAGGGCAATCGAGAGCGGTATGCAACCGAAGGTGTTGCAGAAGCTGCTTGGTCACGCCAGCATCAAAACAACAATGGATCGATATGTTCACGTAACAGAGGATTCTCTGCTCAAAGCAATCAAACAGTTTGAAAATGCCTCAAACGCAAAATGAAGTTAGAAATGGTGTAAAAATGGTGTAAAAACCAAAACGCCATAACGCAAAAACCCTTGGAAATAAAGGAAAAATAAGGAGATATGAATATATATGAAACTAGGTATCGTCGGATTACCAAACGTCGGTAAATCCACGCTGTTTAATGCCATCACCAATGCCGGCGCCCAAAGCGCCAACTTCCCCTTTTGCACCATCGACCCCAACGTGGGCGTCGTAGCGGTACCGGATAATCGTCTGACCGCCTTATGCGAAATGTATACCGACGGTGACAAGGTCCCTCCCGTCGTCCCGGCAGTCATTGAATTCGTCGACATTGCCGGCCTGGTAAAAGGTGCCAGCAAAGGCGAAGGATTGGGCAATAAATTCCTTGCCAATATTCGGGAATGCGATGCCATCGTTCATGTGGTGCGTTGTTTTGAAAACGATGATATTATTCACGTAGAGGGCAGTATTGATCCGCTGCGTGACATCGAAACGATCGATCTGGAACTCATTTTTTCCGACATGGAAATGGTGGAACGCCGTATTTCCCGTGTCACCAAAGATTTAAAAGGTGACCGTAGCTTGCAAAAAGAACTGGACTTTTTAAAACAACTACAAGCATTACTTGAAAGCGGAAAACCGGCACGTGCCTATCCTTGCGACGAAGACGAAACAACCATGATGAACACCATGGCTTTGCTCACCTCCAAGCCGATCATCTACGCCGCCAATTTAAGTGAGAATGACTTTTCCGGCGGCGAACCAAAAAATAATCCATACTACAAGCAAGTCGAGGAACTGGCGGCTGCACAAGGCGCCGAAGTATTGCCGATCTGTGCGCAAATGGAAGCCGATATTGTGGATATGGATGACGATGAGAAGCTCCTGTTCTTGTCAGAACTCGGTTTAGAAAATTCCGGGTTAGACCGTCTGATCCAAAAAAGCTATCACCTGCTCGGTCTCATCTCGTTCCTCACCGCCGGTGAAAAAGAGGTACGTGCATGGACCATCCGCCGTGGCTGGAAAGCCCCGCAAGCCGCAGGCCGTATTCACACCGATTTCGAGCGTGGTTTCATTCGAGCACAAGTCATTGCCTTTGAGGACTTGATGGCGTGCGGTTCACTCGCCAACGCTCGCAGCAAAGGTCTCGTTCGTACCGAGGGTAAAGAATACGTCATGCAAGACGGCGACGTTGTGGAATTCCTGTTTAACGTCTAAATAACAAAAAGCGCCC
>JAZRZU010000082.1:0-6893 GCA_045601465.1 Acutalibacteraceae bacterium
CTTTCGATTCATTAAAAGCACCTTCTCTTTAATAACGCGCAATATTGTATCACAGACTTCTTTAAAAGGCAAATAAAAAAAGAATGGACGGCACCAATGTGCCGTCCATTCTTGCTAATCGTTTAGGAAATTGGCTGTTGATAATTGAACGTTATTTTTTTTAGCAGGTCACTTAAAGGAACAATAAGAATCCCTGCACAAAAATTGCCCACGCCGTGCATCAGATCCCACGGTAATCCCGCCACGATCCAAGCAATTGTTTGCTTGAAATCAAATCCAAACATTAATGCTTGGGCAGGAGCGTAGAGTGTGCCAAAAGCAAGACCGTGCAAACCGCAAATGATTGGATAAACAATGCACGTAGCTTTTTTCGGCATCTTTTTGGGCAGCAGCATTGTAATGCCCCATAGGATGGTCCAAACATACAGGTAAGGGATCCACCACATGGTAAAACCCGCATATAATCCGTTCATCAACACATAGACGTAAATGGGGATCAATGCTTTTTTACGAAAAGCCACCGTGAATACCATTGTCAACATTCCGAGCAGGTGAATGTTTGGTAAAACTTCCATAATAATCTTTGAGCAAAACATGATGGTGCCGAGCATGGAGAATATAACCATCTCCTGTATGCTCAAAGATTTTTTCTTTTTAACGGTTGCAGGATTATTTTGTGTACGCAAGCTGATACGTTACCCCTTCTTTAATCTCGGTGGTATCGACGCCTGAGGTAGCATATTTGCCATCAACGTAAAAAGCCCAGTAACTTTTATCCACATCATAATCGGCGGTAATACCATTTACGGTTTTGATGTAAAGTCCGTATTCACCTTGTTCCCCGGCAATAAGCTTATTTTCGAGGAGGGCAGCGCCAACAGTTTTTTCGTCGGTTTTAACGGTAAAGGTAACCGTTTGTTCTGCTGCCTTTACTTCAACGACAACGGTTTTTGCGCCCTCTCCCAGTTGGGTATCTTTTAAGTAGGTGGCGTTTTCCCAGAGTCCTGTTTGATCCACCGAATTTTCACAGGCTGTCAGAGTGAAAAAGCAGAGGATGACAAGTGCGATGGAGATGGTTGATTTGATCGTTTTTTTCATTGTTTTCAATCCTTTCTGAATTTACAAAAGGATAAAATAAAAGTACCCTTCAAAGGGTACTGTGAGTAAAGTAATGGTATCCTGCCATACCAAAAACAGTTAGAAAAATCCTAACCAAATCTTCACACATCTCCCCAATTTGCCCAAGAGACTTTTATGTGTTACAGACCGATAAGCATTCCGACTTGACCTGTGATGACACAAGAGTTACGGTAATGGCTGTTGCTGCGGATTCGCACCGCAATTCCCTTATCCCCTAACAATACTGTCCGGCAGTATGTCCGACAACAAATGCAATAACATCCATTGGCCTGTATTTATTCTTTTGTTCCTTCATTATTGTAACACCAATGACAAAAGAATTCAATACTAAAATGCGTTGATTTTTATATTGAAATTTAGAAAGTATTCACCTTTCGGCAACATACCGCATGAAATGAAGTGAGGGTCGATATCAAAAAAGAGGTGAACGTACATGGATATGTTGTGTGTTAAAAATGCCGGATACAAATATCAAGCCGAAAACGGAGAAGTTGAAGCCTTTCATAACATCTCTTTTTCCGTTCCAAAAGGACAATTTTTAAGCATCGTCGGTCCAAGTGGATGTGGGAAAAGCACACTGCTTTCTATGATAGCAGGACTTCTTCCACAAAGCGAAAAAACGGTTTTTATCAATGGTGAAGAAATGAAGGGGATTTCTCCGCATATCGGATATATGTTACAACGGGACAATCTTCTCGAATGGCGCACCATTCTGGACAATGTACTGTTTGGCCTGGAAATTCGTCACATGATTTCCGATGCCACCCTAAAACGAGCCGAATCACTCCTTGAAACCTATGGTCTCTCGGAATTCCGCAACAAATACCCCAGACAATTATCCGGAGGAATGCGTCAACGAGTTGCTTTGATTCGAACGTTGGCAGCCGGTCCGGATATTTTATTGTTGGACGAAGCGTTTAGTGCCTTGGATTTTCAGACACGATTATCTGTAACAGATGACGTGTATCGTATTTTAAAGGCAGAGGGCGTTACCATGTTGATGGTAACACACGACATACCGGAGGCGGTTGCAATGGGCGATTCTGTTTTAATTCTCACGCAACGACCGGCAACCGTCAAAGAGAGATTGCCCATTATTTTTGATAATGATCGCTCTCCCCTCTCGTGCCGTAGCGACCCACGTTTTTCACAATATTTTAGCCATATTTGGGAGGAGTTGCGTGAAGATGAAACGTGAGAAGATAACCTCTGTTACCTCTAACGAGCGAATCGTATGGCTCCGTAATCAAAAACGTTACAGTGTATTTGTGAAGTTATGGCAATGGGGGCTTTTAATTGGGTTATTGCTTTTATGGGAACTGTCCGCCCGGCTGGGTTGGATTGATGCATTTCTTGTCAGTCAACCGAGTCGTGTTATTCAAACACTTTTAAACACCTCAAAAAACGGGTTGTTGACCCATATTGGTGTTACCTTATTTGAAACCTTAACCGGCTTTTTTTTAGGGGTAATCGGTGGTCTTGGAATTAGTATACTGTGTTGGTGGAGTCCGTTTGTTTCTCGTGTAGCAGAACCGTATTTAGTTGTTCTTAACAGTTTACCAAAAATCGCACTCGGACCTGTTATCATTCTCATCGCAGGTGCCGGAACAAAAGCCATTATATTTATGGCGCTGGCTATTTCGCTGATTGTAACGGTTTTAGAGATGCTGTCAGGATTTCATCACACAGACCCGGAAATCATCAAAATGGCACAAACATTCGGTGCAAATCGCAAACAAATTCTTGTAAAAATTGTATTGCCTGCCAACTTGCCTACTTTATTCAATTCCCTAAAAATCAATATTGGGCTCTCCCTGGTTGGTGTGATTGCAGGCGAGTTTTTGGTCAGTAAAGCAGGGCTCGGATATTTAATTGTGTACGGCGGGCAGGTCTTCCAAATGGATTTGGTAATGGCCAGTGTATTCATTTTAGCCGTTGTTGCCGCACTGATGTATCACGCCGTTTCCGTTTGTCAAAAACAAATCCGCAAACGTTTTGGCTCTTAAATTATAAGGAGGGTGAGTTCTTTGAAAAAAAGAATATTGATCTGTATTTCTGTTGTAGCGTTACTATTACTTTCATTGGTGGCAGGCTGTTCGCCAAAAGGCGGCAAAGAAAAGAACCCATTAACCACCATCAAGCTTTGCGAAGTAACACACAGTATTTTTTACGCACCGCAATATGTTGCAATTGCGCAAGGTTTTTTTGAAGAAGAAAATATTAAAATTGAGTTGAGCAACGGAGGCGGTGCCGATAAAGTGATGAGCGCCGTTATCAGTAACAGTGTTGATATCGGTTTAGCAGGACCGGAAGCCAGTGTATATGTCTATAATTCCGGTAGCGAAGATTATCCTGAAGTATTTGCACAACTTACCGCATGCGACGGCAGTTTCTTGGTTGGTCGTAGCCCTAACCCCGATTTTAAATGGTCCGATATAAAAGGTGCGCACGTTTTGCCGGGCCGCATCGGTGGTATGCCGTATATGGCATTTCGTTATGCCTTGGAGAAAAACGGAATAAATCCGGATCAAGATGCGAAAATGGATACTACTATCCAATTTGACATGATGACCGGTGCGTTTTTAGGCGGCACCGGTGACTATGTAACCATGTTTGAACCAGTCGCTTCCAGTGTTCAATTAGAAGGGAAAGGGTATATCGTAGCCAGCGTAGGCGCCGCTGCCGGGGAGATGCCGTACACTGCCTATTTTGCTAAGAAAAGTTATATTGCAAAAAACAGTGATCTTGTTCAGCGCTTTACCAACGCTATCGTAAAAGGTCAGCAATGGGTCGCCACACACTCTTCTGCTGAAATCGCCGATTGTGTGAAAAGCTTTTTTGCAGACACCGATGTTTCTCTGCTGACCAGCGCAGTAGAAAGCTACAAAAAAATCGGTGCTTTAGCAACCACACCCGTTATGACCGAAGAGGGATTTAATCGGTTGCAAGAAGTCATTCAAAAAGCCGGTGAATTAGACAAACCGGCACCTTTTGATAAACTGATCAACAACACATTCGCCAACAAAGCAACTGGGAAATAACAAAAAAGAGGCCGTGATTCACGGCCTCTTTTTTATAAAACTTTTGAAAGAAATTCTTTGGTACGGGGATGCTGCGGATTTCCAAATAATTCAGCAGGTGTTCCCTGCTCTGCAATCACACCGTTGTCGATAAACAGAACACGGTCGGCAACTTCACGAGCAAATCCCATCTCGTGTGTTACCACAACCATTGTCATGCCTTCTGCTGCCAACTCTTTCATAACATCCAAGACTTCGCCCACCATTTCGGGGTCTAATGCCGAGGTGGGTTCGTCAAACAACATCACGTCAGGGTTCATTGCCAAAGCACGGACAATGGCAACACGTTGCTTTTGTCCGCCCGACAATTTGGACGGATATTCGTTTGCTTTATCACGTAAGCCAACTTTATCTAACAACTCAAAAGCACTTGCTTCGGTTGTTTCCTGGATTTCCTTACCTGTGCGAATATCTGCAAGATCAAACGGTTTACCAAAGATTTTCGCCCACTTTGCGGCACGCGCTTTTTTCTTGGCAACGTATATGGGTGCCAACGTTAAATTCTGCAATACCGTTTTATTGTTAAACAGGTTAAAATGTTGAAACACCATACACATTTTTTGACGGTGAACATTAATGTTCACACGCATATCCGCAATGTCTACATCATGGAAAAACACTTGTCCGGATGTGGGGTCTTCCATACAATTTAAACAACGTAACAGCGTACTTTTCCCACTACCGGATGCACCTAAAATTACGAGGATTTCGCCTTTTTCGACGGTTAAATCAATGCCCTTAAGCACTTCTAAATCGCCAAAACTTTTATGGAGATTACATACTTTTATCACTTTTTCTCAATCTCCTTTCCATCAGGCGAATACCAAGAGAAATCAACAATACTAACACAATGTATATCAGTGCCATACACAAATATGGAACCATAAACTCATAGTTGTTCGTTCCAATATCGTTAAAAACTTTATACAAGTCGGTAGCACCAACAAAGCTTACGATTGATGTTTCTTTGATTAACGTAATGAACTCGTTACCCATTGTGGGTAAAATGTTTTTTATAGCCTGCGGAATGACAATCTTTACCATGGTAGCCGAAAAACTCAAACCCATGGCGCGACCGCCTTCCATTTGGCCGGAATCCACTGACAAGATACCGCCGCGCATAATTTCAGAAATATAAGCACCGCTGTTCAAGCCAAAAACGAGCAATGCCACCGTTACGGAAGCCAATTTAACGCCCATAAGCGGTAACAACACATAATAGAACAACAACAACTGTACTACCATCGGCGTACCGCGGAAAAAGGATACGTATACGTTGCATACGCCATCCATCACACGGGTAAAAAGCTTATATTTTGGCATAACGCGTACGGCCGCTATTAAGATACCGATTACTGTACCGATGAACAAGCCCATGATCGCAATAACCAATGTATTTTGCAAACCATCAAGCATTTTGTGATAAGCACCTTTGACGAAGAAATCCTCATAAAATGCTTCAAATTTAACATTAAAATTTCCCATACATATTGTCCTTTAACAGAACAAATACTCCACCGTTTCCAGTGAAGTATTTGTTGAGTGTTGATCGTATACTTGCTAATTAAGCCATCTTATTGATAGCTTCAGTAATACAAGTAGCCGGTGCAGAGTCAATTACCACATAGCTAAGATTGCCGTTAATCATATCCTGAACAGCTAAGGAACCGTTTTTGTAACCGACAGTGGTAAATCCATAGCCTTCAAAGCCCCAGTCTTCATCACCTTCACAGTAGAATTGACCGGTAGTGCCGTTTTGAACACCAACTTTGATATCCGATTTGCAGTTCTTTAAGATTGCTTCTACATCTTCAACCGTCTTGCATGTATCAAATGCAGTATTGTCACCCTTAACAATGATGCGTTGGGAAGCAGTGTAGTACGAATCGGAGAAATTTACGTATTGTTTACGGTCTTCTTTGATGGTAAGGCCAGCCATAGCAATATCGGCTTTTTGTTGACCGACGCTCAAGCAAACAGCATCAAAATCCATGTTGCTGATAACCAATTCTTTACCTAGTTTTTCGGCGAGCAAAGCAGCAATTTCCATATCAATACCGAGATATTTATCACCTTCAGTATACTCGAACGGTTCAAAAGCTGCATTAGTTGCGATAACGAGTTGGTCTTTTGACGAGTCTTCCTTTGCAGACGTTACCGGTGTGGGTGTACCATCGCCAAAGTACTTGTTGCAGATTTCATCAAATTTACCATTGTCTTTGATTTCTTTGATAAACGCATTAACAGAGGCAAGTAGTTCCGGTTGATTTTTGTCAACACCGAAAGCATACTCTTCTTCGGTCAAGTCGATGTTGATAACCTTAGTTGCAGGCGTTTTTTTGCCTTCCGGTGCGGTGCCGCAAGCAGCGCAACAACTCACGACCAGTACGAGTGCCAGTGCCAACGATAGTACTTTGCAAAACTTTTTCATGATAATCCCCTTTTCTGAAAATAATTTTAAGTAAACAAATCTTGAACTATCCTCATTATACACAGGGTTGTATAAAAAATCAATACTTTTTATATTTTTTCATCATTTCCCGCATTTTGTACAATACAGTGGTTAAATATTCATTAAATAGTGGTTATTTTGAATAAATAAACTTGAAATTTTCACGTTGCGCTATATATTGTTTATGAATATTCATTCACACTCTCCGCTTTCCCACTACT
>JAZRZU010000083.1:0-5908 GCA_045601465.1 Acutalibacteraceae bacterium
ACTTTTATTGTATCAAGAAAAAAACCTCTTTTCAAGGGCTTCTTGTAATTTCTGTTAAGATTTTCCGCACTTTTTCCAAATCCGCATATGTGGTAAAAGCGGATGGGCAGATTCGAACGGCGCCGGTAGCTACTGTACCGATTTTCCGATGTGCAGAAGGTGCACAATGTAACCCCGCACGCACAGCAACGCCATGTTCGTTAAGCCGTCTTGCCGTCTCTTCACTTTCCAATCCTTCCACATTAAACGTAACGAGAGGAACCGTTACAGATAACTCCGGATACGGTGTATAGATGTGAATATGCGAAAGCGTCGCAAGACGACTATAAAACGCTTTCATCAAAGTTACTTCCCGCTGAGCAAGCTGTGATACCCCGCCGTTTCTCTCAATCCATTCAAGACCTCCGAGCAATCCGCAAATAGCCGGCACATTCAGCGTGCCACTTTCAAAACGGTCTGGCAACTCTTCGGGTTGAGATAACCGTAAGGATTGGCTACCGGTACCGCCCTCCATAACCGTGGAAAGCAGCCGTTCATCACGACAAAGTAAGACGCCAACCCCCATTGGTCCGTATAAACCTTTATGGCCCGGTAAACAAAGGTAATCAATTTTATCCGACTTCATATCGATCGGCAAAATGCCGGCAGACTGTGCTGCATCCACCGCAAACGGGATACCTGCTTTCTCTGCAACCGAACCTATAACCGAAATCGGCGTACGCAAGCCCAATACGTTCGAAGCATGGGTACATAAAATCAGCCGTGTTGTCGGACGGATGGCCATCCGAACACGTGTTGCCGTTTCCGTGGGATTCCACGGATCAACTGCTATTGTTGTATACGTTACACCACGGTTTGCAAGCGCCGTCAACGGACGAATGACAGAATTGTGTTCCATATCTGTAACAATAGCGTGTCCACCATTAGACAAAATACCTTTGATAACAATATTTAAAGCACCGGTACAATTGGCCGTAAACACGACACCGGCAGGATTTTCTAAATGAAACAGCGATGCCAACTTTTCTCGGCACGCAAAGATACGTTCCGTTGTTGCCATCGCCATATGGTGACCGCCCCTACCCGGATTAGCGCCGTAATGAATTAACGCATCTGCCACTGCTCGATGCACATCCGGCGGCTTTGGATAGGTCGTTGCGGCATTGTCCAGATAAATCACCGTCGCACACCTCCGTGCTCGGTGCGTAATATTCGTATTCCCGCTTTGGATAGCAACGCTGTAATTTGTTTAACGTCCCCACGAACCAACAAATGATAGCCGCATCCGTCGGTCTGCTCTACTCGAGAAGACCGTTGCATATGCACTTTATATCCTTGTTGTTCCAAAATCTTTTTGCCACGCATGGCATTCGTAACAGAGCTGACAAAAATTGTTGTCCATTCCATTGTTCTCACCCCTCACTTTACTATATGCCATCGTGAGCAAGAGGTGCGATTGGTTAACTGCGGTTTCGTCTGTTTTGGAGATAATCCTCTAAAATAATGGTAGCGGACACGGTATCCACAATGTTCTTGCGTTTCTTGCCGCGAACATTTGTATTGTTCAAATACCCAATTGCCGACATAGTTGTCAGACGCTCATCCCAAAGTGCCACCGGTAATCCTGTTTTTGCACGTAATTGCTCCGAAAAGGCTTCTGCACGTTGCGCACTCTCTCCTTTGCTGCCGTCCATATTACGTGGTAAACCGACCACCAATTCTTTTGCCCCATATTCTATTGCTTTTTTCGCAATCGTATCAGCCAACACGTCTAAGTTACGCTCCGTCACGGTACCGATGGGAGAAGCCAGCATTTCCATCTCATCCGATATGGCAAGCCCGGTACGTACCAGCCCTAAATCAACAGCCAAAATCCTCACACATGATCACCTCGTCGTATGTATTGTACCATGCTCGTAAAAATTATGCAATCCTTGCAGTTTTCACACTTAAATTCTGATAATGAATAAAAAAGCGGATGCCGATCGGCATCCGCTTTCTATTGAGCAATTAGTTTTCGTCGCAATCGCAGCAACAGTCATCATCGTCGCAGCAGCAATCATCTAAATCAAATTCAAGGTGTTCACCGCAAGCGGGACATTCTATGCCACCATCGAGCAAGGTTTCCTCGTCAACCGAAAACTCCTCGTCACAGTTGGGGCAAGTGATTTCGTAAAAATCGTCATCACAGTCACAGTCGCAATCGCAGTCATCATAGTAATCGGTTTCCAAAGCATCCAGATCTTCGTCAATGGTATCGACCTGCTCGCCCATTTCCTGAACCGTTGCTTCCAAATCTTCCACGCTCAATGCAACATCAGCGAGGACGTCCATAACAGCTTTCCAGATCTTACCTTCTTTGGAGTTTTCCTCAACGCCAAGTCCTTCCAGTAAACCTTTCAAGTACGCAACTTTTTCTGTAATCGTCATTGTTCGGTACCTCCTATTTCACACTTGTAGTAGAATATGACACAAAAAAGAAATTATGCACGCTCCATGTATTCGCCCAGACGAGTATCCACACGGATCATTTCGCCTTCATCGATAAACAACGGCACACGGATCTCAGCACCGGTTTCGAGGGTTGCCGGTTTCGTGGCATTGGTTGCCGTATCGCCTTTGAAGCCAGGGTCGGTTTTGGTGACCTTCAACTCCACAAAGTTCGGGGGTTCAACACCGAAAACCTTTCCTTTGTAGGACATAACTTTACATACCATATTCTCGGTAACGAATTTGAAGTTATCGGACAAAATGTCGCTGTTAAGCGGAATCATTTCATACGTCTCTAAGTCCATGAAATAATACAGATCGCCATCGCTGTACGAGAACTCCATTTCTTTTCTCTCAACAAAAGCGGTCGGGTATTTATCACTCGGGTTAAATGTACGTTCAACAACCGTACCGGCAATCACGTTGCGAATTTTCGTACGTACGAAAGCAGCACCTTTACCGGGTTTTACATGCTGGAACTCTACGATTTGGTAGACGTTACCGTCCATCTCAAACGTGACGCCATTGCGAAAATCACCTGCTGAAACCATTTTATAATCCTCCATATATACATACTATTACCTATTTTACCCTATCTTGCTTGGTTTTGCAAGTATATTTTGGGATAAATCTAAAAAAGCAGGCGAAAAGATTTTAATTTCTCTCCGCCTGCGTTTTTTATTCTTCAGCCCTCTGATATTCGTCCATAATTTTTTTGGCAATATTCATCGGTGCTTCCTCATAACGGACAAAGTGGAGCGTAAAATACCCGCAACCCTGGGTTTCCGAACGCAGCATTTTGGAATAATCCGCCATTTCAGCCATCGGCACTTCTGCAGAAATACAGGTCATATTCGGTTCGTCTGCCGGATTCATACCGATAATACGGCCCCGACGTTTATTGATATCCCCCATGATATCACCAGTCGTTTCGTTGGGAACATAAGCAAATAACGTGCCAATTGGTTCTAACAACACGGGAGATGCTTTCGCCATTCCTTCCTTATATGCCAGCGAAGCCGCTGTCTTAAATGCCATTTCGGAGGAATCAACCGGATGGTAAGAACCGTCAACCAGCGTAGCTTTTACACCAACCACGGGGAATCCTGCGAGCACACCTTTTTGGGCGCTTTCACGAAGTCCTTTTTCAACTGCAGGGAAATAGTTTTTCGGAACAGATCCACCGAAAACGGTTTCTTCGAACACAAGATCTTCGCTCTCGCACGGCTCAAACTCAATCCACACATCACCGAACTGACCGTGTCCGCCGGATTGCTTTTTATGGCGACCTTGCACCTTGACTTTTCCTCGAATCGTTTCACGATACGGTACCTTGGGTTCTTTGAGTACCACCTCAACACCGAATTTGCTTTTCAGTTTCGAAACGGTCACATCCAAATGCTGTTCACCCAAACCGGACAGTATCTGTTCACGTGTTTCCACGTTATGTTCCAGAGAAATAGTCGGATCTTCTTCCTTCAAACGATTGAGTCCTGCCACAATTTTTTCTTCATCGCCCTTGTTTTTAGCATATACTGCCATCGACAACGACGGTGATTCAAAATTCACGCCCGGTAATATAACAGGACGAACCGGAGCGCACAAGGTGTCACCCGTATTGGTAACCGCTAATTTAGCAACGGCACCGATGTCGCCCGCAGCCACGTAGGGAACTTCTTCTTGACGTTTGCCCCGCACCATAAACAGTTTCCCCAGCTTTTCCATCGTACCGGTGCGCATATTCATAAGGGTTGAATCCGGTGTGAGTTTACCGCTGACGACCTTAAAATACAGAAGTTTTCCAACAAACGGGTCAACGACCGTCTTAAAGACAATGGCAACCGGCTGTGCTTGTTCATTGACTGTAAGCTGTACGCTTTCCCCATTCGGGTCCAAACCGGTCTCACCGGCTACTGTTTCGGCCCACGGTGCAAGCCAAATTAAACCGTTGAGTAGCTGATCGATAGCCGCCAATTGTTGCGTCGAGCCACAATACACCGGCAAGATTTCACCACGGCGGACACCGGTTGCCAAGCCCATAATCAATTCATCCGGAGTAAAATCAACACCGGAGAAATACTTTTCCATTAACTCCTCGCTGGTTTCCGCAACCGCTTCATAGATAGCGGTACGTAACCCGTCTAAGCGGTGACCCATCTCCGGTAGGTGACACTCAATCGCCTTTCCGTTCTCATAGGTATACGCTTTATATTCTAAAATATTTACATAGCAAACAACCTTATGATCTTCCACATATGGTACAACCAACGGGCAAACAGCGGGTCCAAAGGTGGCTTTCATATCCTCAAATACTTTATAAAAATCCGCATGCTCGCTATCCATTTTATTCACGAACAACAGCTGTGCAATGCCTTTCTTATGTGCAGCCGAAACTGCCTTTTTAGCGCCAACGGTAATCCCGCTTTTACCGGAAATAACAACAACCGCACTACCCGCCGCACGAATGCCCTCGCTCATGCCACCAGAAAAATCAAAAGAACCAGGTGTATCCAATACGTTGATTTTGGTATCTTTCCATTCAACGGGTACCACCGACATCGAAACCGAAGCCTGACGTTTTACTTCTTCCGGGTCAAAGTCGCTTATTGTATTGCCTTCCGCTATTTTCCCCAATCGGTCAGTTAAACCGGTTGTATAAGCAATTGCTTCCGTCAGTGAGGTCTTACCGGAGCCGGCATGACCGACAAGTGCAACATTTCGAATTTGCTTAGCAGTATACTGTTTCAAAGATAGACACCCTTTCTGCTTTGTAATCAAAATCGTCTTATAAAAGACTTAATTTAACAAAAAATGAGTAAAATTGTACAAAAACATTTTACACTCACCATTGTTCTTTGATAATTATAACCTACTATTTCCAAAATTTCAACCTAAAAATGATAAATAGAAAAAAATTCCCTCTACCGACAGGTAGAGGGAATTGAACTAGAATATCGAATCAAGTTTTGGAGAAAGCCCAAGCAGAAACAACCGAAAACACAGCCATTGCCGCTAAGAATTCAACGGCATATAACGGCGGCACGATGACACCGCTAACAAACATCAGACATGCTGTCAGCACCAATCCCAAAAGCCCCAGTATACTTTGCATGACTGTAAAGAAATGCATGCCCGAGCGTAAACGACGACAACGAGCTAACGCATCCATCATACCGATCATATCGCCATGGGAGACAATACCGGCTGGTTCTTTCTCCGAAACACCTTCTACCAGCGTTTCAAAGGAACGTCCTGCGGGTGCGCCGAATAATTCAACATAAAACCCGTTAAGTCCAAACGTGGAAGCAATGAGGGATTCGGTAATATTCGGGTCACAAGTACGTACCAACAACGTAATACGACGGTTTGTTAAATCAGTCAATACTTTTTTGATACGGGGTGTTGCTACATAGCTGAC
>JAZRZU010000084.1:0-41675 GCA_045601465.1 Acutalibacteraceae bacterium
CAGAGAGGTAATTTGTATAGGGCAACCCTTTATACTTAAAATTTGTTTGACGAAAATCGGTGCTTGAGTTTTTCGGTGCGTCGGCTTCGGTTGACGCACTTTTTTAAAAAACAAACCTTAGGAGGAGGCTCGTTATTATGAAGTTTGGAAACAAAGGAAAACAGTTTTTTGCTATATTGCTTTCTGTTACCTTGATTATTACCACTATGCCTGTGAGCACAATGACTGCATATGCACTTACAACGGAGTTTGCAGGTGGTAGTGGTACAGAAACGGATCCGTATTTGATTGAAACAAAAGAACAGCTAAATAATGTTCGCAATGATCTTGACGCACATTATAAGTTAATTGCAGATATTGTGTTTACGGATGCCGACTTTTCCGAAGAAGGGAATTTTTATAACAATGGAAAAGGATGGGATCCGTTAGGTGCGATATATAGTGCTCCATTTAATGGCACGTTTAACGGAAACGGCTTTGCTATTACTGGACTTTTTGCAAAAGTATCAAACTATAATGGTAGTTCTTCAGGTTTATTCGGCATAAATAACGGCACAATAATGAATTTAGCGGTAGTTAACGGTAGTGTTACTGACACTTCTTCCGGATATACGTATGTAGGTGGTGTTGCCGGCAATAATAAAGGCACTATTTCGAACTGCTATAATTCAATGGCCGTTTCTACTATGACCTATGGTGGTGGTATCGCAGGCTTAAATAGTGGTTTGATAACCAATTGCTATAACATCGGCAATATTCTCCAAGCTAAAGATTACGGCACTTTTTCCGGTGGAATTGTTGGATATAATCATCCAAGCGGAATGATATCGTCGTGTTATAATGTCGGGGGTGTTACAGCAAACCAACAAGGCGGTGTTGCCGGAGAAAACCAAGGTACAATTTCTTATTGCTATTTTTTGGAAAGCGAACGAAAAGGGTGCGGCGTAGGCGCTGATGAGGGTTATCGTTGCTCAATACTAGAGTTACAAACAAAAGACACTTTTGAAGGCTTCGATTTTGATACGACTTGGGAATTTGTCAGCGTAGCGGATTACTCTTTCCCTGTTTTAAAAAGCGTTAATCATATATCGATAGATAACCATGTAAACCAAGGAGTGTTTGCAGGTGGAATCGGAAGTTTTATTTATCCATATTTGATATCTAACGTAAGCCAACTTGCCGATGTTCAAAGATTTCCTGATTCGTGCTTTAGATTAATAAATAATATTGTCTTTACAGCCGAGGATAATTTGAATTGGAGCAGTATCGGTACTTCTAACAAAGTGTTTACAGGTTATTTTGACGGTGATGGTTATGCGATTGAGGGATTAACAAAAAGCTTATTTGATTGCAATTATGGCACCGTAAAAAACATAGCATTAAAAAATGCAGTTGTTACCGATTCGGCAACGTTTATACTAAAAAATGGCGGCATATTATCTAATTGTTATAGCACGTCTGAAATCGCATTTCGTTCAAGTGAGGAAATGAACGTTGGCGGCCTAGTAAGCAAGAATTACGGCACCATTAACGATTGTTTTTATAACGGTAAAATTAATTCCACTACAACATCTTCTTTCGGTTATACTGGCGGTATTGTGGGCTTAAATGACGGTGGCACGATTTCCAATTGTTATAATTTAGCAATCATATCGACCAACAGATCTATGGACGGTATTGTCGGGAAAAATAGCAATGCCACAATGAAAAACAATTATTACTATGATTTTTTTGCTTTGGGCTATCAATCTACTCAAAACGGCGGAGTTAAAGCAACAGTTGACCAATTGAAGACAAAAGAATTTTTTGTTGGATTCAATTTCGATTCGGAATGGCAGATAGATAAAACCCTGGAATATCCTGCTCCAACCTTAATGGTTATGAAATCTGCACCTGAGGTTCCGCCGGAAAATACTACCGACTTTGCAGGCGGAAACGGCAGCTTGTTTTCACCTTATTTAATTTCGGATACGCAGCATTTGTTTAACGTTTCAAGTTATGCTAATTTGCGTTATCACTTTAAGCTTATAGACGATATCGTTTTAGATAAAGCTTTTGAACAAAGTATGATAACCTCTTTTAACGGAATGTTAAACGGCGAAATGCATACAATCAGCGGGTTTATCGCTAAATCAACTACTGTTGACGGTGGTTACGTAGGATTTATCGGCGATAATAAGGGTATTATAAAAAATTTAAGATTTAAAGATTGTAACATTGAATTTTCCAAACTCAATGAATCGTATGTCGGAGCTGTAGCAGGTTATAACAACGGTATCATTTCGAATCTTGAGGTTGAAACTAGAATGATTTGTCATAACATTACCGCATGTGAAGGTTTTATCGGCGGTGTCGTAGGGGGGACAAGTGGCGCTTCTACCATTGAAAACATACAAACAACGGGAATAATCGATATTTCAAGCGATACCAATATAGACAGAAGCACGATTGGTGGAATAATTGGCCAAGGAAGCGGTAAAATTGTTGACGTTATAAACGATATTGGTATTACAATAAATTCACACGTTGGTCCAATTGACATTAGCGGTTCGTATTTTGGTGGTGTAATAGGATATAGTTTTAGTTCGACTAAACAAAATGTTCGAAATAAAGGCAATATAAATATATATGCGAATAACGTTCAAGGCAGTTTTCGCATAAATGTTGGTGGTATAGTCGGCATGGAAAACGCAGGTTCTACAACGTTTGCCAGCAATTCAGGTGATATTTTTGTAAAATCGGTTACTAACCAGAACAATCCTTTTGTTAATATTGGCGGAATTATTGGTTGGTCACGTGGAAGTGCAAGTGTTAAAAAATCATATAATACGGGTAATATTGGTGCTTCAATGGACCAAAAAGGCGTTTGTATGGGCGGCATAATCGGTTTTCACCCATACCTTGTAGAGGATTGTTATAATACGGGGAAAATCAGCGGCACTACACTTAACGGCGAAATGGGACCATTTACTGCCGGAGGCATAGCCGGCCATGGCGAACCTACAACCGATAGTGTGATCAAGCGTTGTTATAATATTGGGGAAATATCAACCAAAACTTCCGGTGGAATCATAGGTTATCGATATGGAATGAATATTAAAAACTGTTATTATACTACTGCAAATAACGGTGTTGGCGACGGTAGCCAAAGCAATACATATTATCTAACCACACAACAATTAGCCAATGCAACCGGGCTATCAACATTTGATTTCAATTCAGTTTGGACAATAGATGCTAATACAGACTATTGCTTTCCTACCTTGCGCGGTTTTTCACACATTTATACTGAACATACCTGTACAAGCAATGTGGGTGATAAAAAGTTTAACGAGTCAACGCATTGGGAATATTGTGTTTTTTGTGGTAAAGAAATAAACTGTCAAGAGCATTTCTTTGATTGTATTTGCGATGAAACATGTGCCGAATGCGATTATATCCGAGAGATCGAAGATGCTACAAATAACGAATGGAAATCTGATGACCATAAGCATTGGCAGATGTGTCTAGAATGTGATGGGGAAATTAATAACGATGACCATGTTTACAACAATGGCGAAAGCCAGACTTGCAGTATTTGCAATAAATCAAGAATGATAACTTCAATTTCTATTACAAATTTACCCACAAAATTACAATATACAGAGGGAGAAGAACTTGATTTATCAGGTTTGATAGTTGTTGCTTATTATGACAATAATACCAGCGGATCTGTTAGTAGCTATATGGTCAGTGGATATTCTTCTACCATTGGTACAAAAACGATAACCATAACTTATCAAGGGAAGTCTACAACAATTTTGGTTACTGTAAATTCAAGAGTTCCCGCATCTATTACATCATCCAAATATACCATCAGCGGAGGAAATATTAGTAAGATTACAGCCGGCACTACCGTTTCGTCTTTATTGTACGGACTCAATGAAGGCTCTTACTGCAAGGTGTACAAAGAAAACGCTGTTGTGAATAACAGTGCTGTGGTTGGCACCGGTATGGTCGTGAGGATTATGGATGGAAATACTGTAAAAGCTTCATACACAATTATTGTTACAGGTGATACTAACGGCGATGGTAATATTACAATAACGGATATGCTTGCCATTAAAGCACATATATTGAAAAAATCGACTTTGTCGGGAGTGTACGCAACTGCCGCTGATACCAATGGCGATAGCAGCATTTCTATCACTGACTTTATTCAGGTTAAAGCCAAGATTCTTGGAAAAGGCAATATTGTTGCTAGATAAGGAGAACGTATATGAAAAAGATTATTTCAATTTTAACGGTTTTGGTTTTATGCCTTGTTTTAATGTTGCCTGTGACAGTTTCTGCAGCGAGTGCAAGTGCAAGTTTGACGGGCCCCGGCACAGTTCGTGCTGGTGATACCATCACGTTAAACTTTGACCTTAATGGTAACGGTATTTTTGGTGCTTCGGGTACACTTTCCTACGATAGTAGCCAGGTTACTATGGCCGGAACCTCTCAAAAGATTGGTTCTCCTTGGGTGGTTGAGTTTAACGGAAACAATTTCGTTGCTTATGATAACAATTTAACTAACCCCATCAAAGGTAATAAAACGTTATTCACCGTTAAGTTTAAGGTTAAAGATGTTGCTGCAGGTACCAATATAAAAATTGCTTATACAGGCGTTACCGCTTCCGATGGTAATGCGGATGCGAATGTAGGCGCTGTTACATATTCTAAAACGGTTGCAGCACCTCTCGCAACTGACAATAACCTTGCGACTTTAACTGTTAGCAACGCTACGATTTCGCCCGCATTCTCTGCATCTACAACTAATTATAGTGCAAGCGTTCCGTTTGAGGTGTCCAAGCTCAATATTAGTGCAACTGCTGCAGATGCTAAGGCAAAGGTTTCAACTAATAGTCCGAATCTCACACCGAATGGAACAACAAAAGTAACAGTTACTGTAACAGCAGAAAACGGTGCTAAGAAAACCTATACGATTTCTGTAAAAAGGGCTCAAGATCCGAATTATAAAACAAGCAATAATAATAAACTTTCCGGTATCTCTGTCGAGGGGTTCTTGCTTTCCCCTGCATTTCACACGGATACCGCCCAGTATGTGGTTTGGTTGCCTTATGAAACTACCAGCATTAAGATTGCTGGTTTGGCGGCAGATGGTAAAGCTTCCGTTTCGGTAGAAGGGGGAGAGAACCTTGCAGCAGGTCAAGATAATCCTGTTAAGGTAATTTGCACGGCTGAAAATGGCGACAAGAAAACATACACCGTTATCGTTAAACGTGCAGCTGCACATGATGGTTCTGTAGAAGAGCTTCCTGATGAACCTGTGAAGGACGAACCGGTTGACACTCAACCCGATACCACTCCAAAACCCGAAGATGGTATTGCTTGGTGGTGGCTGCTTATAGTTGGTTTCGGTACCCTTGTACTCGGCGCAGTCGGTGGTTTTTTTGGAAAAGATTTAATTAAGAAAAAGTAATAGACATGGCGGCAGGGAGATCTTTCTCTCTGCCGCCTTATCTTGTAAGGAAACATTTTTAGAATGGGCGAGAAAAGCGTGTAACTACCGTTATTTCTTCGATTATTTGTCAGGTTGGTTATGAACACTCGCACCAAATAAAACGAGGGCACATGAGTGCCTTCGTTTTATTTTTTAAAAGAGAGTGACAGGAGTCGAAAGGCCGTAAAGAAAACGTCACGGTGTGACGTTCACTCGGATCAAATATATCAACATTCATATCCGGAATGGCTTGATAGTACGCAAAAAATGAAACCCTCACATTGAGGGTTTCATTTTTAATAGTCCTATTATGCGCAAGTGTGCATAATAGGAATTCGGATGTTACCGTCCTCTATATTCTTGTTTCAAGACCTCTGCCATTTCTTCGGGGGATTCTTTACACCCGTTTGCAAGCCATAATTTTATAATGGCGTTAAGGCCATTTCTAAAAAATTCAATGTGATATCGAATGTTGTTATCTATGTGTTCTTTTTCAGCTCGTTTGGTATCGTATACTGAAACCAAGTGTTTATCGTCATAGCACAGTTTGAAATAGGTCTTGTAGAAAATTTGATTTTCTTTGATATGAGTAAACATTTTTAATGCACCGGTACGTTCATTGAAATAATCATAATCTACAAACAGATTGCTGAAATCGCTTTCAAGCTTTTCTCTCATTTTATCAGCGAGGTCAAAGATATCAATGTAATTTGCATAGAACGTACTACGGTTCAATTCTGTTATTTTAATAAGATTGGAAACGGTGATATCCTTAATTTCACAGGTTTGTAGTAGTTCTATAAACGCCTTTTCGATTTTCTCCTGCGACTCTTTACGTCGCTTATTATTCTTTACGTTCATAACACTTCTCCATTATTCCAACACTTGTTATTTAATTGTTGATTGTTTTGTTATTATAAAAATAGTATATTGTATTTGAAATAAAAACACAAGTGTTGGTTTAATGAAAGGAGATTTCCAAATGAAAAAAAGTAGTTTTGTTGCCTTAATAATGGGGACTGTCAGCGGGGTGTTTTTTGCGCTTGGTATGTGTATGGCACTTTTGCCGGAATGGAATGCATTTACAGAAGGTATTGTCTTTGGCACTGTCGGTATTGTTTTAAGCATCATTACTGTGCTTATTTGGCGCAAAATGGAGAACAAAAAGTTACCCAAAATGAATGGCAAAAATGTATTTCGCACGATTTATGCCAGTATTGCCGTTTTGGTGCTTGGCGTAGGTATGTGTATGTGCCTTGTGTGGGAGCAAATCATTGGAGGAACGCTCGTTGGTTTGCTCGGCATCATTATGCTGATTGGGCTCATACCCATCATTAAAGGTATCAAATGAAACTATTAAACATTGTAAGAAGTCCTTATATCAGCCTTATCCTTAATTGTATTTATGCACTTGGTAACGGTATCATCGGTTTTCTTGCGCATTCGTGGTGGTTTATTACGGTAGGTGCGTATTATGTCGTACTCACTGTAACCCGCTATTGCGTTTTGCAGATCAGACGTAAAGCAAACGGAAATCACGATACCGAGTTGTTTGCGATGAAAATCACAGGTGTCTTATTAGTTGTGCTATCTTTCTGCATAGTGGGTGTAAACATTTTATCTGTCGTAAAAGAACGTGGTACGGTTTTCCACGAGATTATCATGATTACGATTGCCACCTACACATTCACTAAAATTATCATTTCCATTGTCGGTATGGTAACAGTAAAGCATTCTACTTCACCGGTATTAAAGACGCTTCGTAATATTTCATTTGCAGATGCGTGTGTTTCGATTTATACCATGCAAAGGTCAATGCTTGTTTCTTTTCCCGGGATGGAAGCCACGGAAATTCTATTATTCAACATTTTTACAGGAACGGCGGTATGGATTATTGTACTGATTCTCGGAATTAATCTGATTGGAGGAAAATATACAGATATGGCGAAATCTAAAATCGTAAAGGCAAATGAGAAAATCGCCGAAGCAGTAACGGGCGGTTATAAGAAAATTGAAAAAGGCGTAGTTGACGGCTATAAGAAAATTGAACAAGGTGTTGTTTGTGGCTACACTAAAATTGAGGACAAATTTGTAGATGCTTATCTCACCAAAGATGGAGAAACCGTTGAAGAAGCAAAAGCAAGACTGAAAAACACCAAATAACTTATAGAATTTTTGAATATTTAGACAAAATTTGAAACCGGTGCAACACCTTGCCAAAGCAAACGTCTTTCCGGATGAATCTTGCCTTACCATTATAAAAACGAGGACACGGTGGGAGACACTTCATAAAGAAGTTGTCTCCCACCGCTTTTTCTTGTAATGTATGGTAAGATGTGCTATTCTGTAAGAGAACGGAGTTGGTACGATGAAGCTGATTGATATTACACGTGACTTGATGAAAGCACCGGTATATCCGGGTGATCCCGCACCGCAATTACAACCGCTGTCCCGTATATCGCTGGGAGACAGCAGTAATACCACTGCCATTTCCGCTTGCTTGCATAATGGCACGCACATGGATGCGCCTCGTCATTTTTTCCCGGAGGGCGATTCGATTGACAAGGTATCGCTGGATGCTTGTATCGGCGAGTGTACCGTTGTGGAATGTGATGGGTTGTTACTGGGGGATCGTGCGGAGGAGCTGTTACCATACTTAAAAAAGCGTGTTTTATTGAAAGGCAGCGTACAGCTAACCCCCAGTGCCGCCTTTGTGTTGTCCGGCGCAGGGATTCTGTTGCCCGGCGTTGAGCAACCCTCGGTTGCGCCGCCGGAATACACCGAAGAGGTACATCGGCAGTTATTGGGTTCCGGTATGGTATTGTTAGAGGGGCTGGATCTGACGAATGCTTGTGTGGGCGAAACCTATCTGTTGATGGCGGCGCCCGTGAAGATCGCCGGCGCAGACGGCGCTCCGGTGAGGGCGGTATTGGCAGAGCCGAATCGCATTGATTGGAACGAACGATTGTGGCGGTAGTTTACCCAAGAAAGGCTTGCAATCTGTTTTAAAATGTGGTACGATACTCCTGTTTAAAAAGGGGAGAATGCAATGAGTCGGTATTTGTTACAGATTCCGGAGGGCTATCGCCCGCATCTGGATATTTTAGAAACCGAAAAAGCGATCAAACTTCTCAAAGACAGCTTTGAGGAGCGTTTGGCGGAGCAGTTGTCGTTAACACGGGTTTCGGCTCCGTTGTTTGTGTTGCCTTCTTCCGGATTAAATGATAATTTAAATGGTGTAGAACGTGCTGTCAGTTTTGATATTCTCAACGATGACGGCCACGTTGCTGAGGTCGTTCACTCGTTGGCGAAATGGAAACGATATGCGTTAAAACGCTATGCCATGCCTGTTGGCACCGGTTTGTATACCGATATGAATGCCATTCGCCGTGATGAAGTGACCGATAACATTCACTCCTTATACGTGGACCAGTGGGATTGGGAAAAGGTGATTTCCCGTCAAGACAGAACGTTGGATACGTTGAAGAGTATTGTCAACAGTATTTACGGGGTTTGCTTGGATATGGAGAAAATGATTGAAAAGCAGTATCCGTATCTGCAACGTAAGCTGCCGGATCATATCACGTTTGTGACGACGCAAGAACTGGAAGATGAGTATCCGGACCTGACGGCGTCGCAGCGTGAAACCGAAGCGGCACGCAAATACGGCGCTATTTTCTTGATGCAGATTGGTGGCACGTTGCGCTCCGGCAAACGTCACGATGGGCGGGCACCGGATTACGATGACTGGCAACTCAATGGCGATATTATTTTCTATTATCCGCTTTTGCAACGGGCATTGGAAATCTCGTCAATGGGTATTCGAGTGGACGAAACATCCTTGATGCAGCAATTAAAAGATGCCGATTGTTTCGATCGCAGTGAACTGCCGTTCCAGAGTGCTTTGCTTCGTGGAGAACTGCCGTTGACAGTCGGTGGCGGTATCGGACAATCACGGCTTTGTATGTTCTTTTTGCAAAAAGCGCATATCGGTGAAGTGCAGGCATCGCTGTGGCCGGAGGAAATGATTGAACGGTGTGCAGCGGCCGATATTCCGCTTTTATAAAAAATTTTAAGAAATTTCAAGGAAACTCTTGATTTTTCGGTCGGTATTCATTATAATAGTTTAGCGCTATGAATGCAGACACGGAGAGTTGGCTGAGTGGTCGAAGGCGCACGATTGGAAATCGTGTGTACGTTAATAGCGTACCTAGGGTTCAAATCCCTAACTCTCCGCCATTGATTTCAACGAAGGGTTCCTTCGATATGGAATACACCAGCTTCTGAAAGAGGTGAACAAGAATGAAAGAGAATATCCATCCTAAGTATGAGAAAACCACGATTACTTGCGCTTGCGGTGAGGTGATTGAAACCTCGTCCACCAAGGAGAATATCCGTGTGGAAATCTGCTCCAAGTGCCACCCGTTCTTCACCGGCAGACAGAAGCTGGTTGATACCGGCGGTCGTGTTGACCGTTTCAACAAGCGTTTCGGTATGAAGGAAGGCAAATAATTTGTGGATATGGGCAGCGCTGTAATGCGCTGCCTTTTCTCGTTCAGGGGGACGGCATATGGAATTGTCATATAAAACGGTAGCAGGCGAGGGGACAGCAGAATATGTGGATCGCCGTTCTCGCTTTATCGGTGCGGTCTGTCCCGTAACGACCGAGCAACAAGCCCTCTCATTTATTGCTGCCAAGAAAAAAGAACATTGGGATGCACGACACAACGTATATGCGTATGTTTTACGCAACGAAGGGATCAGTCGTTTTTCAGATGATAGTGAGCCGCAGGGGACAGCGGGATTGCCGGTATTGGAAGTGTTGCAAAAGCAAGGACTGACCGATTGCGTGGTGGTAGTTACCCGTTATTTTGGCGGTATCCTTCTGGGTACGGGTGGTTTGGTACGTGCTTATTCGCAGAGCGCTGCATTAGCGGTACAAGCAGCGGGTGTTGTGCAACGGCGCTTGTGTGCATTTGGGACGATCGAGTGCGATTACGCACAGTATGGTTGGTTACAGTCGCTCATACCGGAATGTGGTGGAAAATTGGATACCGCTGATTTTGCAAATGCGGTAACGGTATCTTCTCATTTTCCCGTAGAATCTGTTGACAGTTTCCAAAAACAACTGACCGATCGTTCTTGCGGAACGCTGGTTTTTCGCAAAACGGAAGAAAATTACGAAAATTTTTAATTTTTTAAAATTTTAGAGGAATTTATCGAAAACAATGCGTATAACCACATAGAGGCGGTGAGTATATGGTACCAAGAGAGAGAACCGAACAAAACGAACGCTTGATGCTTTCCCCCAAAGCGGCTTTTGTGTCCGAGAGCCGAGGACGGGAAAAGGATGAGCCGAAGTGTGAATTTCGAACGGATTTCCAACGTGACCGTGACCGTGTGTTGCATTGTAAGGCTTTTCGCCGTTTGAAACATAAGACGCAGGTGTTTTTATCTCCCAAAGGTGACCACTACCGCACACGGATGACCCACACCTTGGAAGTGTCACAGATCGCACGCACCATTGCTCGTGCGTTACAGCTAAATGAAGATCTCACCGAGGCGATTGCGCTAGCGCACGATCTGGGACATACACCGTTTGGTCATGCGGGAGAACGTGCGCTTAATAAGTGTATTGAAGGCGGGTTTCGTCATTATGAGCAGAGCGTACGTGTGGTGGATTGTTTAGAGAATAATGGACAAGGCTTAAACCTGACCTGGGAAGTGCGCAACGGTGTTTTGTGTCATACAAAGGGTGCACAAGCGGATACACTGGAAGGGCGTATTGTGCGGCTGGCCGATCATGTTGCCTATATTAACCACGATATCGATGACGCTTTGCGTGCCAAGGTGTTTTCAGAGGACGATATACCGATGGCGGTCAAGGATGTGTTGGGGGATACACGTGCCAAGCGATTTGATACCCTCATCCGTTCTGTAATCGAGAACAGTCGGGAGGACATTTGTCTTGCTCCTGCGGTGCAGGCGGCATTTGATGAGATCCACACGTTTATGTTTGATCGCTTGTACTTGGATTCTATTGCCAAAAACGAGGAAAAGAAGGTAGACGACTTTATTACTCGTTTGTTTGAATATTATATAAAAGATGCGTGCCGTTTGCCGCAGGAATTTCTCAGTATTGCCGAACGGGAGGGCACCGCACGAGCAGCGTGCGATTATATTGCCGGCATGACCGATAATTTTGCGCTGGAAAAGTACCACGAGTTGTTTGTGCCACGTGGGTGGTCAGGGCAGCACATCAGCGCTATTTAAATCCAGAAAGGAGGCACTGCGCATGTTACCGGAAAGTTTTTTACAGGAATTGAACGATAAAAACGATATCGAAAGCGTGGTGTCTTCATACGTGCCGATGAAGCGCCGTGGAAGAAATTTGGTGGGACTTTGCCCGTTCCACGGTGAAAAGACACCGTCGTTTAACCTATATCCCGAAACCAACTCGTTTTATTGCTTTGGCTGCGGTGCGGGTGGTGATGTCGTTACCTTTATTCGTCGCATGGAGAATTTAAGTTATATTGATGCGGTGAAATTTTTAGCCGATCGTGTCGGTATGAACATGCCGGAGCAGTCGTTTAATGATACGACCTCTAAGCAACGCATGCGGATATTAGAGGCGAACCGTGAGGCGGCACGCTTGTTTCATTCCATGTTGTATTCAGCCGAAGGAAAAATCGGATTAGAGTATTATTACAGCCGTGGGTATACCGATGCAACTATTAAACATTTCGGGTTGGGCTATGCGCCGCAGAGCTTTGATTTTTTGCGGTCCAATCTGCGAAAAAAGGGGTTCCATGACGAGGAATTGGTGCTTGCTTGGTTATGCGCCCGCAGTAAAAACGGACGGGGCATTTACGACATTTTTCGCAATCGTGTGATGATTCCGATTATTGACGTGCGTGGAAATGTGATTGCTTTTGGCGGACGGGTATTGGATGATTCGAAACCGAAGTATTTAAATTCCGGTGAGACCATGGTCTTTAAAAAGACCAACAATTTGTTTGCTTTGAATTTTGCTAAGCAGGGCAAGGCGGAGAACTTGATCTTGTGCGAGGGCTACATGGATGTCATTGCCTTGCACCAAGCCGGTTTTACCAACGCCGTGGCGGCGCTCGGCACATCGTTTACGATGGATCATGCTCGTTTGTTATCTCGATATACCGATGAAGTCATATTGATCTTTGATGCGGATGCAGCGGGGCAGAAGGGGGCTCAACGGGCAATCGGGATGTTGCGTGAAACGGGATTACGGATTCGGTTAGTGACCATCCCTGACGGAAAAGACCCGGATGAATTTATTAAGAAAAACGGACCGGAACGCTTTAAATTGTTGCTGGACCGTGCGGCAAATGATGTGGAGTACCGCTTGATAGAGCTTGGAAAGAAGCATTTGCTTAACACCTCGGATGGTAAAGTGAACTATCTCAAAGAAGCAACAAAATTGCTCGCCGGGCTCGCCAGCCCGTTAGAACGTGACGTTTATATCGGTCGATTGGCTGCTGAATTCAGTGTGTCAAAAGATGCGTTACAAGGTCAACTGAACTATCAACTGCAACGTCGTCAAAAGCAACAGCAGGAGAGGCAGCTTTCAAACGTTATTAAGCAATCGGAAACCACAGCGCAAAAGGTAAATCCCGATGCCAAAGCACATGTGCGTGGAGCAAGGGCTGAAGAAGGATTGCTGGGGATGATATTACTCAATCCGGAGTATTTGAAGGTGGTTGAACCGTTGCTTGCGCCGGAGGAAATGTTAACCGCATTCAACCGAAAGGTGTATACGGATTTATTGAGACGGTATCATCAAGGCGGCGGTATTGAATTGGCATTTTTGTCGGAAGTGTATGAACCGGAAGAAATGGCATATATTACAAAGATGGTACGGCAGTCACGGGAACAGGTATCGTCGCATACGGTTGAGGAAGCCAAACGATATGTTTCGGTGATTAAAACGGAATATCAATTTGCCGTGTTAAAACAACCATCGGAATTAACGCCTGAACAGATACAGGAAAAGCTCAATGAAATGAAGCGGATGAAAAAATAATGCGTCACGGAGGAATAAAAAATGGAAGATAACAACCTGAATGTTTTAAAAGAGGTTACCGGACAAGAATCTTTGGTTTCGGATGATCTGTTGGATGCGACCATCCTTAAAAAGGATAAGAAAACACAGCTTAACGATTTGATCGAGCTGGGGCGTACAAAAGGAAAACTCACCACGCAGGAAATTTTGGATGCGATGGAAAGTTTAGACTTTGATCCCGAGCAGATGGATAAATTGTATGAAACGCTGGAAACTTTGAGCATCGAGGTGATCGATGATTTCAATGAAGAAGCGTTTAACGATATGGAAACCATCATGGAAACCACCGAGATTGAGGAGGCTGATGATGGTTCCGGTGCGGATAACGTTTCGACCGACGATCCGGTAAAAGTGTATCTAAAAGAAATCGGCCGTGTTCCGCTACTTTCTCCTGAAAAAGAGATCGAACTGTCTATCAAGGTGGCTGAGGGCGATGAATATGCCAAAAAGCGTTTGTCCGAAGCGAACCTTCGCTTGGTTGTCAGTATTGCGAAACGATATGTGGGCCGTGGTATGCAGTTTTTGGATCTGATCCAAGAAGGAAATTTGGGATTGATCAAAGCAGTTGAGAAGTTCGATTATACCAAAGGCTTTAAATTCTCCACGTATGCAACCTGGTGGATTCGACAAGCCATCACTCGTGCGATTGCGGATCAAGCCCGTACCATTCGTATTCCGGTGCACATGGTGGAAACCATTAACAAGGTAAAAAAAGTATCCAGCCAACTGTTGCACAAAAACGGTCGTGAACCTACCGCCGAGGAAATTGCGGCAGAGTTGGATATGCCGGCTGAAAAAGTGCGTGAAATTATGCGTGTCGCACAAGAACCCGTTTCGTTGGAAACACCGATCGGTGAGGAAGAAGACAGTCATTTGGGCGATTTCATCCCCGATGATGAAGCCCCTGCGCCGGCTGATGCTGCCTCACGGTTGTTACTTCGTGAACAGTTGCGGGACGTGCTGGGTACGCTTACCAAGCGTGAAGCAAGAGTATTGTCGTTGCGTTTCGGCTTAGAGGATGGTCGTCCTCGTACGTTGGAAGAAGTGGGCAAAGAATTTGACGTAACACGTGAGCGTATCCGTCAAATTGAGGCGAAAGCACTTCGGAAATTACGTCATCCCAGCCGCAGTAAGAAACTCAAAGATTTCTTGGATTGATTTTTAAAAAGCCCTTGACATTAGCCGGATTTGTGGTAGAATTATCTACGTCCCACCGCAAAGGCGGTTAATATCCGGGCCTTTAGCTCAGTTGGTTAGAGCAACCGGCTCATAACCGGTTGGTCCCGGGTTCGAGTCCCTGAAGGCCCACCAAAAAGCGGAGGCATGGAAGTCGGCAAACGTTGGTTTCCGTCTCCGTATATATAGGGGCATAGCTCAGTTGGTAGAGCAGCGGTCTCCAAAACCGCGTGCCGAGGGTTCAAGTCCTTCTGCCCCTGCCAAAACAAAACA
Source organism: Acutalibacteraceae bacterium (assembly GCA_045601465.1). Taxonomy (GTDB): domain Bacteria; phylum Bacillota; class Clostridia; order Oscillospirales; family Acutalibacteraceae; genus RGIG3009. Next base: position 15,033 of record JAZRZU010000084.1, read on the forward strand.
GCCACCCAAGAGGGTGGCTGTTTTGTTTTGGCAAATGTAGTGGCTTTATCCACGGCACGCGGAGCATGCCGTGGGGCGGATTACCGGCTGTCGCCGGTGGTGGATATGGGGAGCAATAGCGGGTGCAGCGGATAAGTCCTTCTGCCCCTGTCAAAGCAAAACCGTTGTTTAATAAATTTCCATTTATAACGATTGACTCCATCAGAGAATATTTTTTATTTCCAGTAAGGATGTTACCTGATAATTCAGATTCATTCCGGTTATGATTGTTTTTTGGTTAGGATTATAGAAACACGTTTGCATTCCAAAACAAAGCCCGCCCGCCATATCGGAGGATAACGAATCTCCAATTATCATGATTTCGCCAGGCTGAATATTTTGTTCTAATCTACAATTCAAACGTTCTACACACGCATTAAAAAATTTTTCAGAAGGCTTTGAGCTTCCAATTTCTTCCGAGACAAACAAATCGAAAAAATATGGCAGCATTCCGCTTAGTTTAAGCCTGTTTACTTGTTGCAGATAGAGGCCATTACTGGCAACGCAAAGCGTATATTTTCCGTGAAGATATTTTAATAACTCCATTGCACCCTCCACAGGAATTGCGCTTTCAAATAAACAAGCCCGGAAGTATTTTTCAAAAGCTTCGCCGTCAGCCGTTATCCCCAACTGTTTAAATATCAAGTTCCAGCGTTTCTTTTGCAAGTCTCCCAAACTCATGGTCCCGTTTTCAATTTTTTGCCATAACTCCGTGTTTATTTGATTAAATACGTGGAACATGGCGTCTTCATATCTGCCAATTTCAAATTTCTTAAATCCACTTTTCATGGATTCTATGACAAATTTATCAAAGCTCAACAAGGTGTTGTCAATATCGAACAAAATGACCTTCAACATATGTTGTCCCTCACAAAATATTTAAAATAATGTACTTTCGAACGTGCGCTTTAATCGGTTCGTTCGTGATTTCAGTATACAATGCTTTTTCGTAAAAATCAAACACGATGTTCCATAACAGCAGAAACAAACAATAGGTTTTTCATTTTTTAATAAACAGATGAATTATCAACACCGCTTTGGAGAGCTGTTGTGATGTCTGAATTGCTGTTCTTGGGAGGTGAGCAATTGGGGGTTGCACATTGTGCGGTAATACCGTATAATGGATAATCAAGAATATATACAGTTGTGATTGTATGATGCCGGTGGTTGCAATCCAAAGCAATGCGGCATATACTGGGGTAATATTGTATAAAAGGATGCTACGAGTATGATTTGCAATTCGATTTTAGATGCGATCGGCCATACACCCATGATTCGTTTGCAGCGGATGACCGGTGCGCAAGATGCGGAAATTCTAGTGAAGTTCGAGGGGCTGAATGTTGGCGGTTCGATTAAGACACGAACAGCACTCAATATGATAAACGAAGCAGAAAAGCAAGGGCTTATCCACGAAGATACGATTATTGTAGAGCCGACTAGCGGCAATCAAGGAATCGGGTTAGCGCTTGTGGGTGCTGTTAAGGGATTGGCGGTCAAAATCATCATGCCAGATTCGGTCAGCATCGAGCGGCGGTTGCTGGTAGAACATTACGGCGCCGAAGTGATTCTCATCCATGACGATGGAAACATAGGGCTTTGCATTGAAAAATGTTTGGCATTAGCGTTAAAAATGCGTGAGGAGAATCCTCGTGTATTTGTGCCGCAACAATTTGAGAATCCCACCAACCCTGAAATTCAGCGAAAGGCGACCGGTGTGGAAATTTTGCAACAGGTAGACGGACCGATTGACGGTTTTTGTTCCGGCATCGGTACGGGTGGTACGATTACGGGTATTGGAGAAACGCTGAAAGCCCAAAATCCCAATATGGTTGTCTGGGCGGTCGAACCGGAAAATGCGGCGATTTTGTCCGGCGGCTCGATTGGCACACACGTGCAAATGGGTATTGGGGACGGTATTATTCCGGATATTCTCAATCAGCGTATTATTGATGAGGTTTGTATTGTCAAGGATGAAGAGGCTTTACAAACGGCAAAAGATCTGGCATCCAAAGAGGGTATCTTGTGCGGTATCAGTAGTGGAACAAACGTGGCGGCAGCTTTGCGTTTGGCAAAAATGCTTGGCCCTGGCAAACGGGTGGTTACGGTTTTGCCGGATACCGCCGAACGGTATTTTTCCACTCCGTTATTTGAATAAAAAAGGTTTCGAGCATTCGCCGAGTGTTAATAAGGAAGTATTTGTTTCTCGGGGCAAAATCCTCTGTCTAATCGCCAAAAGCCTCGCAAGGCGCCAGCCTTGCTGCATTTTTGGCTTCAACACAAAGAATTTTGCCTCCCTACGAAACTGCAAAGCACTTTAAAAATCGAAATTTTGGATACAAGAAACAGAAAAACCCACCGATAATGCTGTCGCATATCGGTGGGTTTTGACACATTGTTGCGCCAAAAGATCGCTTTTTAAAGAAAAACTACCTTATAAACGCTCGGCGTTCTCGAAACCTTTTTATATGGTTGAGGTCGTTATTACACACGATCGGGGTTGATTTTTTTGGCAGATCGACGATGTTCCGGTATGATTTCGCCGGCTTTGGTAAGTGCCATTTTGGTGAGATAGGGGCCGACCAATTCATAAACTAATACAGCAAATAAGATGATATTGCGTATCAACGTGCCTTGCTCTTTGCCGAGCTGCATGGCGGTGACCGACATGCCCAGTGCTACACCGGCTTGGGGAAGAAGGGTAATGCCTAAGTATTTGACAATCTCTTCGTCACAGCCACAGGCTTTGGCGCTGATGGCGCTTCCCGCCAATTTGCCCAAGGAACGGAACAGGATAAATAAAATGCCGATGCCGACAATGGAGAGTTGCGAGAATACTGACAATTCCAGTTCGGCGCCGCTGATGACAAAAAACAAAATGAATAGCGGTGTGGTCCAACGGTCGACACGGTCCATCAATTCCTCAGAAGATTCACAAATGTTACAAAATACCGTTCCCAGCATCATACAGGCGAGAAGCGGAGAGGTGCTAAGCGTGATGGGGCCGATCGGAATATGAATCATGGTAATGGCGACGGTTAAGATCACATACATGACCGACACGGATAAGCGCTTGCTGCGGGAATGGAAATGCTTTTCGGTTTCGGAAAAGATCACACCGATGACAGCACCGAGGAGTAACGAGGCGACAATCTCAATTAGCGGGTTGACCAAGATGGTAAAGATATCAATGTGACCGCTGACCATACCTTTTGCAACGCCGAACGATACGGCAAACACGATCAAGCCCACCGCATCGTCTAATGCGACAACCGGTAAGAGAATATCGGTTACTTTTCCTTTTGCTTTATACTGGCGAACTACCATGAGTGTAGCGGCGGGCGCTGTGGCTGTGGCGACGGCACCGAGTGTGATGGCGACGCTCATGGGGAGGACTTTCTCGCCCAAGATTACGCTGAGGGTACACAACGCTATATCTACAAACAGCATGGCGACGACTGCTTGTACAATACCGATGACCGTTGCCTGTTTTCCGACTTTTTTTAGTTGGGAAATGCGGAATTCGTTGCCGATGGAAAAGGCAATAAAGCCGAGCGCAACGTCGGAAATAACGCCAAAGTGTTCCATGTAGGATAACGAGGTAAATCCCAGACCGGTTACCCCGATAAGATTACCGAGATGTCCTAACCCATACGGGCCGATCAGTACGCCGGCGATTAAGTAACCGGTGACGGCAGGCAAGCCGAAAGGTTTTATGATACGTGTAAATAACAACCCGGCAAACAACGCAATTGCAATACTAAATAAAATATCCATGTTGACCCTTCTTTCTTAGCGTACTTATTCTATGCTTATCAAGGGCTAATGTCAATAGATATTTTCTCTTTATATAGAAAAGAATATATAAACCGATAATATATGATAAAACACCCCGCTATGAGGTTCATAGCGGGGTGTTTACTTACAGTTTGCTACCCTTTGCGCCGCCCAGGGATACGGCGGAAAGTATGTTGGTATCGTAACTGAATGTTAAAGCGGAACGTTCACGTTGCCGTTTAAATGCAATATCGATCAACTCATCCAGCATTTTATCGAACGGTACGCCGGAGGCTTCCCACAAATAAAACGAGAGCGAACCCGGAATGGTGTTGATCTCATTCACCCACAATTCGCCGGTTTCGGGATTGTTAAGGAAGTCAATACGGGCAACACCGGTACAGCCGAGTGTGCGGAAGGTTTTGACGGCTAGTTCCTGTATTGTTTTTGTCATATCTTCCGGAATATCGGCAGGGCAGCGACGTTTTAAATCCGACATGCCGCTGGATTTGGTTCCCTTTTCGCCGCTGAGGTATTTGTCACGGAAGCTAAGGATCTCGTCGCTGCCGATGGGTTCTTCACATACCGAGGCACGAGCGACGTCGGGATTGCCGAGTACGGAACAGTTGATTTCCCGTAAGGGGGTGATAGCACGTTCCACCAATATCTTGGAAGCAAAGCCAAAGGCGTCGTCCAGCGAGGCAAGAAGCTTTTCACGGCAATCGGCACGAGAGATGCCGACCGACGAACCGAGATTGACGGGTTTTACGATGACAGGGTATCCGATGCCCGCTTCAATACGGTCAGCAACCGAATCACTATTTTCGGCATATTCTCGTTCCGAGAACGACAAAGCGGGAAGAACCGGAACACCCACATGGTTCAGCGCTGCTTTCATCAAGTATTTATCCATACCGATGGCGGAGGACATGACGTCACAGGCGGCATAGGGGACGTTTAACATTTCAAGCATGCCCATTAAGGTGCCGTCTTCGACATTGGTTCCGTGTACAGCCGGTAAAGCCACTTCAAACGAGTCGACGAGGTTATTACCGAATTTTTTGGCGGGATAGCGCACCATGTCAACACCGTTTTCGGACGGTACCAACAAAACTTGGGTAGCCGAAGCCAGACAGGTTTTCATGTCACGGTAGGACTCGATCTTGCCGAGTGCTTCTCCGGTGTAGAAGCGGTTGTCTTTTGAAATGTAGACAGGGATGGGATCGTATTTGTCACGGTTAAGCGCACAGAAAGCTTGAATACCGGTGATGATCGACACCTCATGCTCTACACTGCGTCCGCCGAACAGAACAGCAACCTTTGTTTTCATGGTTCAAACACCTCTCAAAAATTATCTGGTAAATCGTTTTCCAACAGTACAATACGGGAACCCTTGACAGGGATTTGCGCCAAGCGATTTAAGCCCTCGGTCAGGGAGGATACTACGAGGATGTTATCCTCCGAAAAACCGGCGGACAGCAAGCCTTCTTTTAAGGGCGGCGCTTGTTTTAAGCCGACCAAAACGGCTAAGTCGCAGCAGTCAGCGGCATACGCGCCGAGTTCACGGTTTAATGTATCTTGCCGTTCGCCAAGCTCTACCATGCCGGGGGTGACCAAAACACGTTGGGCATCGAATAGTCTGAGCACATCTAAGGCACTGCGGAACCCCGCCGGATTGGCGTTATAGGCATCGTCGATATATCCGTTCGGCAACAGCTGTAAGCGGTGCTCGACCGGGCTTAAACGGCGCACGGCAGAAACCATTTCTTTTAGCGGAATACCCAGCCGATGGGCGACGGCGTTGCAGCCGGCGAGGTTTTGAATATTATGAGCGCCGAGCAGCTTGGTGGTAAATACTTGTTGTTCACCATGGATTGTGATAGTGAAAGAACAACCGCTGAGGGACACTTTGATATCGCTCACCAGCACTTCGCCGTTTTCCAAACCGTAGAGCACGGTCGGGCAAAGCGGTGACTTTTGGGATAATCGGTGGGTGATATACGGGTTATCGCCGCAGGCAAATAACGTACCGTTTTCCGGTAAAGCATCGGCTAACTCGAATTTGGTTGCGATGATGGTATCCAACGTTTTGAACGTTTCCAAGTGTTGCTCGCCGATGGAGGTGATCACTCCGTATTGGGGGGATACCAAGTCACAGATTTCTTGGATGTCACCGGCATTTTTAGCGCCCATTTCGGCAATGAAGATTTGATGGGACGGGCGCAACCGTTCCCGAATGGTGCGTACAACGCCCATGGTGGTGTTGTAGCTTTCGGGGGTCATTAATACGTTATATTTGACGGATAACAGCGCTTGTAAAAACGTTTTGGTACTGGTTTTCCCGTAGCTTCCGGTGATGCCGATGACGGTTAAGTTGTGATGCATGCGCAGTCGCTTTTTAGCGTCCCGCACATAATGGTTGGCAATGGCTTTCTCAATCGGAAGGTTACAGTAGTTTGCAACACCTACGATGATAAAAGGAAGAAGGGATAGTACGCAGACAATTCCTAATGCACGAAGATAGGACAGAAAATAGCAGACGGTCAAAACGAGAACAGACAGCACAGCCTGGGTAAAAAACAGGCGCTTGACACGGGCTGTGACTACCAACGGCTTTTTGGATTTGCCGGGCAGATTGCAAAGTGCCGTGATCAATAAAACGGCAGTACCCACTACATAGCCGTATGGTGTCGGCAAAAACATAGCAGGAATAAGCAGCGCCGGCAACAACCGCCGAACGGTAACGATTCGGTTGTCGTTTTCCAGACACCATTTCCGATATCGTTCGGGACGGTAGGAGTTTAATTGCAGCATGTGGGTGAAATAGATAGCCTGCACCGCTATATTCAAAAAGGCACTGATTAACAACGCAAATTTGGCTACGTTCATGATGATTCTCCTCGTAAAAAGGAATCCAACACCCGTCGGCATTGTACGATGTTTTCGGCAAAGGCAAAGTGCCCGCCGTTTAAGATAACTAAGCCTGCATCGGGGATTCGTTGTTCCATTCGTTTGGCATCACGCAAAGGGGTGTCGGTATCGTCCTTTCCCCAAATCAACAGGGTAGGCACTCGAACGTGTGGCAACAAGGGGGTGACATCGCTTTTTAGGGCAATCACCATACTCTGCCGCATGAGGGGAGAGGCGGCGCCGTAGTCGGACGAGCCAAACCGCTTTTGCGCACGTTCCACAGCGTTGGGGAACAAGGAACGGACACCCGGAAGTGTAAAAAGATGTTTGATAGCTTTAAAGGTATAAACACGCACGTAATACGAAAGGGAGTGCTTTGCCGGTATGCCGGCGGAGTCCAGTAAAATGGCTTTGCGGATCGTAAGAGGACATTTTGCACGTGCAAGCAGATGAATCAGAACCCGCCCGCCGTTTGAATGCCCAATACCTACCACTTCGGTGACACCAAGTGCCGCTGTGAAGGCAACAACAAAATCGGCATAGTCGTTTGGAGAGTAGGGGCGGTCCGGTTCTTCTGAACCGCCGAAACCGGGAAGGTCGGGTACCAATACACGGCAATACGTGGAGAGATGGTCGGTGAGCAGATGGTATATACTGCCATCCACGCCCCAACCGTGCAGCAATAGAACGGTTTGCGGGCCGCAGCCCTTATCCAAATAGTGTACACGTTTTCCATTTATTTGTATTTCCATTTTCCCACCTCCCTTATATATATGGAATACCATACCATATTATAGCGAAAAAATCAATGCCGCATCCAAAGTATATGTGAGAAAAACTTTTTTATAAAAAAGACTTGACCAATTGCAAAAAGTGTGATAGACTGTTTGTACCTCAAAAGGGGTTTATTTTTTTGCGCCGTTTTTTATGGAATGGCGGGTGCCCCTGAGGGAGGCTCAAAAACCAACTGTTAAGGGAATTATTGGAGGTGCCGTTATGAGAGTGAAAGTGACCTTGGCTTGTAGCGAATGCAAGCAACGCAACTACAACACCATGAAGAACAAGAAGAACGATCCGGACAGGCTTGAAATGAACAAGTACTGCCGCTTCTGTCGCAAACACACTGTACACAAAGAAACAAAGTAAGCAACGGAAGGAGAAACCAAGCGATGATTTTTTGGGGATTTATTTTGGCGGTGGCCGGTTTGCTCACCGTTCTCGTGTCCTTCCTCAGTAGCTTGAACATCTTTTCCGACATGAATGCACTCGGTTTTGGCGCTTGGGTAAGCCGCTTTTTTGATCCGCAGTTTTTAACCGGCAAGAAAGTCGCTTTCTTTGTTGCGATCATCCTTTTCGTTGTGGGCATTATCTGCTTCTTTATTGGTCGTGCTCGTGCGAAAAAATCCGGTGTGCAGGATGCAAAAACTGAAAAAAGTGTTAAGTTTTTGCGTGATGTAAAAGGAGAGCTCAAAAAGATTACCTGGCCGACATTTCCCTCGGTTGTACGCAACACCAGCGTTACGTTGGCGTTGTGCATTATCTTGGGATTGATCATTTGCCTTATCGATCTCGGTCTTGGTGCATTGATCGATTTGTTGCTTTCGTTGGGTTGATAGGAGGGAACAACCATGGCTGATGAAGCAAGATGGTATGTTGTCCATACTTATTCCGGCTACGAGAATAAGGTAGCGACCAACTTAGAGAAGATTGTTGAAAATCGCAAGCTTCAAGATTGGATCCACGAAATTTCCATTCCGACTGAAACCGTTACCGAAATCAAGGACGGCGTTACGAAGGAAGTGGAACGCAAAATTTTCCCGGGTTACGTGCTTGTCAAAATGGTGATGAGTGACGATTCTTGGTACATTGTACGCAATACACGTGGATGTACCGGTTTTGTCGGCCCGAACGGCAAACCCACTCCGCTTACCGAAGAAGAGGTTGCGGCTTTGGGTGTCGAGAAACATCCGATCGAAATCACTTACAAGGTTGGCGATATGGTTAACATTATCGCCGGACCGTTGGAGAATTTCTCCGGTCGTGTAGATGAGATCGATCTGGATAAGAACAAAGTCCGTGTGACGGTTTCAATGTTTGGCAGGGAAACACCGGTCGAGCTGGAACTGGATCAGGCGGAAAGCATGGAATAACATTCCGTGTAACACAACTGTGGGTACGGGCGCAATCGCCCTTTCCTGTGCGTCGGACACTTTTCCGACTGTGGGAGGTATAACCCATCGTACGATGTCGAGTTATGCCGCCATACCACAATTTTTGGAGGTGCAAGAAAAATGGCTCAAAAGATCAGCGGGTACATTAAACTGCAAATTCCGGCGGGTAAAGCGACGCCGGCACCCCCTGTTGGCCCTGCACTGGGTCAGCATGGTGTGAACATTATGGCTTTCACGAAGGAATTCAATGAGCGTACGAAAAACGATGCGGGACTTATCATTCCGGTTATTATTACCGTTTATGCCGATCGTTCCTTTACGTTCATTACCAAGACCCCTCCGGCAGCTGTCTTAATTAAGAAAGCTTGCGGTATTGAAACTGCTTCCGGCGTTCCGAACAAGACAAAGGTTGCCAAGATTACCAAGGAGCAAATCAAAAAGATTGCCGAAACGAAGATGCCTGACTTAAATGCCGCTAATATCGAGGCTGCCATGAGCATGGTTGCCGGTACAGCGCGCAGCATGGGCGTTGAAGTTGTCGACTAAACTTTAAGTTCCGGGTGGGAGGAACTGCTAGAAAATTCCGATTTTACCACTCATGCCAACCACGGTAAGATACCGTTTGGATGGTAACAAACAGGGAGGAAGAATACCGATGAAACATGGTAAAAAATATGTCGACAGCGCTAAGCTGATCGACCGTGCTGTACAATACGATGTAGCAGAAGCTTTGGAGCTTGCCGTTAAAACCGGTAAGGCCAAATTTGATGAAACCGTCGAGGTTCACGTAAAATTGGGTGTCGACAGCCGTCATGCCGATCAACAGGTTCGTGGCGCTGTCGTGTTGCCCCACGGTACCGGTAAAAAGGTTCGTGTTCTCGTGTTCGCAAAAGAAGATAAACATCAGGCAGCTTTGGATGCCGGCGCTGATTTTGTCGGCGGCGACGATTTAGTTGCGAAGATCAACGGCGGTTGGATGGATTTCGACGTTGTTGTTGCGAGCCCGGATATGATGGGCCTTGTCGGTCGTTTGGGTAAGGTGCTCGGTCCCCGTGGCTTGATGCCCAACCCGAAAGCCGGTACGGTTACACCGGACGTTGCAAAAGCTGTTGCGGATGCAAAAGCCGGTAAAATTGAGTACCGTTTGGACAAAACCAACATCATCCACTGCCCGATCGGCAAAGTGTCGTTTGGTGCTGAAAAGTTGCAAGAGAACTTTGAGGCTCTGCTTGGCGCTGTTGTTCGTGCAAAACCGGCTGCTGCGAAGGGTCAATATATCCGTTCCTGCACGCTTGCTACCACGATGGGCCCCGGCGTGAAAATCAACCCTGCTAAAATCGGCGGATAAAAAGCTTGCATTTTAGCAAAACATGTGCTATACTGACTATTGCTGTTTTCCACAGACAGCGGGTGCGGCTGAAAGGTTGCTGAAAGTTGCCCGCCGAGGTTGACGGTAATGCAAGACCATAACCGGTCGAATTGTGTTATCACCACCCTTTCTGTGCGAACGGAAAGGGTGTTTTCATTGGAAAAACGGCATGTTATTCATGGTCTGACAGGAGGTGAAATGAAGATATGCCGAGTGAAAAAGTATTACAAGCAAAGCAAGAGGTCGTTGCAAACCTCACTGAAAAATTGACCGCTGCAAAAGCCGGTGTGGTCGTTGACTATTCCGGTATCACCGTGGCAGAAGACACTGTGTTGCGTCGCAAGATGCGTGAAGCCGGTGTGGAGTACGCTGTTGTGAAAAACACGCTGTTAGGTCGTGCCGCTGACAACTGCGGATATGGTGATTTGAAATCCGTTTTGGAAGGCACAACCGCTCTTGCTGTGTCCGATACCGACGAATTAGCACCTGCGAAGATTTTGTGCGAGTATGCTGAGAAAAATGAAAATTTCAAAGTGAAAGCCGGTTTCTTTGAGGGCAAAGTCGTGGACGCTGCTACTGTTCAAAGTTTGGCGAAGGTTCCTCCGAAAGAGGTTCTCTTGTCCATGTTTGTTGGAGGTCTCAACAGCATGGTCGCCGGTTTGGCTCGTGCGCTTAACGCCGTTGCTGAAAAGCAAGGTGAGGGCGCTCCTGCTGAGGCGTAAGATCGTCTCAATGAATTTTTAAAAAATATTTATCATTAAATTGGAGGTATTATCATGTCTGAGAAAATTGCAAGCATGATCGAAGAGATCAAAGCGCTGACCGTTCTCGAGCTCAACGAATTGGTCAAAGCTGTTGAAGAAGAATTTGGTGTTTCCGCTGCTGCTCCGGTGGCCGTTATGGCTGGTGGCGCTGCTCCCGCAGCTGCTGCTGAGGAGAAGAGCGAATTTGATGTTGTTTTGGCAGAAGTTGGCCCGAACAAGATCAACGTTATCAAGGTTGTTCGTGAGATCACCGGTCTCGGCCTGAAAGAGGCAAAAGACTTGGTTGACGGCGCTCCCAAAACCGTTAAAGAAGCTGCCGGTAAAGACGAAGCCGAAGAAATCCAAAAGAAATTGGAAGAAGCCGGCGCCAAAGTCGAACTCAAATAAGTTTAAAGAGCAAAAGCACCATCCTGCGGGATGGTGCTTTTATCTTTTTCCCGTCGTTTTATGGAGATAGGTCTTGTGTATTACGGTAGATTATGGTATACTGTCATTATGTTAAAACAGTTTACAAAAGACCGTTCGACAGAATGAAAGCGGACAATTTCGTTCGTTTTACCATACGGTTATTGTGACGGTATTTTTAGAGAAAAGAGGAAAAGTTATGCTGAATGATTACTGGAAACACTTTAAAAGTGGCACGGATATTCGAGCAGTTGCTATGGATGGTGTCGAGGGCGAGCCGTGTGAATTGACCGATGAGGTAGTAGAGAAGATCGTATTTGGATTTGCTCAGTGGCTTTGTGCTAAATCGGGAAAGGATTGCTCGAAATTAACGGTAGCGGTCGGCCGTGACAGCCGTTTGTCCGGCCCTCGTATTGCCGGTGTTGTTACCCGTACGTTAAGCTCTGTCGGTATGAGAGTGCTGGATTGCGGCCTGTCTTCCACACCGGCCATGTTTATGACCACGGTCGATCTGGCATGCGATGCGTCCATTCAGATCACAGCCAGCCATCACCCTTGGCATCGTAACGGCTTAAAGTTCTTCTTGCCGTCCGGCGGTGTAGAGGGAAGCGATATTACCGCTATTTTAGAGTATACACAAGCCGGTGAGAAACCGGTAGCTGCACAGGGCGTGGTGGAACAGGTGCCGTATATGGTCCAATATGCCGCACGATTGCGTGACCTCATCGTGCGTGAGTCGGACAATGGTGAACAACCCCTTGCCGGATTACACATTGTGGTGGATGCCGGTAACGGCGCAGGCGGATTTTATGCTACCGAAGTTTTACAACCCCTTGGTGCCGATATCTCGGGCAGCCAATTCTTGGATCCCGATGGTTCGTTCCCGAACCATATTCCCAATCCGGAAAATCCACAAGCGATGGCATCGGTATGCCAAGCGGTTAAAGCCGCAGGCGCTGACTTGGGTGTGATTTTTGATACCGACGTGGACCGTGCCGGTTGTGTTGGTGCAGACGGCCGTGAGATCAACCGTAACCGTTTGGTGGCACTTGCTGCTGCGATTGCACTGGATGGTAATGAAGGCGGTACGATCGTAACCGATTCCATTACCTCGACCGGTTTAAAAACCTTTATTGAAACCACGCTGGGTGGTGTGCATTGCCGCTTTAAACGGGGATATAAAAACGTTATCAACGAAGCTATTCGCCTCAATAACGAGGGTATCAATGCGCCGCTTGCGATCGAAACATCGGGTCATGCCGCTTTGCGGGATAACTACTTCCTGGATGACGGTGCGTATTTGAGTACCAAAATTATCATCAAGGCGGTGCAGATGCGCAAAGAGGGCAAGGCACTTGACGATTTGATTGCGGCATTGCCCGAACCGGTTGAAGGATATGAAATCCGTTATACCATCACCGAGCCGGATTTTAAAGCCTATGGTGAAAAAGTATTGCACGATTTAGAGCAATATGCCGAGCAAAACGGTTGGCAGTTGGCAGACGATAGCCGTGAGGGTGTGCGTGTGTCCTTCCCGAAAGGTAGCGGTGACGGATGGTTCTTACTGCGTTTGAGTGTTCACGATCCGGTCATGCCACTCAACGTCGAGAGTGATGTCGAGGGTGGTTGCGATGTCATGTTGGAAAAACTGGCCCCCTTTATGGAAAAACAAACGGCGTTACGGAGAAAATCCTGATGGAATGGACCGAGATTCAAATTCGTATTCCCACGGCGGATACCGAACAAGCGGCGGCGATCGCCAATATGGTGGTGCCGTATGGTATTTATATTGAGGATTACAGCGATTTGGAGCAAGGCGCTCGTGAAATTGCGCATATCGATTTGATTGATGAAGAATTGCTGCGCCGTGACCGTACGGTCAGTTGTATTCATGTCTATCTTGACCCGCAGGAAAACCCGACCGAAGCGATCGCTTTTTTGCGGGAACGGTTTTCGGCTGTCGGTATTTCGTCAGAGGTGGCAGCCAACACTGTCAGCGAGCAAGACTGGGCGAACCAATGGAAACAATATTTTAAACCCTTGTCGGTAGGTGACCGCTTGCTGATCTGTCCCGCTTGGGAGAAAGCGGACAACCCCGACGGTCGATTGGTGTTATCCATTGAGCCGGGCATGGCATTCGGTACCGGCGGTCACGATACGACCCGTATGGTGCTGGAAGCCATGCAGCCGTTGTTATCCCCTGCCAGCACGGTGTTGGACGTGGGCTGCGGAAGCGGTATTCTATCCATTGCTGCCTTATTACTCGGCGCCGAGGCGGTAACGGGTGTGGATATCGATGCATTAGCCGTCAAAACTGCGATTGAAAACGGTGAGCTTAACGGTATGACTCAGCCTCGCTACAACATTGTTGAGGGCGATTTGGTTGATAAGGTCACCGGTCAATACGATATTGTACTGGCAAATATTGTGGCGGATGCCATCAAGATGCTTTCGCCCGTTATTCCGCCGTTTTTAAAGGCGGGCGGTATTTATATCGTATCGGGTATCATTGCAGAACGTGGCCAAGAAGTCGAAACCTGCTTAATGGAATGTGGGTTTTCGGTTGCCGAACGCCGAGAGCACGGCGGTTGGCTGTGCTTCGTATGCAGAAAGGACTAAGCTGATGTCACGTTTCTTTGTTGCACCGGTTACCGGTGATACGGCGGTTGTGACAGGTCAGGATGCGCACCATATTGCTCGTGTGTTGCGGATGCAGGTGGGGGATGCTCTCACGCTATGCGACGCAAACGGCACAGATTATGAGTGTGAGATCTGCTCGTTGGATGACGGGGAGATACGGTTGCACGTGCACGAAAGACACGCCTGTGTTACCGAACCGTCTACGGCTGTGACCCTGTATCAAGGGTTGCCGAAAAGCGAAAAGATGGAATGGATCATTCAAAAGTGCGTAGAGATCGGTATTACCCGCATTGTACCGGTGGCAATGTCGCGTTGTGTGGTAAAGCTAACCGAAAAAGACGGCGAGAAGAAACAAGCCCGATGGCAAAAAATTGCCGCCGGTGCCGCCGAACAGAGTGGCCGTGGTATCATTCCGAAGGTGGAGGCCCCCATTTCTTTTGACACGCTTATTAAGACCATCAAAGAGGAATATGCCATTACGTTTTACGAGGGTGGCGGACAACCGTTATCCGATTTAGTAAACGACGATACACATGCCGTGTCCATCGTTGTCGGACCGGAGGGCGGATTTGATCATTTGGAAATTGAAAAATTAGAACAAGCCGGAGCTCACACGGCAACGCTGGGCAAACGCATCCTGCGTTGTGAGACCGCACCGCTGGTAGCGTTGTCGGTGATTATGCAGCTTACCGGAAATATGAATTTGTGATTGCAAATTTGGAAAACTATGATACAATGAAAGAGATAGAAAGGATGGTTGAACAATGACTGTAACAAAAGATACCATTATTGGCGATATTTTAGACATGGACCGTACGACGGCTCCGTTTTTCTTGGAGATGGGTATGCATTGCCTTGGTTGCCCCTCTGCTCGTGGCGAAACGCTGGCGCAAGCGTGTGCAGTTCACGGGGTAGATGCAGATGAGTTGGTGGCAAAGATCAACGCTCATTTGGAAAAATAATCACAAAAGGCAGTTCACGGGAACTGCCTTTTTTTGTAGGAGATAATGATGTTAGATTCTCGGTTACAACAGATTGCGGATCTTGTCCGTTCGGGCAGTCGGCTTGCGGATATCGGCACCGACCATGCGTTGTTGCCTGTCCAGTTGATTCGACAGGGTATTTGTACATACGTAATTGCCTCGGACGTTAAGAAAGGACCGGTAGCCGCAGCTACTCGCACGGTAATGGAGGCTGGGTTTACCGAGAATATTGCGATTCGGCTGGGGGACGGACTGTCCACTGTATCGCCGGATGAGGTGGACGATATCGTGATTGCCGGAATGGGTGGCGAAACGATTGCCGCTATTTTAGAGGCGGCACCCTGGGTGAAATCCGATCACTATCGTTTGATTTTGCAACCCATGACCCGTGCAGAAAAACTTCGGCGCTTTTTATGGGAAAACGGTTTTGAGATTGAAAAGGAAGAGGTAGTGCAGGATGGACGACGGTGGTATACCGTTTTACGGGTGAGTTATACCGGTGTGGCGGTACACCCCGATTTGTTGTCTTGCTACGTCGGACGAATCCCTTTGCCAAAAGGAGCGCCGTATCTGCGTCTTGTTGCGAAACGACTGCAAAAGCAGCAGCAGGGCGGTTGTGATGAGGAGATCACACGGGTGTTGCAAAAACTGGAGGAGTATATATGACGGTACAAGATATCGTAAACGTGTTGGAACAAAAAGCTCCCTTTGGCACAGCAGAGGAGTGGGATAACGTTGGCTTGCTGGTGGGTGATAACGAGGCGGAGGTTTCGGCTGTTTTGGTTGCATTGGACGTTACCGATGAGGTGATAAAACAGGCGATCGAACAAGGCGTACAGTTGATCGTTACCCATCATCCGATTATTTTCGATTCGCTTAAAGCGCTGCCCAGTTCTCATGCGGTTTATCGATTAGCTGCTGCCGGAATTGCGGTTTTGTCGGCTCATACGAATGCGGATAAAGCGGCGGGTGGTGTCAACGATTGCCTGTGCGAAAAACTGGGCTTGACCGCTGTTTCGGTGGCAGAGGATGGCTTGTGCCGTATCGGTCGATTGCCGATTGCCATGTCGGCGGATGCGTTTGCCGTGTACGTGGCAAATTGCCTGGGAACGGCAGTACGACTGCGGGCGGGGGATCGCACGATCCAGACGGTTGCCGTATGTGGCGGCAGCGGTGGAGATCTGGTCGTCCCGTTGTTAGAAAAAGCCGATGCAGCAGTTACTGGTGAAGTCAAGCACCATGAATGGTTGGGTGTACCCGCTGCTAAAACATTGGTGGATGCAGGACATTATGCAACCGAAAACGGTATCACAGAGCGATTTGCCGAATGGTTAGGGAAGGCATTACCGACGCTGTCGGTAATGGTACACACGGGACACGCCCCGTATAGGACGATTGAGGGATAAGAAAATGGCTATTGACGGAGCATATTTATATTGTCTACGGCACGAATTGGAGTCCTGTTTGGTGGGCTCACGGGTAGACAAGATCCATCAGCCCTCCAAAGAAGAGTTGGTGTTAGCGCTGCGGGGACTGAACGGCAGCCATAAAGTGTATATTTCGGCACGGGTCAATTCACCACGGGTGCATATCACCGAGGTGGCATTGGAAAATCCCGCCACGCCACCGATGTTTTGCATGCTTTTGCGTAAGCGGTTAGTGGGAGCTCGGGTGGCGGCAATACGGCAACTTGGTTTGGAACGGGTGCTGTATTTTGATTTTGACGCTATCAATGAATTGGGCGATGCGGTGCGTTTAACGCTTGCCGTTGAGGTGATGGGGCGGTATAGCAACATCATTTTGATTGACGGGGATGACCGTGTGGTGGATTCCATTAAACGGGTGGATCTGACCATGTCGCCGTCACGTCCCATTTTACCGGGGATCGGGTATATCGTACCATTGGTGGATTCGGTAAGGCTTGACCTTGTTAATCATACGCCCGAGCAAATGGCGGCTCGGATAGCATCTGAAAAAATCCCGTTGGAACAAGCGATTCGTTCGTGTACACAAGGGTTTTCGCCGCTTATTTGTCGAGAAATTGCCTATCAGACGCTGAGAGGTGAGGCGGATGACGGCGAATTGACCGAGGCGCAGTTTCATCGGTTGGAACGGGCATTGTATCGTATTCAACAAGCAATACAATCGCCCGATAAGCGCATGCCGTATGTATTGTACCGCACCGATCACACACCGTTAGATTTCAGTTTCTTACCGATTACGCAATATGGATTGTCGGCACGTGGTCGTGAAGCGGATGGTTTTTCACGGTTGTTGGACGAGTTTTATGCGGAGAAGGATGCCGTGGAACGGATGCGGCAACGCTCGCAAGATATTTGGCGGGCACTCAATACGGCGGTTGACCGACTTTCTCGTAAACTGAACAACCAGCGTCGGGAACTTGCCACATCCCGTAAGCGGGATGAAAAGCGCTTGTATGCCGATTTAATCAATGCGAATCTGCACAGTATCCCACGGGGTGCCAATCGAGCAGAGTTGATCAACTATTATGATGAGGCATGCCCGTTGTTACAAGTGCCTCTGAACCCGGCATTATCCGCTGCGGAGAATGCACAGCAGTATTATAAAGAGTATCGGAAAGCCAAAACGGCAGAGGAGATTTTACAGCAGCAACTGGTTATCGGAGAACGGGATCTTTTGTATTTGGATTCGGTTTTTGATGCGTTATCTCGTGCGACAACGGTCAGAGAATTGGAGGAACTACGTCAAGAGTTGGTTGCGACGGGATATATGCGGCGGCAGTCGGGGCGTCAAAAGAATCCCCCACCGACAAAGCCGTTGCAATTCCAATCGGATGATGGATTTACGATCTTGGTGGGTCGCAACAACGTGCAAAACGATAAACTGACCACACGAATGGCAAAGGGGAGCGATTGGTGGTTTCATACCAAGGCGATTTCCGGTTCGCATACGGTGGTGTTGACCGACGGGGTGTTGCCGCCTGAATCAACCCTATTGCAGGCCGCTATTTTAGCGGCGACCCATTCAAAGGCGTCGAATTCTTCGCAGGTGCCGGTGGATTACACACAGATTCGTCACGTTAAAAAACCGACAGGTGCTAAACCGGGTATGGTGATTTATGAGACCAATCGGACGGTATACGTAACCCCCGACCCTGAGCTTGCTGCTCGATTAATACAAAAAGATTCTTAAACGAAAAAACACCCGCCGAGCGTGCTCGGCGGGTGTTGGTTTATGCGGATAAGATATTGGCGATGGCAGAAAGTTCGGCATCCGAAAAAGCGGTGTTTTTGGCGGCGTCTACGTTTTCTTCAATTTGCTTCGGTGTGCTGGCACCGACTAATACGCTGGTGACGTTACCGATACTGAGCAACCAAGCAATGGCCATCTGCGCTAACGTTTGGCCACGGTCGGCGGCGATTTGGTTTAATGCCGCAATCTGTTTTAACAAGTCGGGGGTGATGCTTTTCGGCGACAGGTAGGAATCCGGCTTGGCGGCACGGGAGTTTTCCGGAATACCGGTTAGGTACTTATCCGAAAGCAATCCTTGTGCCAGCGGTGAAAAGGCAATCGTACCCATGCCGGCTTGGTCGGTAGCGTCCATAATACCTTCGGTTTTTACACGCTGATTGAGCAGGGAATACCGTAGCTGGTGTATCAAACAATGTACGCCGTTCGCTTCCAAAATAGCTTGCGCTTTGGCGGCAGTGGCGGCATCGTAGTTGGAAATACCGACATACAAGGCTTTACCGCTGCGCACAATATCACATAGCGCACCCATGGTTTCTTCCAAGGGTGTTTCGGGATCCATGCGGTGGTGATAGAAGATGTCCACATAATCCAGCCCCATGCGTTTTAAGCTGGCATCCAAGCTGGAAATGAGGCTTTTGCGGCTGCCAAAATCACCGTACGGGCCGGGCCACATGGTGTAACCGGCTTTGGTGGAGATGATGAGTTCATCTCGATAGGCGGATAATTCCTCACGCAAGATTTTTCCAAAATTCTTCTCGGCGGAACCCCAAAACGGTCTGCCGTAGTTGTTGGCAAGGTCAAAGTGGGTGATACCTCGGTCAAAGGCGGTGGTTAACATGTTCACCATATTTTCGTAATCGTCTACGTCGCTGAAATTGTGCCACAAGCCGAGCGAGACGGGCGGCAAAAGCAATCCGCTTTTGCCGCAACGGCGATACGTAACATCTTGGTAGCGGGATTCACGGGCGGTATAGGACATATCATTCACTCCTTTAATGGTTTCGATAGATAACGACCAGAAACAAGGATTGCAGGGCACCCAATACACAGGAAAGCGCAATAAAAATTTTGGTGTAGGGGTTATTGATGAAATCCATCGAGGGGTTGATATAGTCAAGAATTAACAGAGGCAACAGGACCAAACAGAGGATGATACACGTATGCGCCAATAACAACGGAATACGTTTTTTCATGGTTACTCCACCTCTCCAATATACAGAATATCGCTGACCACACGGCCGTTTTTATACGGTTGATTGACAATGTTTCCGTCAAATGCCATTTGGGCGGTTTGACCACCGTCTAAATTGTAGGCGACGGTACAGTTGAGTTCTTTCATTAAATTGGAAAGTGCCACCATTGTCAGTCCGGCGGAATAGTTATCTGCACGGCCGTCTACCAGTACAAAAACATAGTGGCCGGGTTCATAGTAGCCGATAGCACAGCGGGGATGCTTACTGGCTAAATACCCGGAATACGAGGTGAGGGTGTCGCCGTTTTCCTTGAATAAGGATGGCCCGAAGCTCCATGCTTGCCATGCACCTTTTTCCGCCTCCGCGGCGGCATCGAATTTCTCTTTGTCATATACGATCTTCATGGTGCCGTCCCGATAGAGAACGCAAACGTCGCCGTCACCACTTTTTTGACGGTATACCGTACCGTTGCGAATGACCGAACGGTTAGCGTGCATCCCGTAATAATCGCCCGACGTTGCCAAAATGGCATTGTGGCGGTTGGCGATTGGCAAAAGATCTTCCTTAATACCTTGACCAAACTTATCTTGGGCAAAGGCGGTTCTAAAATAATCGGTCGACCGCAGATATACGTCCGCAACATAGTAGGTGACCAGCGATTTATCGGAGCCCTGTGTGCGTTTTTCTACTGTAATGGCAATGTTTTGACTGGTGTATGAGTTTTCCGTTTTAACAACGGTATCCGTAAATTTGTCGGCAAACGGATGGGAGTCAACGGGTTTTTGCGGGATGGTGGTATCCTGATGGGTAGGCGGGGTTACCGGCTGCGGTTGTTCACCCGCAAACGGGATGACATGGTGAAAAAGTGCAAATACGCATAGCACGATTGCCGCTATAATGGCATCTAATACAAAAGGAGCCCAGCCCGACTGGGCTTGCTTTTTCTTTTTTTCTTGTAACAGTTGCTGTGCAATTTCTTCATCTATGCGCTGTTCCAACGTGATGTTACCCAATTAAAATTCCGCCCTTTGCCAAAAGATAAGTCCATTATACAACAGCGGGCGACAAGAGTCTATGAAAAAATTGAAAAAAGTAAAGGAAATTTTTATAAAATCTCGAAAAAAGAAAATCAAACTTGACGAAATGTCTATATGTAGTATAAAATAAAAAGGATAGAATCCATATCTTGAAATTAAAGGATGAAGAGGATGGCAACAAAAAAGCCCAACTACGATAACGAGAGCATTACCTCGCTAAAAGGTGCCGACCGTGTGCGTAAACGTCCCGCCGTTATTTTCGGTTCGGATGGATTGGAAGGCTGTCAGCATGCTGTATTTGAGATCCTATCCAACTCGATTGACGAAGCACGTGAAGGGCATGGTAATAAAATTATCACTACTCGATTTGAGGATGGCTCGTTTGAAGTGCAGGATTTCGGCCGTGGAATGCCGGTGGATTATAACACCAAGGAACAACGGTATAACTGGGAACTTATCTTTTGCGAGTTGTATGCCGGTGGTAAATATCATACCAATGAGGGAGAAAGTTACGAGTTCTCGCTTGGTTTGAATGGTCTCGGTGCGTGCGCTACCCAGTATGCATCCGAGTATATGGACGTCGAGGTGCACCGTGACGGGTTCCGCTATACGTTGCATTTTGAGCATGGTGAAAATGTCGGTGGCTTGCAAAAAGAACCGTATACCAAGCGGGATACCGGGACTACGATTCGGTGGAAACCCGACCGTCAGGTGTTTACCGATACAGCGGTGCCTCTTTCGTATTTTGAAGATATTATTAAACGGCAAGCCATTGTCAACCCGAATGTGTTGTTTGTGCTCAAAGACCAACGGGGACGCAGCTTTGAAACGCAGGAGTTTGTTTATGAAAACGGCATTGCGGATTATGTGACCGAGTTAGTCGGTGATGCTTCTATGACCGACGTACAGGTATGGACGGCAGAGCGTCGGGGCCGTGACCGTGAGGATAAGCCGGAGTATAAAGTAAAATTCAACGTTGCGCTTTGTTTTTCCAATAAAATGAATTTGCTGGAATACTATCACAATTCCAGTTGGTTAGAGCATGGCGGCGCTCCTGAAAAAGCGGTGCGGTCCGCATTTGTATCGCAGATCGATACGTATCTCAAACAAAACAGCAAGTATCTGAAAAACGAAAGTAAAATTACTTTCCAGGACGTGCAGGATTGCCTTGTGTTGGTGTCGTCTTCGTTCTCTACACAAACCTCGTATGAAAATCAAACGAAAAAGGCAATTACCAATACCTTCATTCAAGAAGCCATGACTAAGTTCTTGAAAGATCGGTTGGAGGCATATTTCCTTGAAAACAAAGCGGAAGCTGACCGCTTGTGCGATCAGGTGCTCATCAACAAGCGCAGTCGTGAAAAAGCCGAAACGACTCGTTTGAATCTTAAAAAGACCTTGCAATCCGGTAATGATCTGGCGTCCCGTGTGCCGGGCTTTGTGGATTGCCGTACCCGTGACGTTACGCAACGGGAGTTGTTTATCGTGGAGGGTAAATCGGCTATGGGTGCCTGTATCCAGGCACGCAATTCCGAATTCCAAGCGGTGATTCCGGTTCGTGGTAAAATTTTGAACTGTTTAAAAGCCGAATACGATAAAATTTTTAAGAGCGAGATTATTATCAACTTGCTCAAAGTTATGGGATGCGGTGTCGAGGTCAAATCGAAATCCAACAAAAATCTTGCTACCTTTGATCTGTCGGCGCTTCGGTTTTCGAAAATTATTATTTGTACCGATGCGGACGTGGACGGCTTCCAGATCCGCACTCTGATTTTGGCGATGTTATACCGCTTGACCCCGACCTTGATTGAGCAGGGGTATGTGTATATTGCGGAAACTCCGCTTTATGAGATCAACACCAAGACCGATACGTATTTTGCGTATAATGACCGTGAAAAGGCGGAAATTTTGGAAATCATCGGCAACACCAAGTACACCATCCAACGGTCCAAGGGACTTGGTGAAAACGAACCGCAGATGATGTCTTTGACCACGATGAATCCGCCCACCAGACGTCTTATCAAGGTGACGCCTTGTGATGTAGAGGCTACGGCGGAAATGTTTGACGTGTTGTTGGGTGACAATTTAGAGGGTCGTAAACGCATGATTGCAGAACACGGCGCTCAATATCTGGATATGTTGGATCTGGAATGAGAGGAGGGACTGTCCATATGGCAAAAAAGAAAAAAACGGTAGAAACGGCTATGGCAACCTTGCCTGAAAATGCACATATTGCCGGCGCAGGAGACGTGGAACATCAACCCATTACCGACACGTTAATGGAAAACTATATGCCGTATACGATGAGTGTCATCATGTCCCGTGCCATTCCGGAAATTGATGGATTTAAGC
This sequence comes from Acutalibacteraceae bacterium, assembly GCA_045601465.1. GTDB lineage: Bacteria > Bacillota > Clostridia > Oscillospirales > Acutalibacteraceae > RGIG3009. Next base: position 37,904 of record JAZRZU010000084.1, read on the forward strand.
CGTCACACCGTAAACTTCTGTATACGATGTATAAGATGGGGTTGCTCAACGGCGGACTCATCAAATCCGCCAACATTGCCGGTCAAACGATGCGGTTAAATCCTCACGGCGATGCTGCCATTTACGATACGATGGTGCGATTATCTCGTGGTAATGAATCGCTGTTGCATCCGTACGTCGAATCCAAAGGAAACTTCGGTAAAGCGTATTCATCCGATATTGAGTGCGCCGCCTCTCGATATACGGAGGCAAAGCTTGCACCGATTGCTGCGGAGTTGTTTCGGGATATCGACAAGGATACTGTCGATTTTGTAGACAACTACGATGCCACTATGAAAGAACCGTCGTTGTTACCGGTGACTTTCCCGTCTATTTTGGTGAATAATAATCTGGGTATTGCCGTTGGTATGGCGAGTAATATCTGTTCGTTTAATCTTGCGGAGGTTTGTGAAACCGCTATTGCGTTGATGAAAGACAGCGAACACGATATTCTCTCCACCTTACAGGCACCCGATTTTCCAAGCGGTGGTCGACTGATTTATAATCGTGATGAGCTGGAGAAAATTTATAACACCGGTCGTGGAAGCGTGCGGGTACGGGCGGTATACACTTACGATAAGTCTAACAACTGTATCGACGTTACGCAAATTCCGTATTCTACCACAGTAGAAGCCATTGTGTCAAAAGTGACCGAATTGGTCAAGATCGGTAAAGTACGTGAGATTAACGATATCCGTAACGAAACCGATTTGAACGGTTTGAAGATCACCATTGACTTAAAACGTGGCGCTGACCCCGACAAGGTTATGAGCAAGCTGTATGCGGCAACACCGCTGGAAGATTCGTTTGGATGTAATTTTAACGTATTGATTGCCGGTGTCCCGCAGGTGCTGGGTGTACGTGCTTTGTTGGAGGAATGGGCAGCTTTCCGTATTGAGAGTGTCCGCCGCCGTGTGGTATACGATCTAAACCGTGCGAAAGAAAAGCTGCATCTGTTACGTGGGTTACAGAAAATCTTATTGGATATTGATAAAGCCGTACGCATCGTGCGTGAAACCGCAGAAGAAGCTGAGGTTGTGCCGAACCTTATGATCGGGTTTGGAATTGACGAAACGCAAGCAGAGTATGTGGCGGAGATCAAGTTGCGTCATCTTAACCGAGAATATATCCTCAAACGTTTGGATGAAGTCCAGCGCTTGGAGGAGGAGGTCGAGAATTTCGAGGCGATTTTGAACAGTCGCAGTCGGGTTAAGACCATCATCATCGAGGAATTGCGTGCTGTTGCCAAAAAATACGGCCAGCCACGCAAAACGACCCTGATCTATGCCACCGATCTGCAAGAGGAACAAGAAGCGGCAGAGGAGGATATTCCGGATTATCCTTGCACGTTGTTCTTTACAGCGGGCGGTTACTTCAAAAAAATCACACCGCAATCGTTGCGTATGAACAGCGAGCATCGATTGAAAGAAGGGGATTCCATCGTCCAAACGGTGGTGACTACCAATCGGCATGATTTGTTGTTTTTCACGGATGCCGGTACAGTGTACAAGTCCAAAGCGGCGGATTTTCCCGATACCAAAACCAGCGCATTAGGCGATTTTGTTGGCGGTAAGCTGGGCTTTGACGACGGAGAGAATGCGAAATATATGGCCGTTGTGGACAAGTATGTCGGTTATATGGTGTTCTTCTTTGAAAATGGTAAAGTTGCCAAAGTGGACATGGCTTCTTATGCAACCAAGAAAAATCGGCGGAAATTGATTGCGGCATATTCGTTGAAATCACCGCTTGTTGCCATGTTCTATGTGGCAAAAGACCGTGAATTTATGTTGATCTCAACTTCCGGCAGACGGTTGATTGTGCATACGGGTGCAGTGGCTGCTAAGACGACTCGTGATACACAAGGCATTCAAGCGATGACGCTCAAAGGACAGCATCGATTAGCCAGCGTGGTACCGTTTGAGGAGGATATGGTGGTAAAAGGCGCCCGTTATCGGACCAAATCCCTACCCGCCGCAGGTGCTACCCCGCTAGCGCAGGATGTTGGCGAGCAACTGAGTTTCTTATAAAAAATGGATGCCGAGCCATAACGGCTCGGCATCCAGGCGACAAACACGGCAAACGCAAGTTGTTTTGTGTTCACGCCGAAAATAGATTGCCCTTTTTATTTAAAAACATACATCGATAATAAGAAAATTTGTGCTTGCGTTTTTGAGTAAGGTGTGGTATCATATTACTCGTATCTTAGTTTGTTAGTTGATTTAGGAGGCTCTCTTATGACAGTTTGGGAATATATCATCGGCGCTGTTATCATTGTTTTTGCGCTGATTATCGTTGTGGTCGTTTTGCTGCAAGAAGGCCGTCAGTCGAATTTGGGTTCTATCTCGGGCGCTGCTGAAAACTTTATGGATAAAGGCAGAGCCAGAACGCTGGATGGGTTCCTTGCAAAGTGGACCAAGGTTTTGGCGATCGTGTTCTTTGTGTTGGTGCTGATCGGTATGTTAGTAACCAAATTTTTGGGCGCATAACACCATATGGTCGAATTTAACGGGCGTTGTCGTTGGACAACGCCCGTTTTGTTATATTTGGGTGAACTTGTACATATAGTGAAACGGGGGTGGACGATATGGGGGTTATGATTTTTTTGTGGTGTATTGTGGCCGCTTTTGGATTGGCGGTGTTGGCGGGAGCTATTTTAACCAAAAAACCATTTCGTTCCTTGTTGAGCAGTGCGTTGCAAGGGGCATGTGCTTTGGCCGCCGTCAACGTGACCGGCGCCTTTACCGGTGTTTCTTTGGGACTGAATATTTTGTCAGGGGTTACTTGTGTATTGGGTGGTGTGCCGGGTGTGATCACTCTCTTACTACTCAAATTGATTTTTGAAATTTAATTGCCAAAAGCCCTCCCAATGTGATACACTACTTATGGTGATAAACATGGTATTAAGAAGTAAGACGTTAACGGAACACGAGAAAAACGGCGTGGTGTATTATACCTTTCCGTCATTTGATGCCGTACCGTTTGTTCGGCATGGCTTTTCAACACGGCTCGGCGGTGTCAGCGTCGGTATTTACGAAAGTATGAATTTGAGCTATACACGGGGAGATGACCCGGTTGCTGTGCGGGAAAACTTCCGTCGGTTTTGTGATGCGGTAGGGGTGAACAGCAACGATGCGGTGGTATCGGCACAAGAGCATCATACCACCCTATATAATGCGACGGCAGCAGACCGTGGTCGGGGCGTGACACGAGAACGTGGGTATACCGACGTAGATGGATTGCTGACGGACGAGCCTAACGTTGTGCTGTTTACGCAGTATGCAGATTGTGTGCCTCTGTTTTTTGTTGATCCCATTAAACGAGTGGTGGCAACATCCCATGCGGGATGGCGGGGGACGGCGGCGCAAATCGGGGCGGTAACGGTGCAACGGATGGTGAGTGACTATGGGTGTCGTCCCGAAACGATTCTTGCTGCCATCGCCCCTTCTATTGGGCCGTGTTGCTTTGAGGTGGATGCGCCGGTTATTACGGCATTCGAGGCGCTTTCTTGTTATGATGACACCTGTTATACGGTGGTGTCACAGGACAAGGTGCGCATTGATCTGTGGGAGGTAAATCGCCGTACACTCATACAGGCCGGTGTTAAGCCGGCGCATATTACGGTGACGGACTTGTGCACACGGTGTCATCCGGATGTGTTTTGGTCACATCGTGTGACAGGTGGTCAGCGAGGAAGTCTTGCGGGATGCATTTCCATACAAGAATAAGAAAAAAC